>NZ_JAPSMD010000501.1 GCF_027856955.1 Falsiroseomonas oryzae | reverse complement strand
ATACCGCGCCGCCCTCCACCCAGACCGCGCCGGGCACGGTGCGCCAGTTCGACCGGACCGACACCTCGCCGGCCCGCCCCGCCCCGGGCGTGACGCAGCCCGGCGCCCCGCGCCCGGCCACCGCTGCGCCGGCGGGCGGCTTCTTCAGCCGCAACCCGCTGATGGCCGGCCTGATGGGCGGCCTGCTCGGTGCCGGCCTGTTCGGCCTGCTCTCCGGCCACGGCCTGTTCGGCGGCCTGGCGGGCTTCGCCGGTTTCCTCGGCCTGATGCTGCAGATCGCCCTGATCACCGGCCTGGTGTTCCTGGTCGTGCGCCTGGTGCGTGGCCGGCAGCAGCCGGCCACGGCCGGCGGCCCCTCGCTGCATGCGCGCGAGCTGAACCCGGCGGTCGGCCCCCGCGCCATGGGCGGCGGCGGCAGCGCCTTCGGCACCCGCCCGCTGGAGGTGACGGCCGGCGACTACCAGGCCTTCGAGCAGACCCTGTTCCAGGTGAACGCCGCCTGGTCGCGCCAGGACCTGGACGCGCTGCGCCGCCTCTCCACCCCGGAGATGGAGCGCTACTTCGCCCAGGACCTGCAGGACCTGAAGGCGCGCGGCTGGACCAACGTGACGCGCGACGTGAAGCTCGAGGCCGGCGACCTCTCCGAGGCCTGGCACGAGAACGGCCAGGACTACGCGACGGTCGCGATGCGCTTCTCGCTGGTGGACGTCACGACGGACGCCGCCGGCCGCGTGGTGGAGGGCAGCCCGACCGAGCGGCAGACCGTGACGGAGATGTGGACCTTCTCCCGCCGTCCGGGCACACCCTGGGTCCTCTCGGCCATCCAGCAGACCGTCTGACGGAAGGCCGCGCCCGCCTTCTCTCGCCTGGGCGTCCGCAGGCAGGTCGCGCCCCCACCCCAACCCTCCCCCGCTCCGCGGGGGAGGGAGTTGGGCACGCCGACGATCCCTCTCCCGCGAAGCGGGGGAGGGTGCCTGAGCGCAGCGAGGGCGGGTGGGGGCGCGACCGACCTGACCCCAAGTCCGCGTCTCACCCCCCCAGCTTCCGCGCCGCCCAGCGCAGCTTCCGCCCCGCCAGTTCAAGCACCCCCGGCGCGCCGTAGCGGTCGGGCAACTCCGCCACATAGTCCCGCGCCCATGCGTGGAAGGCGCCGTCCCGGGCGCGCACCTGGCCGGGCGTCAGGTCCTTCAGGTGCTGCCACCAGGCGATCGTCTCCCACAGGTGGTTGGCATAGCGCCCGCGCAGCTCGCGCCCGCCCGCCGGGCCGAACAGCAGCCGCAGCCCCTCCGCGTCGCCCCTCGGCCAGAAGAAGGCGTCGGGCGGCAGCAGCGTGACCTCCTCCGGATGCTCGCGCGCCAGCCGGGCCGGCAGCTTCACCGAATGCTCGCCCCAGAACGCGTCCTGCCCCTTGGACCGGAAGGTCCGGTAGCCCTCGTACCAGCGCTGCAGGAAGGCCGCGCCAGGCTCGGCCAGGATCACCGCATTGCAGAGCCCGCCTTCCGCCTCGTCCGCGCCCTCCCGCCCCAGCACCACGCGGTTGTCGAGCAGGTCGTCGAAGGCGCGATGCACCAGGACGTCGCAATCCAGGTAGATGCCGCCCTGCTCCAGCAGGGTGCGCAGCCGCAGCACGTCGGCGCGGTGCGCGACATGCACCAGCGGGTTGCCGAACACCTCGGTCGGCGCCGCCACCGGCCGCGGCGTGACATAGGGCCGCGTCAGCTCCCACCATTTGCCGCCGGGTTCGGTGTTGCAGTGGAAATAGGCCGACGCCGGCCCGATCCGCTCCACCGCGCTGCGCAGGCAGACATGGTGGCTCAGGCTCCAGGGCCGGCTGCCCTCCGCCTGCAGCCAGATGAAGTGCAGGATGCGCGGGATCATGCCGCGCCCGTCCTGTTCAGGCCGCCGCGCGGTGGCGGATGCCCATCTCCTGCAGCGTCGCGTCCATCTGCGCCAGGGCGAAGCGCAGGTCGTCCGCGTCGACCGCGCCGATGCAGCCCACGCGCATCGTCGGCGCCTTGGTCGTGAAGTGGTTGCTGACGATCACGCCGCGCGCCTTCATGCCGCGCAGGAAGCGCGCGAAGTCCCAGTTCGGGTGGTCGGGCTGGTGCACCACCACGATGATCGGGCCCTGGTTCTCCCGCGCCACATAGGGCCGGAAGCCCAGCGCCTGCAGCCCGTCGTAAAGCACGTCGCGGTTGCGGCTGTAGCGTGCCAGGCGGGCCGGCTGCCCGCCTTCCGCGTCGTAGAGGTCCATCGCGACGCGGAAGGCGCGCAGCGCCTGCACCGCCGGCGTGAAACGGAAGCTGCCCCAGCCGTCGCGCAGCGCGTGGCGATAGACGTCGTGCAGGTCCATCACCCAGGACCCGGCGTTGCCGGCGCACTGCTCCAGCCGCGCGATCGGCGCCACCGCGAAGCCGAAGCCCGGCAGCCCCTCCAGGCACTTGTTGGAGGTGAAGACCACCACGTCGCATTCCGGATGGTCGGCGATGCGGAAGGGCAGCGCCGCGAAGCCCGAGACCGCGTCGCAGATCAGCCGCCGCCCCGCCGCGCGGATCACCGGCCCCAGCACGGCCGGGTCGTTGACAATGCCCGTCCCGGTCTCGCTGACCACCACCGCCACATGCGTCACCTCGGGGTTCGCCGCCAATGCGGCCTCCAGCTTCGCCGGCGGGCAGGGCTCGTTGTCCGGGTGGTGCAGCGGCACCACGATGCGCCCGGCCTCCGTCGCCAGCCGCGCCAGCCGGTCGGCATAGCCGCCGTTCTGCACCACCAGCAGCCTGCCCCCCGCCGGCACGAAGGTGCGGATCGCGGCCTCGACCACCATGTGCCCGCAGCCCGGCAGCGGCAGCGAGACATGCTCGCCCTCCACGCCGCCCGCGACCTTCACGATGCGCGGCCGCATTGCGGCGTATTCCGCGCGGAACTCGTCGTCCCAGGGGGCGATGTCCTCGGCCATCACGGCGCGCACCTCGGGGCGGGTCTGCACGGGGCCGGGAAGCAGCATGAGCATGGCGGGATGTCCGTCGCTGGCGGCGCGTCTGCGGGAGGCCGGCTTATGCCCCCGCGCGAAGCCCTCACGCAACCAGCGCGCCCGCCAGCTCGCGCAGCATCTTGCGCAGGATCGCCTCCGCGAAGTCGGGGTAGTCCGCGCAGTCCATCGCGAAGCTGCCGGGCCCGCCGATCACCTCCGCCGCGTAGTGCGCCAGCAGGTCCGGCTCCTCGTTCAGGATGGCCAGCCCGTTCACGGTGATCCCGGCCTGCACCGCCAGGTCGCGCACCGGCCCGGGCGGGCGGCCGGCGTTGTGCCGCCCGTCGCCCGACACATCCAGGATATGCCGCCGCGCCTCGCCGGGGAAGGCGCCAAGCAGCGCGAGCCCCGCCGCCATGCCCTCGCCCAGCGCCGTCGCGCCGGGGCGGGGGATGCGCGGCGCGGCCTCGATCGCATCCGCGATCGCCGCCGCGCTGGCGGAGTCGTGCAGGCGCGTCCAGCCCACCGCCACGTCCT
>NZ_JAPSMD010000500.1 GCF_027856955.1 Falsiroseomonas oryzae | reverse complement strand
GTCCGGCGCGGGCCGCCGCATCGCGCCGCGCGCCGGGCCTGCGGCGGCGCCGGGCCGGGGGGCCACCTGTCCGCCCGCCTGCGAGGAGACTGCATGGACACGATCACGCCCCGCCCGGTGGATGCCGTCATCGCCGCCGCGCGCGGCTTCCTGGGCGACCGCCTGTCCACCAATGCCGCCGTGCGGGAGCAGCACAGCCATGGCGAGGACAGCTCCACCCCGACCCTGCCGGATGCCGTGGCCTTCGTGGAGACGACGGAGGAGGTCAGCCGCCTGCTGCGCCTGTGCCACCAGCACGAGGTGCCGGTGGTGCCCTTCGGCGCCGGCACCTCGCTGGAGGGGCATGTGAACCCGGTGCGCGCCGGGATCAGCCTGGACCTCTCGCGCATGACGGCGATCCTGGAGGTCAACGCGGAGGACATGGACTGCCTGGTGGAGCCGGGCGTCACGCGCCAGCAGCTGAACGACCACCTGCGCGACCAGGGCATGTTCTTCCCGGTGGATCCGGGCAGCCACTGCACGCTGGGCGGCATGGTCGCCACCCGCGCCTCCGGCACCAACGCCGTGCGCTACGGCACCATCCGGGAGAACGTGCTGGGACTGGAGGTGGTGCTGGCCGATGGCCGCGTGATCCAGACCGGCGGGCGCACCCGCAAGGCGGCCAATGGCTACGACCTGACGCGGCTGTTCGTCGGCAGCGAGGGCACGCTCGGCGTCGTCACGAAGGTGCGCCTGCGCCTGCACGGCATCCCGGAGGCGATGAGCAGCGCCGTGGTGCAGTTCGACGGGCTGGAGGGCGCGGTGCGGAGCGTGATCGAGGTGATGCAGATGGGCGTCCCGGTCGCGCGGATCGAGCTGCTGGACGACGACATGATGGCGGCCGCGATCAGCTATTCGAAGCTGGAGGGCTACGCGCCGCTGACCACGCTGTTCCTGGAGTTCCACGGCAGCGAGGCCGGCGTGCAGGAACAGGCGGAGACGGTGGAGGCGATCACCGCGGGCCATGGCGGCCACGGCTTCCAATGGGCGAAGGACCCCGCGCTGCGCGCGAAGCTGTGGAAGGCGCGGCACGACAGCTACTGGGCGGGCTGCGCGGCGAAGCCCGGCTGGAAGGCGCTGACCACCGATGTCTGCGTGCCGATCTCCCGCCTGGCGGAGGCGCTGCTGGGCGCGAAGGAGGAGGCGAAGGAGCTCGGCCACTTCACCTGCATCGTCGGCCATGTCGGCGACGGCAACTTCCACCAGATGGTGCTGTACGACCCGAACGACCCGCAGGGGCTGGAGCGCGCCTGGGACATGGACCGCCGCATCGTGGCACGCGGCTTGGCGCTGGGCGGCACCTGCTCGGGCGAGCACGGCATCGGGCTCGGCAAGCGCGAGTTCCTGGAGGAGGAGCACGGGGCGGAGGCGCTGGCGGTGATGCGCAGCCTGAAGCACGCGCTGGATCCCAAGGGGATCATGAACCCCGGGAAGATGTTCAGAAACTGATATGCCATCGGACGCCGGGCGGCCGCGTCATGCCAGCGGCATGCTGACGCCTGACGGCCTTGGCTTCGCGCAGGCGGCTGTTCCGCTTGCCGGGCTGTCGGTCTGTGCGCGGCGCGCATTCGCGCGCTCGGCGCGCTGCGCGCGCCGCCAGCGATGACGGCGTCCGCGGGCGTCACCCTCGCCATCCTCGCGCTTTGCCTCGGCCACGTCTTCTCCAACGCGGTGCGGACGCTGCCGGCGATCGCGTCGGATGTGCTGATGCGCGACCTCGGCCTGGACGCCGAGGGGCTGGCGCAGGTGACCGGCATCTTCCCCCTGGCCTTCGCCGCGGTGATGATCCCCGTCGGCATCGGGCTGGACCGCTTCGGCGTGAAGGCGACCGCGATGGCGCTGCTGGCGGTGGGCGCCTGCGGCGCCGCGATGGCCGCGCTGGCCGGCGGCCCGTGGTCCATGCTGCTGGCGCAGGTGGTGCTGGGCGCCGGCTGCTCCGGCATGCTCATGGCGCCGGTCACCTTCGCCGCACGGGCGCTCTCCGCACACCGCTTCGCCCTGTGGTCCGGCGTGATCCAGGCGGTCGGCAACACCGGGATGCTGATCTCCGCCAGCCCGCTGGCACTGCTGATCGAGGCGACGGACTGGCGCGCCGGCTACCTGGCCTGCGGCGGGCTGGCGGCGCTGGCGTTCTGCGCGGTGGCGCTGCTCGTGCCGGGGGATCGGCCGGCGCCGCATCCCTCGCGCGGGTTGCTGCGGGACATGGCGGAGGTGGTCGGCATGGCGGCGCAGCCGGCGCTGCGCGGCGTGGTGGTCTTCGCCTTCGCTTCCTTCGCCGCGGTGCTCGGCGTGCGCGGGCTGTGGGGCGGGCCGTGGCTGATGGAGGTGAAGGGCCTGCCGCGCGTGGAGGCGGGCAACCTGCTGCTGGCCTGCACCCTGGCCCTGACGGCGGGCCCGGCGCTGGCCGGGCTGGTGCTGCGCCGGGTCGGCCATGCGACCTTGCTGATGTGGACGACCCATGTCGGCGCCGCGGCGATGCTGCTGCTGGTGCTGGCGGGCGGGCCTGGCGGCTGGGCCGCGCGGGTGCTCGGCCTGCCGATGCTGCCGCCGGGCTGGGACTTGGCGATGCTGATCGGCTTCGGCCTGCTGGTGTCCTTCCAGGTGCTGGCCTACCCGCTGGTGCGCGCGGCGGTGCGGCCCGAGCAGGCGGGACGCGCGCTCTCCGCGGTCAACCTCTCCTTCTTCTTCGGCGCCGCGGCGCTGCAGGCGCTGTCCGGGCTCATGGCGGCCTGGGGCGGCGTGGCCGCGGCCATCGGCACCTTCGCCGCGGCGCTGGTGCTGTGCTCGATCGGCTTCCTGGCCCTGCACCCCAGGCGCTAGCATGCCCCCGGTTCGGGAGGAGGGCAGGACATGCTGCGGCTTCTCGTCGGGGTGGCGGCCGTCGCGCTGCTGCTGGTGGTCGGCCACATGGCGCTGACCACGGGGATGCGCATGGAGGGCGCCGTCGGGCGCTTCGCCGCCGGCACCTGCGCCGCCTGCCACTGAGGGCCGGGCTGCCCGTTCCCCCCGCGCCGCGCTACCCTGGCCGGGAGGAGGGCCCTTCATGCTGCGCAGCATCCTGGTGGCACTGGACGACACGCCGGGCGCCGTTGCGGCCCGCGACGCGGCGATCGCGCTGGCCCGCGAGAGCGGCGCGAAGCTCACCGTCGCCGTGGTGCTGGACCGGCCACACACCCAGGACGAGCACGAGGCCGTGCCGATCGGCGGCGCCGCCTTCAAGGCGCGGCGCGACGCGAAGCTGACCGAGCAGGCCGAGGCGGAGGCGCGGGCCGCGCTGGAGGCCTGCGCCGGCGCCGCCGCCGGCCTGTCCTACGAGGTGCTGCGGCTGGAGGATGCGCCGGAACCCGCGCTGCTGCGGGCCGGGGCGGCGCATGACGTGATCGTGCTCGGCCGCGACTGCACGCTGGGGCGGGAACTGGCGGATGGCGGCGTGGCGCCGGTGATCGAGGCGCTGCTGCGCGACGGC
>NZ_JAPSMD010000499.1 GCF_027856955.1 Falsiroseomonas oryzae | reverse complement strand
TCACGAATTGCAGGTTGCCGCCCGCGCCCGGAGCGGTGCCTTCGGCGACGTTGGCGTTCAAGGGAGCGACGGTGAAGACGGGCGGGGGCAGGTCGTCATCGAGGATGGTGATGGTGGCGCTGGACTGGGGACCGATGGTGCCGACGCTGGTGCTGGTCAGCGTCAGGGTGATGGTCTCGTCCGGCTCGTCGAGCGCGTCCGGGCTGGCGGCGAAGGCCAGGAAGCCCTGCGCGACGTTGGCGGGAAGGTTGACGCTGCCACTGGAGAAGCTGCCGCCGAGATCCTCGGCGGTCGCGCCATTGGTCGCGCCGGGGCCGACGCTGTAGCCGATGGTGACCGCGGCGGAGAGGTCGCCGGTGCGGTTGATCACGAATTGCAGATTGCCGCCCGCACCCGGAGAGGTGCCTTCGGCGACATTGGTGTTCAAGGGAGCGACGGTGAAGACGGGCAGGGGCAGGTCGTCATCGAGGATGGTCGCCACGAACACCGCCGCGGTCGGGTCGATCGCGCCCGGATTGCCGCCGGCCAGGCCGTCCAGCGTGACACGGAAGCTTTCATCCGCCTCGGCCAAGGCGTCGCCGACGATGCTGATGCCGAGATTCACCGCCGCCTCGCCGGCGCTGAAGGCGTATTGCAGCTGCGTGCCGAAGGCGGTGCGGACGTCACTGCCATCTGCGCTGGGGCCGGACGAGGTCGGGCGGAGGGTGAAGAAGACCACCGCCTCGTCGAGCACGCCCGAGCGCTCGATCCTGAAGGCAAAACCATTGTCCAAGACTGTGCTGGTGCCCTCGTGGTTCGTCTCGGCGAGATCGGCGAAGCGATAGGCCGTCGGCGCGGCAGGAGCGAAGGTCACGCTTTGCCACCCGCTGGCGCTGCCGCCGGCGGCCGCCGTGTCGAAGGCGAGGACGTTGAACTGGTAGCTGTCGAGCGTCCGGTTCGGATCGAGCGTGAAGGTGAAGCCGTCCAGCCTTGTCTTGCCGCCGCCGATGGAAACGCCGCTGTCATCCACGGTGATCAACGCGTTCGCGTTGATCTGGGCGATGGCGCCGGTGCCGAAGAAGGTGTCGTTGCCTAGGATCTGCGCCGCGGTGACGGTCACGCTGCTCGCACCGATGGGCACGGTGACGACGTCGTTCGTCAGCACTGGCTGCGGGATGTTGACGTTGAGCGTGATCAGCCCCGTCCCGCTCCGGCCGAGCGGGTCGTAGATGTCATAGCGGAAGGTGTCGGAGCCGGTGAAGTTGTCATCGAATTCGAAGCCGAAGGCGTGATCGGAGCGCGAGGTCACGCCGTCGAACGGGGGGGCGGCGTACCGAATCGACCTGATCGCCAAGTTCTCAACCAGCGGGGTCGTGTCATCGATGCTGGTCCCGACGACGGTGCCGGGCATGACCAGGTCATTGGCCAGCAACTCGCGCGCATAGATCTCGCCGAAGCCGGGCTGGCCGCCCTGGTACAGCGTCCGGCCATCGCTGTTGATGCCCCAGTTCAGCACCTCGTTCACCGTTACTGGCGCGGGCGGCGCGGCCAGGATGAAGCTGATCGTGCTGGGCAGGCTGGTTGCCAGCATCGGCTGGTCGGTGAGCGTGTAGTCCAGCGAGAAGCCGCCGGAATAGCCGGGCGCGAACGTCAGATCGATGCCGGTCGCGGAGAGCGAATAGGTCACGTCAGGACCTGCCGCGCCGCTCACCTGGACCAGCGGGGGCAGGCCGGTGTTATCGGGGTCGAAATTGCCCGGCTTGTCGCGGATCTCGTCGAAGCTCAGGAAGAAACTGGTGCCTGGCGTCACCACGCGCGCCATGGGCGTGGTGATCGGTGGCGAATTGTCGAGGTCCACCTCCACCAACGCTGTCCCGGGGAAGCCGACGAGGCTGTACTCGAAGGATGCGTCGTTCGGGAACAACCCAGGGAAATCAATGACGATCCCGCCACGCCCCGGGTCGTCCACGATGGTGCCGCCGAAGACATAGGCGTTGGAGATCCCGCCGAAGACCGCGCCCGGCCCGTCATTGGCCAGGAGCGTCGCATAGGGGATGAAGGTCTCGCCGCCGAAGGAGCCAAGCACGCGATCATTCACGGCCGCGACCGGGTTGATGGTGATGGTCGCCTGGCTGCTGGTGTCGCTGAAGCCCGAGGCCGGGTCCTCCAGCACCGTGCGGTATTGCAGCTTGATCGGACTGGCCAGCCCGCCTGCGATGTTCACGACCAGCAGGCCGAACGGATAGAGCGCCCCGTCGAAACCCGCTGCGTCGACGTCGGCGGCCGTGAGCAGCGCGGTGGTGCTGACGCCAGCGGGCGTCGTCGTGCTGAATCCCACCAGATCCTGGGCGCCGCCATCGGGGTCGTAGTCGTTGAACAGGATTTCGCGCAGGTCGATCAGCACCTGCGTCGCGCCGGGCGCCGCGCCGATCGTGTCGCTGAGCGCGATGGGCGGCACGCCCACGCCGTCATTGGAGGAGCCGGGAGCGAGGCTGGCGAAATCCATCACGGTCAACGGGGTGGCGCCGGCCGCAAGCTGCGCCGCCGTGACGCCGAAGGCGATGCGCTCCACGCCGGCGACATCCGCGCGGACGCCGCTGCCCGGGCCGGTGGTGGGGATCGAGACCAGGAGACCGGTGCCGGCGTCGATCTGGTAGTCCTGCGGCGCGCCCTCCAGCGCGAGCACGTCGTTGCCGTCGCCGCCGATGATCACGTCGAAGGCGGCACCCACACCTGCCACGCCGGGACCTGCCGCGCCGGGCGAAAGCGTGTCATCCCCCGGCCCGCCGCTGATCACGTCGTCGCCGCCGCCGCCGTCGACGACGTCATTGCCCGAAACGGTGGTGGCCGTCGCGCCGAACAGGTCGTAATCGTCGCCGGCCAGGTAGTCGCTGCCGGCATCGCCGATCAGCGTGTCGTTGCCCTCGCCGCCGACGCCGGTGTCGATACCGGAGGCGCCGGCGATGATGCTGTCGTTGCCCGCCCCGCCCTCGATGAGGCCGAAGCCGCTGCCGGACGTCTCCAGCGTGTCGTTGCCGTCTTCGCCGAGCAGCTGGTCGACCTCGCCCGCGCCCGCGCCAAGGCCGGTGATGGAATCGTTGCCGTCACCGCCGAAGATCTCGTCGGGACTGTCCTGCGTGCCGGGCAGTGTATCGGCAACCGGCGAGCCATTGACGACGTTCACCATGGACCAACTCCGCGCTGTGCCGCGCCGGCACCCGTCCGGAGTGGACAGGGCGGCATCCGGTCGATTGCGCCGCGCGGCGTCCTGACTGGTAATCGCGGAGCAGCAGCAGACTAAATCAATCTCGCATCAAACGTTAGGACTAAACTGGCTTTTCCGTTGCGGGGCGCTTGACCTCACCGGGTCGGCTGCGATCGTCCAGTCCGAGCATGCCGATCCCCGCCCCCCTCCTGCTCCCGCGCCGCCCTGCGGCCGCGACGCGATGAGCGCGACGGCCAAGGGCTGCTGCCTGCCCGGCGGCGCGCGCGACGCCCTGCCCGGGGCGCCCGCGATCATGGCGGCGCCGGG
>NZ_JAPSMD010000498.1 GCF_027856955.1 Falsiroseomonas oryzae | reverse complement strand
AGGGCGATGCCGCGCGGCCCGAGCCGCGGGTCCGTGCGGTGCTGCGTCAGCACCGCGCCGACGCCCGGCGCCACCGCGTGCACGCGCGCCCCGACAGCCAGCGAGGAGGTCGTCGCCGCCGCGCCGAACTGGCCCGTGCGCGCGCAGCGGCCGATCAGCGAGAACGTCATCGGCGCGCCTGCGCGTGGTCCCAGTAGGTGAAGTTGAAGTCCTGCCCCGCGCGGGCCTGCAGGTGGCAGGTGAAGCAGGCATTTAGCGGGATGTTGCGCCGCTGGCCCGCCCCGTCGAAGGCGGCGTATTCCCATTCCCCGTTGCGCAGCTCGGGACCGTAGCCCTCGCCCCAGCCGGCCTCCTTCTGCTGGACGCCGATGGCGATCCAGCCGGGTTCGGGGATGAAGCGGCCCGAGGTGTCGAGCAGCGGGTTGCCCTGCGCATCCAGCCGCGCGCGCGTGTCGGCCATGATCAGCAGCGTGCCCCGCGGCGCGGGCTGGCCGGCGCGGGTGGCGGCGTAGGCCTCAGGGTTCACGTACATGTGCCGGATGATCTTGCGGTCCGGCTTGTCCACCGTGGCGTAGCGGATGAAGCGCGTCTGCCAGTCGGCCGGCAGCTCGATGTTCTGCGGACCCGGCGCATAGGGCGCGCGTGGCTGCGCCATGGCGAAGGCGGTCAGCGCCAGCAGCGCGGCGCCCGCGGCCAGGCCAGCGGTCAGGAAGGTCGTTCGCATGGAAGCTCTCCGCGGTGACGGGCCGGCGCCTGCATCAAGCCATGGCGGGCCGCATGCCGCCAAGCGCCTTCAGTCGAAGGCCGGAACGGCGCGCGCCATGCCGCCATGCAGGTCCAGCATGCGCTGCCGCCAGGCTTCGATGGGATCGTCGGGCGCCAGCAGCCGGAAGGGGCTGGTGCAGCGCGCCCATTGGAACGGCCCGAAGGCGATCGCATCCGCGTGCATGGGCCGCTCGCCGCACAGGAAGGGCTGGTCGCGCAGGATCATGCGCAGCGGGTGCAGCGCCTGCCGGAAGCCCTTCACCGCCACGTCGCGGTCGGCCTGCACCTGTTCCAGCGTCATGCCGAACCGCGCCTCCCGGCTGGTGCGGAAATAGGCGACGTCGCCGGGATCCAGCACCGCCACGATGTCCGCCACGATCAGCCGCGCGATGCCGGCAAGCACCACGGCGTCCGCCCAGGCATTGACGAAGCGCGCAAGGTCCTTCCCCGGCGCCCCGCCGAACAGGCTGGGGCGGTCCGGGAAGGTCTCCTCCAGATACACCGCGATGTCCCAGGATTCGCGCACCGCCCGACCCGCATGCAGCAGTACCGGCACCTTCTCCGCCCCATGGGGCGCGATCGCGTCCTTCTGGACGAAGCGCCAGGGCACCGTCTCCGCCTCCAGGCCCTTGGCCGCGAGCGCGTATCGCGCGCGCCAGCAATAGGGGCTGAACAGCCGCGCCGGGTCGGCGCCGGCCAGCTCGTAAAGACAGAGGGCGGGCTGCGTCATGCCCGGAGCTAGCCACCTGCCGGGCCGCCCGCCAAGATGCAGCCGGAGGAGATGCGATGAAGGACGCCCTGCTGGCCCTCGACCAGGGCACGACATCCACCCGCGCCATCCTGCACGACGCCGCGCTGGTGCCGCGCGCCACCGCGCAGCTGCCGCTGTCGCAACACTACCCCTCGCCCGGCTGGGTGGAGCACGAACCCGAGGAGATCTGGCAGGCGACGCTGGCCGTGCTGCGCGACGCACTGGCGCAGGGCGGCACGTCCGCCCGCGAGGTGGCGGGCATCGGCATCACCAACCAGCGCGAGACGACGCTGCTGTGGGACCGTGCGACCGGCCGCGCCATCCATCGCGCCATCGTCTGGCAGGACCGCCGCACCGCCGCCCATTGCGCGCAGCTGGCGGAGGACGGCGCGGCGGCTATGATCGCGCAGCGCACCGGCCTGCTCTGCGATCCCTACTTCTCCGCCACCAAGCTGGCCTGGCTGCTGGAGAACGTATCCGGCGCGCGCCAGGCGGCGGAACGCGGCGCGCTCGCCTTCGGCACGATGGACAGCTTCCTGCTGTGGCGCCTGACCGGCGGGCGGGTGCATGCCACCGATGCGACGAACGCCTGCCGCACCATGCTGTACGACATCCGCCGCGGCGACTGGGACGACGAACTTCTGAGGCTGTTCCGCATTCCCCGCGCCGTCCTGCCGGAAATCCGCGACTGCGCGACGGAGTTCGGCACCACCGATCCCGCGCTGCTCGGCACCGCCGTGCCGGTGCGCGGCATCGCCGGCGACCAGCATGCCGCCACCCTCGGCCAGGCCTGCTTCGCGCCGGGCATGGTGAAGTCCACCTACGGCACCGGCTGCTTCGCGCTGCTGAACACGGGCGATGCGCCCGTTGCGTCCCGCAACCGGCTGCTGACGACGCTGGCCTGGCAGCTCAGCGGCACGCGCACCTATGCGTTGGAAGGCGCGATCTTCGTCGCGGGCGCCGCGGTGCAGTGGCTGCGCGACGGGCTGAAGCTGATCGCCGATGCAGCGGAAAGCGGCACGCTGGCGCAGCAGGCTGACCCGGCGCAGCGCGTGGTCTTCGTGCCGGCCTTCGTCGGCCTTGGCGCCCCCTATTGGGATGCCGAGGCGCGTGGCGCCATCTTCGGGCTGACGCGTGGCACCGGCCCCGCCGAGATCGCCCGCGCCGCGCTGGAATCCGTCGCCTTCCAGACCCGCGACCTTGTCGAGGCGATGGAAGCCGACTGGGCCGCTAGCGGCACGCAACGGGTCCTGCGCGTGGATGGCGGCATGGTCGCCTCGGACTGGACGATGCAGTTCCTCGCCGACCTGCTCGGCGCGCCGGTGGACCGGCCGGAGGTGCGGGAGACCACGGCGCTCGGCGCCGCCTATCTCGCCGGGCTGCAGGCCGGGCTGCTGCCCGCGCCAGGCCCGGCTGTCGCGCATTGGCGGCTGGAGCGCCGCTTCACGCCGCGCATGGCGCGCAGCGAGGCCGATGCGCGCTACGCCACCTGGAAGGACGCCGTGAGGCGGGTACTGACGCGATGACCACGGCAACGATCTACGAAGCCCTCGGCGTCACGCCGATCATCAACGCCGCCGGTACCAACACGCGTCTCTCCGGCGGGATGATGCACCCCGAGGTCACGGCCGCCATGGCGGACGCCGCGACCGCCTGCGTCGACATGATCGAGCTGCAGGCCGCCGCCAGCCGCGTCATCGCGGATCTCACCGGGGCGGAGGCCGGGATCGTCACCTCCGGCGCCTCCGCCGCGCTGCTGCTCGGCGCCGCCGCCTGCATCGCGCGCCTCGACGTCGCGGCGATGGATGCGCTGCCGGAGGCGCCGGCGCGCGGCGACTTCGTCATGGCCCGCAGCCAGCGCAACATGTACGACCGCGCGCTGCGCGTCGCCGGCGGCCGCATCGTGGAGGTCGGCATCCCCGACCGCTTCAGCGGCGCCGGGGTGCGCGACGCCTCCGCCGCCGACATCGCGGCCGCCATCGGCCCGCGCACCGCC
>NZ_JAPSMD010000497.1 GCF_027856955.1 Falsiroseomonas oryzae | reverse complement strand
ATGCGGCGCGGCAGCCGGCGTCTCCGTCTCGGCGGGGATGGCGGAGGGCGCCAGCGCGTCCTGCACCGCCTCGGCCGGGGCCGGGCGGTGCGCCCAGTCCGGCAGGTCGGCCGCAACGGGCGCCGGCGCGTCGCGACCATCCGGCTTCGCCTCGACGGTCTGGGCGCAATCCTGGCGCAGCAGCGCCGGGCCGAAGCGGCATTCGGCCGGCGCGCCGAAGACAGCAGGCTCGAAGGGCTGTTCCGTCGCGCCCAGCGCGCGGAAGCCCTGTTCCACCAGGTCGTACCAGCAGCCTTCCGGCCAGGGCCGGTTCTTCGGCGCCTTCTTCTGCCAGCCGCAGACCAGCAGCCGGTCCTCGGCGCGCGTCAGCGCCACATACAGCAGGCGGTGCTCCTCCTCCGCCCGGGCGCGCTTCTCGGCCGCCAGCAGGTCGGTGAAGGCGGGCGCATGCGCGTCCTTGCGCGGCGCCCAGAAGGGCAGCGGCGCCGCGCCATCCATGCACCACCGCACGGAGCGGTCGTCGCGGTCCCTGTTCACCGTGTCCGGCAGGATCACCACCGGCGCCTGCAGGCCCTTGGCGTTGTGCACGGTCATCACGCGCACCACGTCGCCGCCGCTCTCCTGCTCGCGCTTCACCTCCGCCCCGCCGCGGCGGATCCACTGCACGAAGCCCTGCAGGCTGGGCGGGTGGCGGCGTTCGTGGTCCAGCGCGGCGTTCAGCAATTCGTCGAGCGGGTCGGCGGCGTCCGGGCCGAGCCGCGCCAACAGCTTCTCCCGCCCGCGATGCTCGCCCAGCACCTCGGCCAGCAGCGCATGCGGCGTGACCAGGTCGGCGCGCGACATCAGCCTCGCGAGCCAGTCGGCGGCGCGGCCTTCCGGCGTGTCTCGCCCGCGCTCCTGCACCAGCCGCGCCCAGAGACTGCCGGGCCGGTCATGCGCCAGCGCGAACAGCTGCGCCTCGTCCAGCCCGACCAGCGGCGACTTCAGAGCCGCGGCGAGCTGCAGGTCGTCCTCCGGCAGCAGCAGCACGTCGCACAGCGCCAGCAGGTCCTGCACCGCGATCTGCTCGGCCAGCTTGAGACGGTCCGCGCCGCCCACCGGCACGCCCTGCTCCTTCAGCGCGCGCAGCAGCCGCGGCACCAGGCCACCGGTGCGCTTACGCACCAGGATCAGGATGTCGCCCGGCCGCATGGCGCGGGCGCGGGAGGGCAGCATCTCCCCGCGCCGGAGCCAGTCCGCGATGCGCGCCGCCAGCGCCTCGGCCAGCAGCGCATCGGCACCGGCCGCCTTGCCGGGCTCCTCCGGCACTTCCCAGGGGGGCGGCGGCTCGGTCTCCGGCGCCTCCAGCATCGGCCACAACTCGACGACGCCGGCCTGGCCCATGCGATCGGGGCGGTGCTCCAGCACCGCGCCGTCCTCCACCACACCCGCGCGCGCGGCGCCCTGGGCGAAGACCGCATCGACCAGCGCCAGCACCGGCGCCGTGGAGCGGAAGGATACCTTCAGCTGCACGTCGCGCAGCTCGGAGCTGATGGCGGTGCAGCGCTCCGCGAAGTGGTGCTTCCACCGGCCGAAGCCGGTCGCGTCCGCACCCTGGAACCCGTAGATGGACTGCTTGACGTCGCCCACCGCGAAGATGGTGCGCACGGGTTGCTCGCCTTTCCGCTCGACACCCCGCCCGGCGAAGAACTCCTCGGTCAGCGCCGCGGCGATGCCCCATTGCGCGGGGTTGCTGTCCTGCGCCTCATCCAGCAGCACGTGCTCCAGCCCGCCATCCAGCTTGTAGAGCACCCAGGCGCTGCCGGGATCCTGCAGCACGCGCTGCGCCGAGAGGATCAGGTCGTCATAGTCCATCAGCCCGCGCGACAGCTTGCGCGCCGCATAGCCCTGCAGCACCGGCGCGCCGAGGCCGAGCAGCGCGCGCGTCGCCGCCAGCAGCCGGCAGGCGCGGCGGCTGCCTTCCACAGCCGCGACGCGCTCCGCCTCGCGCAGCAGGATGGCCACGCATTCCGCCTGCCGCTCGCCGACCTGCTTCGTCGCCAGCGTGGCGCGCGGCTCGCCCTCCTTCGTCAGGAAGATGCCGCACCACTCCGCCCATTGCGCGGTCCGCAGCGCGGGATCCAGCGCGATCCAGTCCAGCAGCTTCGCGCCGCGCGCCTGGTCGTTGGCGTTGCGGCTGGCCTGCAGCAGCCGCGCCGCGAGCACCACCTCCTCGTCCAGCGCCTGCGCCGCGGCCTGGATCAGCGCCGCCTCATGCGCCGTCGCCGCGATGCCGAGGCGCTTCGCGATCGCCGCGCAGAGCCCGTCCAGCGAGCCGGTGCCGCGCAGCGCCGCCGCCAGCCTCTCGCGGTCGCGCGTCAGCGCCGAGACGAGCTTCGCGAAGTCGCTCGGCGGCACCAGGCTCGCCAGGCTCTCCAGCGCCTCGCGCGGCGTGAGGGGACCGGCCAGCACCTCCTCCTGCGCATCGGCCAGCAGCGCGGCGGCCTCCACATCCTCCACCACGCCGAATTGCGGCGAGAGCCCCGCCTCCAGCGGGAAGGCGCGCAGCAGGGACTGGCAGAAGGCGTGGATTGTGCTGATGCGCATCCCGCCCGGCAGTTCCAGCACGCGGCAGAACAGCACGCGCGCGCGGTCCATGTCGGCGCGATCGGGCGCGCGACCCAGCAGCACGGACAGCCGCTCCGCCAGCCGCGCCTCCGGAATCACCGCCCATTCACCGAGCTGCCGCGCGAGCCGCGTCGCCATCTCCGCCGCGGCGGCCTTGGTGAAGGTGAGGCAGAGGATCGCGTTCGGGCGCGCCTCGGGCGCCAGCAGCAGCCGCAGCACGCGGTCCGTCAACACCTTCGTCTTGCCGGAGCCGGCGGAGGCCGTGACCCAGGCCGAAGCGCCAGGATCGGAACCCTGGCCCTGCTCGAACTCGGCCTCCTGGCGGGGCGAGAGCGGGACGTTCATTCCGCCTCGTCCTCCGCATCCGCCCATTCGGCGATGCGGGAGAGGTGGTCGTAGTCGCCGCCGCGCGGCGCACGCGCCGGATGCGGCCGCGCGACGAAGGGCGCCTCGCCCAGCAGGAAACGGTCCACCAGCCGGCCGAGATTCTCCAGCGACTGCTCAGCCAGCGCCGCGATGTCCTCCACCTCCGTCAGCATCTCGCTGACCTCGCCCGGCTCCGGCCCGCCGGTCAGCTTCCAGTAGGTCAGCGCGCGCACCGGCGCGCCCTCGACCTTCTCGAAGGCGCCCGCGCGCGCCATCGCGGCCTCCAGCGGCAGCTGCGGCGCCGTGCCGTCCAGCAGGGCGGCGGCGCCGGGCGGCGAGCCGGTCTTGTAGTCCAGCACCGCCAGGCTGCCATCGCCGAAGCGGTCCAGCCGGTCGGCCCGCGCCTTCAGCGTGACGTCGCCGCGCGGGCGGCGCAGCACCATCTCCGCCTTGCGCTCGGTGTAGCTCGCCGCAATGGCGCCGCCGGCGCGACGCTCGGCCTCGACCTGCACGACGAAGTCGCCGATGCGGGCCAGGCGGGGCCG
>NZ_JAPSMD010000496.1 GCF_027856955.1 Falsiroseomonas oryzae | reverse complement strand
CGGGCGGGCAGCCACCGCGATGCCCGCGCCCGCGCCGCCGCGGCGCCGTTTCCGCGCCAGCCTGCCTGCCATGCGGGCAAGGCCCGTCGCCGCCTGGCCTCGCCGCCGGCGGGATGCGGCCCCTTCGGCGCCGGCACGGTTGTTGCACAGACGGTTCCACCCCCGGGAGCACCGGCATGGCCGTCATCGACGCCCGCCCTGGTCCGATCGCCTGCGATACCGGCCGCGCCGCGCTGCTGGTCATCGACATGCAGCGCGACTTCCTGGAACCCGGTGGCTTCGGCGCCGCGCTCGGCAACGACGTCTCCCGCCTCGCGCGGGTCGTCGCACCATGCCGCGCGCTGCTCGATGCGGCGCGCGCGGCGGGGCTTGCCGTGATCCACACGCGCGAAGGCCATCGCCCCGACCTCTCCGACGCGCCGCGCGCGAAGGTGGAGCGCAGCCCGCCGGGCCTGCGCATCGGCGACCCTGGCCCGATGGGCCGCATCCTCATCCGCGGCGAGCCCGGCCACGAGATCGTGCCCGACCTCGCGCCGCTGCCCGGCGAGCCGGTGATCGACAAGCCCGGGAAGGGTGCCTTCTACCAGACCGACCTCGAGCTCATGCTGCGCAACCGCGGCGTGGAGACGCTTCTGGTCGCGGGCGTCACCACCGAGGTCTGCGTCCACACCACCGTCCGGGAAGCCAACGACCGCGGCCTGCGCTGCATCGTGGTGGGCGATTGCTGCGGCTCCTACTTCCCCGAATTCCACGCCGCGGCGCTGGCCATGGTCAGTGCCCAGGGCGGCATCTTCGGCTGGGTCAGCGACGTCGCCGCGGTGCGCCGCGCCCTGCTGCCATCCGCCACGCCCAGGACGGGAGACGGGACATGACGACCCACGCGGACAGCGCGCCGGCAGCGGCGCGCCCGGGCACGGCGCCCGCGCTCTGGACGCCCGGGGACTGGAACGCCTTCTTCGGCTTCGGCACCAACATCCTGGTCAACCTGATCGTCCTGACCGGGCTGCTGCGCTTCGTGCTGCAGATGCCGAACGAGCTGGTCTTCGGCCGCATCCTGCCGGCGACCGGCCTGATGCTGTTCCTCAGCACCGGCTATTACGCCTGGCTCGCCTGGAAGCTGGCGAAGCAGACCGGCCGCAGCGACGTCTGCGCCCTGCCCTCCGGCGTCAGCGTGCCGCACATGTTCATCGTCACCTTCGTCATCATGCTGCCCATCCTCTCCCGCACCGGCGACCCGGTGAAGGCGTGGGAGGCGGGGCTGACCTGGGTGTTCATCCAGAGCCTGATCCTGATGGCGGGCGGCTTCATCGCGCCGCTGATCCGCCGCATCACGCCGCGCGCCGCGCTGCTCGGTACGCTGGCCGGCGTCTCCATCACCTTCATCTCGATGCGCCCGGCCGCCGAGATCTACATGACGCCGGTGATCGGCGTGCTGTGCTTCGCGGTGATCCTGCTGGGCTGGTTCGGCGGCGTGCGCTACTGGCGCGGTCTGCCGGCGGGGCTGGTCGCCATCGCGCTCGGCGTCGTCGTTGCCTGGGGCTCATCCCTGCTCGGCCTCGGCATCGGCGGCATGTCGCTGGAACGGCTGGGCGCCGCCTTCTCGCATATCGGCTTCTCGGTGCCGATCCCCGCGGTCGGGCATGTCTTCGGCGGTTTCGAGTTCATCGGGATCATCCTGGTCACCGCGATCCCCTTCGGCATCTACGACCTGGTCGAAGCGATGGACAATGTCGAGAGCGCGGAGGCGGCGGGCGACGCCTATCCCACCACGCGGGTGCTGACGGCCGACGGCGCGGTCAGCCTGGTCGGCTGCATGATGGGCAACCCCTTCATCAACGCCGTCTACATCGGCCACCCCGGCTGGAAGTCGATGGGCGGGCGGATCGGGTATTCGGCGGCGACCGGCGTGGTCGTGCTGGCGCTGACCTGGCTTGGCATCGTCTCCGTGCTGCTGGACCTGATCCCCGTGGTCGCGATCGCGCCGATCCTGCTCTACATCGGCATGCTGATCGGCGCGCAGGCCTTCCAGGAAAGCCCGAGGAACCACGCGCCCGCCATCGCGCTGGCCTTCGCGCCGCACCTGGCGGCCTGGGCGAAGACGCTGATCGACGGCGCGCTGACCGCGGCCGGCACCAGCGCCGCGGCGGTCGGCTTCGACAAGCTGGCGGCGGTGGGCGTGCTCTATCCGGGCCTCGCCAAGCTCGGCGAGGGCGCGATCCTCACCGGCCTCGTGCTGCCCGCGATCGCGGTCTTCATCATCGAGCGCGAGTTCACGAAGGCGGCCGGCTTCGCGCTCGCCGGCGCCGTGCTCACCTTCTTCGGCTTCATGCATGGCGAGGCTGTCGGCTTCGCCGTCACGCCGGGCATCGCCCTGGCCTATGCGCTGGTCGCGGCCGGGCTCTATGCCGCCGCCAGGATCGACGCGCCGGCATCGCGACCGGCCGTCGCGATGCGGCCCTCCGCTGCGGAGTAGGCGCGACCGCGCCGGGGCCCCTTTGACACCGCGCGCGCGGACTGCGTAGCGTCCTATCCCTGGCCGCGAATGGCCGGGGGACCGGGCCGGCACTTCCCACCGGGTGCGCGGCCTGCGCGATCGGGGCAGGCAGGTATGGCACGAGCGGATCGCTTCGTCGGCCGTGTGGGGCTGGTCACCGGCGCCGCCTCCGGCCTCGGCCGCGATGTCGCCCTGGGGCTGGCGCAAGAAGGCGCGCGCCTGCTCCTGCTCGATCGCGACGGCGCCGCCCTGGCCGAGGTCGCGCGGCAATGCCCGGGCGCCGAGGCGAGAGTGGCCGACGTCTCCGATGCCGCCGCAATGCAGGACGCGGCCGCGCGGCTGGATCGGATCGGTCCGCCGACGCTGCTGGTGACTGCCGCGGGCATCCTCGGCCCCACCGTGCCGCTGCCCGAGGTGGCGGAGGCCGACTGGGACCGGCTTTTCGCCGTCAACGTGAAGGGCACCTGGCTCGCGCTGAAGCACGTCGTGCCGCGGATGGAGGCGGCGGGCGGCGGCGCGGTTGTCACCTTCGCCTCCGGCGCCGGCCTCGCCGGCAACGCCGTCTTCCCCGCCTATTCCGCCAGCAAGGGCGCGGTGGTCCTGATGACGCGGAGCCTCGCGACCGGCCATGCCGCGAAAGGCATCCGCGCCAATGCCGTCTGCCCCGGCCCGATCGATACGCCGATGCTGCGCGACAGCTTCGCCCAGGCCGGCGACGGCGCCGCAGCGCGCGAGGAGTACACGCGCGCGCGCAATCCGATGGGTCGCTTCGGCACGCCCGCCGAGGTCGCGGCCGCCGTGCTGTTCCTGCTGAGCGACGAGGCGTCGTACCTCAACGGCGTCGCGCTGCCGGTCGATGGTGGCCGGCTTGCCTGACCTTGCCGGCCGCGTCGCGATCGTCACCGGCGCGGCGCGCGGCATCGGCGCCGCCACCGCCGCGCGCCTCCTGGCCGATGGCGCGCGCGTGCTGCTGGTGGATCGCGAGGCGGCGGTGGAGGCGACGGCGGCCAGGCTCGGCGGGGTTGCGCTGGTC
>NZ_JAPSMD010000495.1 GCF_027856955.1 Falsiroseomonas oryzae | reverse complement strand
CGGCCGCGGCGGCGGCGGGCACGGCGGCGTCCAGCGTGCCCGCCACCTCGTGCGGCACGCCATGCGCCGCCAGCGTCGCCGCCAGCAGCGGCGCGTCCTGCCCCACCAGCAGGGCGCGGGCGATGCGCGGGAAGAGCGGCGCCAGGCTCTCGATGCCGCCGTCCTTCGCGATCCCGCCCGCGATCCAGACCACGCGGTCGTAGGAGGCGAGCGCACGGGCCGCGCTGTCGGCGTTGGTAGCCTTGCTGTCGTTCACGAAGACCACGCCGCCCAGCGTGCCGACGCGCTCCTGCCGGTGCGGCAGGCCCGGGAAGCTGGCCAGGCCGGCGGCGATCTCGCTGCGGCTCAGGCCGGCATCCAGCGCGACCGCGGCGGCCGCCGCGGCGTTCTGGGCGTTGTGCGCGCCCGGCAGCGCGGGGGCAGTCCGGAGGTCGGCAATCTCCCCGGCGACGTCGCGCAGGCGCGCGCCCTCCGCCCAGATGCCGCCCGCCACCGGCTGCAAACCGGAGATCGGCAGCAGACGCGACCGTACGGCACCGGCCATGCCTGCCGAGAGCGCGTCGTCCTGCCCAAGCACGCCAAGGTCCTCCGGGCGCTGCCGCGCGAAGATCATCGCCTTTGCAGCGGCATAGCCGGCCATGCTCCCATGGCGGTCCAGGTGGTCGGCGCTGAGATTCAGCATCACAGCCGTGTTGAAGCGGATCGTTGCGAGTCGCTCCAACATGTAGGACGACATTTCGAGGGTGTACGTCCCTCCCGGCCCCAAGATGTTGAGGCCGAGCGCGGCCGGCCCAAGGTTCCCGCCGACCTCCGACACCCGCCCGCTGCCCGCCAGCAGGTGGTGGACCAGGGCGGTGGTGGTGGACTTGCCATTGGTGCCGGTGATGCCCACGAAGCGGGCGCCGCTGCCCGCCGCCCGCACGGCGCGGAACAGATACTCCACGTCGCACAGGATCGGCACCCCTGCCTCCGTGGCCCGGGCCGCGACGGGGTGCGGCCGGGGCAGGGCGTGCGGGATGCCGGGCGAGAGCAGCAGCGCGTCGAAGCGGAAGGCACCGGCCGCGAGGTCCCGCACGGCAAGACCGGCGCGCTCCGCCGCCTCCCGCGCAGGCGCGCCGTCGTCCCAGGCCGTGACCTCGGCGCCCCATGCGGCCAGGCGCTGCGCCGCCGGCAGCCCGGCGCGGCCGAGCCCGACGACCGCGATGCGCTGACCGGAGAAGGGCCGGAACGCGCTCATCGGATCTTCAGGGTCGAGAGGCCGACCAGCGCCAGCACCATCGCGATGATCCAGAACCGGATCACGATGGTCGGCTCCGCCCAGCCCTTCTTCTCGAAGTGGTGGTGCAGCGGCGCCATCAGGAAGACGCGCCGCCCGGTGCGCTTGTACCAGAAGACCTGGATGACGACGGACAGCGTCTCCACCACGAACAGCCCGCCGACGATCGCCAGGACGATCTCGTGCTTCGTCGCGACCGCCACCGCGCCCAGCGCCCCGCCGATGGACAGGCTGCCGATGTCCCCCATGAAGACCTTGGCCGGCGGCGCGTTGAACCACAGGAAGCCCAGCCCCGCGCCGATCAGGGCGGAGAGCACCACGGCCAGCTCGCCGGTGCCGGGCACGAAATGCAGCTGCAGGTAGTCGGCGAAGACGCGGTTGCCGACCAGGTAGGCGATGAGCGCGAAGACGCCCGCCGCCAGCATCACCGGCACGATGGCCAGCCCGTCCAGTCCGTCCGTCAGGTTCACCGCGTTGGAGGAGCCCATCATCACCAGCATCGCCAGCAGCGGGAAGGCGATGCCCAGCGGCACCAGCACCTCCTTGAAGACGGGCACGGCGAGCGTGGTGGAGAGCGGAGCCGGCAAGAGCCACATGATCCAGATCGCCGCCGCGAGCCCGATCAGCCCCTGCACCAGCAGCTTCTGGCGGCCCGACACGCCCTTGGTGTTGCGCTTCGTCACCTTGAGCCAATCGTCGGCGAAGCCCAGCGCGCCGTAGCCCAGCGTCACCAGCAGCACGACCCAGACGTAGTGGTTGCGCAGGTCGGCCCACAGCAGGGTGGAGGCCACCAGCGCGATCAGAATCAGCAGGCCGCCCATGGTGGGCGTGCCCTTCTTCGTCAGCAGGTGGCTTTCCGGCCCGTCCTCGCGGATCGGCTGGCCGCCCTTCTGCGTCGCCCGCAGCCAGCGGATCAGCGACGGCCCGATCAGCAGCGAGAGGAACAGCGCCGTCATGCAGGCCGCACCGGCCCGGAAGGTCAGGTAGCGGAACAGGTTGAACAGGATGAACTCGTCGGCCAGCGGCGCGAGCAGGTTGAAGATCACGGAACCACTCCGGCGCCCTTGGCGGCTTCGTCCTTGTTGAGCGAGGTCAGCGCCACCACCACCGGCGCCATGCGGCTGCCGAGCGAGCCCTTCACCAGCACCGCGTCGCCGGGGCGGACCGCCGCGGCCAGCAGGGGCGCCAGCGCCGCGCTGTCCGCCAGATGCGCGCCGCGCCGGGATGCCGGCAGGGCGTCGAAGAGGTGGCGCATCAGCGGGCCGCAGCAATAGACCAGGTCGGCCACCGCCGCGACGTCCGGGGCAAGCTCCGCATGCATGGCAGGCCCGCCCTCGCCGAGCTCCCGCATGTCGCCCAGCGCCGCGATGCGCCGTGTCGCCGGCTGCGCCGCCAGCACCGCGAGTCCGGCCCGGATCGAGGCAGGGGAGGCGTTGTAGCTATCGTCCAGCAGGATCGCCGCGCCGCCGGGCAGCGACAGCGTCACCCGTTGCCCGCGCCCCGCGCCGGCGCCGAAAGCCGACAGCGCCTCGGCCGCGGCCACCACGTCGCCGCCGAGCGCATGCACCGCCGCCAGAACGGCGCAGGCATTGATCGCCAGATGCTGGCCTGGCGCGGCGAGATGCACCGACAGCGGCAGCCCGTCCATCAGCAGCCGCGCCGTGCCGCGGTCGGCGGCGCCGACATAGTCCGTCAGCTGGATGTCGGCGCGGGAGCTCTCGCCGAAGGTCAGCACGCGCGCGCCGATCGCCTCCGCGCGGTCCGCGAGGCGCGGCAGGAAGGCGCTGTCGGCCGGCAGGACCGCGACCCCGCCACCCGCTTTCTCCAGCCCGAGCAGGATGTCGCCCTTCTCCTCCGCGATCGCCGCCTGGCTGCCGAGATTGCCGATGTGGGAGGTGCCGATCGTGGTGATCACCGCGACATGCGGCCGCGCCAGCCGCGTCAGGGGCGCGATCTCGCCGCGGTTGTTCATCCCCATCTCGATCACCGCGAAAGCCGCGTCGCTCGGCAGGCGGGCCAGGGTCAGCGGCACGCCCCAGTGGTTGTTGTGGCTGGCCGCCGCGGCATGGGTCGGGCCGAGGGCGCCGAGCGCGAGGCGCAGCATCTCCTTCGTCGTGGTCTTGCCGACGCTGCCGGTCACGCCGACGAAGCGCGCGGCGCTGCGCGCCCGCGCGGCGGCGCCCAGCGCGCGCAAGCCCTCCAGCGTATCGGCCACCCGCAGCAGCGGCGCATCGGCGGCGACGCCCGGCGGGTCCCGGTCCACCAGCGCGGCTG
>NZ_JAPSMD010000494.1 GCF_027856955.1 Falsiroseomonas oryzae | reverse complement strand
CCGCGCCGGACCCGCCCGCTGGCTGCTGCGCGCCGCGCGACGCGCGCCCGCGCCGATGATGCTGCTGGCGCATGTGCTGAAGCCCGTCGGCGGCGTGAACGACGTGCGGATGGACCTGCCGCTCGGCGCCCTGGCCACCTGGCCGGGGGTGGGGCTGCGGCTCGGCCACGGGCCGGACATGCCGCCGGTGCCGGACGGCGCGGCGCGCCTGGTCATCCTGCACCGCCGCCTGCTCGACAGCCCGCAGGCGATCACCTTCGTCAACCACTTCCGCCGCAAGGGCTGCGTCGTCGTGCAGGAGTTCGACGACGATCCCGACCACTGGCCGACCATCGGCGCCTCCGGCCACTTCGCCTTCCGCGGGGTGCATGCGGTGCAGACCACGACGCCGAAGCTCGAGGCGCTGTTCCGGCAGTTCAACGCGGAGGTCGCGGTGTTCCCGAACACCGTGGCGGAACTGCCGCCGCCGGCCAACTTCGTCGATCCGGGCCGCATGACGCTGTTCC
This sequence comes from Falsiroseomonas oryzae, assembly GCF_027856955.1. Lineage (GTDB taxonomy): Bacteria > Pseudomonadota > Alphaproteobacteria > Acetobacterales > Acetobacteraceae > Falsiroseomonas > Falsiroseomonas oryzae. The sequence continues at coordinate 3,058 of NZ_JAPSMD010000494.1, read as the reverse complement.
TCGGCGCCCTGCGGCGGGAGGACGACACCGCGCCCTTCCTGCCCGTGTTGGACGAGGTGCTGGCCGAGGCGGATGGGCGCCTGGCGGTGGAGGTGGTGTTCGACCGGCAGACCTTCGATGCGCTGCGCACGCCGCACAAGCGCTTCTCGCCGCTGCTGCCCTATGCCGGGTTCCGCGCGCTGATGGCGCGCTGCGAGCTGGCCTTCCTGCCGCTGGCCGACACGCGCTTCAACAACTTCAAGTCCGACCTGAAATTCGTCGAGGCCGGCGCGCACGGCCTGTGCAGCCTGGCGAGCCCGGTGGTCTATGGCGGCACGATCCGCGACGGCGAGACCGGGCTGATCATTCGCGACCCGGCGGAGCTGCGCGCCGCGCTGCGCGCCCTGCTGGCCGCGCCGGAGCGTGCGCAGGCGATCGGCGCGGCGGCGCGGGACTGGGTGCGCGCCAACCGCTTGCTGGCCGACCAGGTCCCCGCCCGCTTCGCCTGGTATCGCAGCCTGTGGGCGCGGCGGGCGGAGCTCGACGCAGCGCTGCTGCAGCGGGCGCCAGAACTGGCGGCGGGGTGAGGGCGCCCCCACCCCGACCAGCCTTCGGCCTCGCGGCCATGCCGCAAGCCCCCGCAGAAGCGGGGGAGGGAGCCTGGCGTCAGTTCGACTGGCCGGCCGGCGGCTGGGCGGCCGGGGGCGGGCCGCGACGCTCACCGCCAGGGCCCATCATGCCTGGGCCCGTGCCGGGTCCACCGTAGCCGGGGCCGTGGTGATGGCCGTGGTAGCCGACGCGCCGCGGCATCGCCTCCTCGCGGGAGAGGAAGCCGTCCGAGTTGGTGTCGCGGGCGCGGAACATCGCCTCCGCGAAGGGACGGATTTCCTCCAGCGAGATGCGGCCGTCGCCGTTCGCGTCCAGGGCGCGGAACATGCCCTGCCCGCGCTGCTCGGCGCGCTGCTGCGCCTCGGCCGGCGGGGTGCGGCCGCCCATCCGCGTCCGGGCATAGGCGCGGAACTCCTCGATCGTCACGCCGCCGTCGCGGTTGGCGTCGATCTCCACGAAGCGGGCCTGCAGCCAGGTCCAGCCCTCGTCGCGGCTGACGCGGCTGTCGTTGTTCGTGTCGGCGCGGGCGAAGGCCTCGCCGGCGGCGAAGCCGCCACCGCCGCGGTGATGCCCACCCGGGCCGGCGCCAGGGCCGGGCTGGGCGAGGGCCGGCAGCGCGAACGCTCCACCGGCGATCAGCGCGGCACCGGCGAGCAGGGCGATGCGGGAGGTCTTCATCTCAGGTCTCCTTGTGCCGGCGGGATCCGGCGACACCTGCAAGATGGAGCGCGCATGCAACGCCAGCGTTGCGGTCAGCATGTCCTCCCGTGAGGAATCGTAACGCCTGCCGTTACCATCGCGGAGGAAGATTGCCGAAGCGGGAAGGTCAGCGCCGCGGCGGCACGCCGCCCTCCCCCAGGTCCCACCAGATCCCGGCGAAGGCCGCGAGCCCTTCCCGGGCGGTCGCCTTCAGCAGGTGCTCGTCCGGGCCGTGCTGCTTGCAGCCATTGTAGCTGTGCGGGATCCACACCAGCGGCACGCCGAGATGGTCCACGAAGACATCGCCGGGCAGGCCGCCGGAGGAATTCGGGATCACCTGCACCCGCTTGCCGAGCGAGCGTTCCATCGAGGCCTGCGCCCAGCGCACCCAGGGATCGTCGGGGGAGGTGCGGCTGGCGGGCATGCGGATGCCCGGGTTCTCGATGGCGACGATCTGCAGCCCGGCCGCGTCCAGGTGGCGCCGCAACGCGGGGGCGAAGCGCGTCGTGTCGGCATCCACCGTGTAGCGGATCTGGCAATGCGCGCGGGCGTCGGGCGCCACGGCGTTGACCGGGTTCTCCGGCCGGCCGGAGAGCATCGCCAGCACGATGAAGCTGCACCAGCCATAGATCTTCTCGGCCGGCGTCAGACCGGGCTCGCCCCAGCCCTCGTCGATGGTCGCGGCGCCCTCCCCGCCGCCCACCGGGCAGCCATCCAGCACGGCGCGCACCGAATTCGGCATCGATGGCGGCAGGAAGTCCCGCACCAGCACCTTGCCGTCGCGGTCGGCGATGGCGGCGATGGCGTGCGCCAGCAGGATCGCCGGATCGCGCGTCAGCCCGCCCCAATGGCCGGAATGCACGCCGCCCTCGCGCAGCTTCACGACCAGGTCGAAGTGGAAGGTGCCGCGCGTGCCGGTGGCGATGGTGGGCAGGCCGGGCTCCACCCGCGGCCCGTCGGAGGCGATCAGCGCATCGGCGGCCAGGGCCTCGCGCTGCTGCGCGACGAATTCGCGCAGGCCGCGGGAGCCGCGCTCCTCCGCCATCTCCAGCACCAGCTTGACGTTGGCGCCGAGCCGGCCGCCGCGCTCCGCCAGCACGGCTTCCAGCGCGGCCAGGTTGATGGCGTGCTGGCCCTTGTTGTCGGCGGTGCCACGGCCGTACCAGCGGTCGCCCTCCGGCGTGACGGTCCAGGGGTCGAGGCCCGGGCGCCACTGGTCCTCCAGGCCCCGCACCGTGTCGCCATGGCCGTAGAGCAGCACGGTGGGCTGCGACGGATCCTCGATGCGCGCGGCGGTCAGGATCGGGCCGAAGCCCGGCAGCGGGTTCGGGTGGATCTGGCTGGCGAAGCCCAGCCGGTCGAGCCAGGGGCGGATGCCCTGTTCCAGGTAGCGGTCGAGATGCGGCGCGCCGGCCGGGTCCTGCGAGGTGGAAGGGATGGCGACGAGTTGCGCGAGCGTCGCCTCGAAGCCGCCGCTGTCGAAGCTGGCGAGGGCGCGGGCGATGGCGGCGTCGCGGCTGGGCATGGGGTGCGTCCCTGGCATTGAGGGCGGGCAGGCTGCCGCCCCTGCCGTGCCGGGTCCAGCCCCGGTCGCGCCGGCCCTGGACCCGCGATTCACGCCCTTCGCCGTGCCCACCTTCGGTGCGCACACTCAGGGCGATCGCGGGCTACCGCGTGGAGGCCGGCGCGCTGCCGCCGCCGCCGCCGCCCGGGAGCCCCGCGCCGAGCAGCACACCCGCGGCCAGCGGCAGCAGCAGGCCCGGCACGATGG
>NZ_JAPSMD010000493.1 GCF_027856955.1 Falsiroseomonas oryzae | reverse complement strand
TAGGGCGGCGCGGCCGGGCGCCTCCGCGCCGGCGCGCTGCAGCAGCGCGACGAGGGTGACGAGGTCCGCCGCGCGGTCGCGGGCGATGTCGCGGCGCGCCACCAGCAGGTGGTTCACCGGCACGAAGCCGTGGCGGGCGCGGAACGCCTCGCCCGCGGCCGCGGCATCGGCGAAGACCGGGCGGAAGGCAGGGTCGTCCGGCATGTCGTTGCCGAAGATGGCGGCGTCGATCTCGCCCGCCTTCAGCATCCCCTCCAGCTTCGCGCCGGCGGGTGCGCGCTCCGCCCAGGGCGGGTCGCGATAGGCGGCGAGGTGGGCGTCCTCGAAGGTGACCCAGCGCATCGCCTCGGCCGGGATTCCGAAGCTCTCCTGCAGGATGCCGCGCAGCCACATGCCGGTGGTCTGGGAATAGGCGCGCACGCCGATGCGCTTCCCGCGCAGGTCCGCGGGGCCGGCGATGGGTCCGTCTGCGCGGCAGAGCAGCGCGGATTCCTGGAAGCGCGCGGCCAGCACGCAGGGCAGCAGCACCATATCCACGCCGGCGTGCTTCGCCATCAGGAAGGTGGCGATCGCCATCTCGCTGACGGGGTAGCGGCCTTCCCGCACCATCGGCGCGAAGGCGCGGCTGATCGGCGCGATCGCCGGCAGGTCGAGCGGCAGGGCGGGATCGGCGATGGCGCCGGCGAACAGCGCCTCCGTGCGCTTGGTGCGACCGATGGCGACTTGCAAGGGTTCAGCCATCGCAATCCTCGTAGCGCAGCCCCTTCTTCGCCAGCGCCTCGCGCATGCCGTAGATGTCGAGGCCGAGCTCGCCGGCCTTGAGGCGGGCGCGCGTGGCGTTCTCCTTCGCCTCGCGCGCGGCGGAGGCCTTCAGCACCGCCTCGGCCTCGGCGCGCCGCACCACCACCACGCCGTCGTCGTCGCCGATGACCAGGTCGCCCGGCTCCACGTATTGCCCGGCGATGGTGATGGGGACGTTCACGCTGCCCAGCGTCTCTTTCACCGTTCCCTGGGCGGAGACGGCGCGGGACCAGACGGGGAAGTTCATCTCGTGCAGCGTCGCCACGTCGCGGCAGCCCGTTTCCGTCACCAGCCCGACCACGCCGCGTGCCGCGAGAGAGCAGGCGAGCAGCTCGCCGAAATAGCCGGCATCGGAGGGCGAGGTCGGCGCGACGACGAGGATGTCGCCGGGCCGGCAGACCTCCACCGCGACATGGAACATCCAGTTGTCGCAGGGCGGGATGGAGACGGTCACCGCGGTGCCGATGGCGCGCGCTCGCGGGTAGATCGGGCGCATGTGCGACTGCAACAGCCCCTTGCGCCCCTGCGCCTCGTGGATGGTGGCGACGCCATAGGGTGCGAAGCGCGCGGCGAGTTCCGGTGCGACGCGCGGCGGGTTGCGGCGGACGAGACTCACGCGCCGACCTCCTCGAAGAAGCGTTCCACGATGGCGTTGAAGGCCGCGGCCTGCTCGAAATGGCCGGAATGGCCGGCGGTGGGCAGCAGCGCGGCGCGCGCACCCGGGATCGCGGCGGCCATCGCCGCGCCGGGCACGTCGAGCGAGACGTCCTCGCCGCATTCGACGAACAGCACGGGGCAGCGCGCCGCGGCGAGATCCGCGGGCGGGCGAGTGCGCATGGCGTCGATCGCGGCGCGCATCGCCACCCGGTCCAGCCCGCCGTTCAGCGCGCCGATGTGGTTGTAGAGGTGGTAGAGCGCCGGCTGGTCCTTCGCCATGCGCTCCCCGGTGGCGGGGGTGATGTTGCGCGCCAGCAGGTCGGCCTGCGCGGCGTTCCGGTCCGGCGCCGGGATCGGCGGGGGCAGCCGGCGCGGATCCAGCGTGCCCGTCGTCGCCGCCAGCACCAGCGCCTTCACCCGGCCCGGCCGCATCAGTGCGTATTCCACACCGGTCCAGCCGCCCATGGACTGGCCGACGAAGCGGATCTCGCCCAGCCCCAGCTCGTCCACCAGCGCCGCCAGGTCAGCGGCGAACAGCGTGGGATCCGGCACCGGCGTCGGCGAGGTGGAGGGGAAGAAGCCGCGGTGGGAGAAGGCGACGCAGGTGTAGCGCGTGGCGAAATGCGCCACCTGCTGCCACCAGGACAGCAGGTTCCCGCCGAGGCCATGCGCGAAGACGATCGCCGGCCCCGTGCCCGTCACCTCGTAGGCGATCCGGCAATCGGGCCGCTCCACGAAGCCGGCGCGGCACGGGGGCGCGGCGAAACTCACGCCAGAGTCTCCACGACATGCGGGAAGACGGACTGGTAGCCCTCGCCGTACTTGATCGACTTCTCGCTGTTGCGGGCGGCCTGCGCGCCGCGCTGCAGGGCGACGCGGGTGTAGTACTCCCACAGGTGCTCCTGCCCGGCCATGCACTCGATGGCGGCGCGCTTCTTCTCCCACACGCTGTCGATGCCCAGCAGCACGTCGGGCTTCCAGTTGCACTGCTCCGGCTGGTGCGGCTCGAACAGGAAGAAGGGCGGGGCGCCCAGCACCTTCTGGTGCGGGTTGTGGCCATGCGCCTGGGCGGTGATGCGGGCGTTCTGCGCCCAGGCCGTCACCGTCGGGTGGTCGTGGTTGTAGATGTCCTCCTTGGAGTGGCTGAGGACGAATTTCGGGTGGATGGCGCGGTAGACGTCCACCAGGCGGAAGAAGGCCTCCTGCGTCAGGTTGATGGGGTAGTCGCCCAGGTCCCAGAACTGGATGTCGTGCACGCCCAGCGCGCGGGCGGCCTGCTTCGCCTCCTCCTCGCGAGCGGCCTTGACGCGCTCCAGCGTCATGCCGGGCTGCTTCCACAGCTTCGCGCTCTCGCCCCGCTCGCCGTAGGACAGGCAGATCACGGTCACCTGCCAGCCGCGCGCGGCGTGCAGCGCGATGGCGCCGCCGGCGCGCCAGACGAAGTCGGCGGAATGCGCGCTGACGACAAGGGCGGTGTCGGGCATGGGTCTCTCCTGGTGGGTCAGCGGCGCGGGCCGAAGCGGTCGGCGCCGAGGAAGGCCTGGGGGCGAAGGTCGCCGGCGGGCTGTGTGCCGGCAAGGGCGTCGGGCGCGACGCCGTCCTCCACCCAGCGCAGCAGCGGTGTAAGGCTGTCGAACTCGGTCACGCCGACGCCGCCGCGGCAATGGGCCAGGCCGGGGATCAGGAACAGGCGCGCCGCCTGCGCGGCCTGCGGCTGGTCGCGGCGCAGCGCGGCCCACCAGGCCACGGTGGACCAGGGCGAGATGTCCTGGTCCGCCAGGCCGTGCCAGACCAGCAGCCGGCCGCCGCGGGCGAAGAACGGGCCGAGATCCGTGGGCGTGGCGTCGAAGATGCGCTGGCTGTCGGCCAGCCGGGCCAGCGTCGCGGCATCGTAGCCGAGCGCGTCCGGCGTCGGCGTCTCCGTGCCGGGCGGGAAGGCGAGGTGGCGCAGCACGCCGGTGGAGAACAGGCGGGCGCGCGGCGGGGTGGCGGCGTCCTGAGGGGCGACGACGCCGGCCCAGTTGCGCTCCGACCCCGGGAGCAGCCCGCCGGCGGTCAGCCGCTCGCCCGAGGCGGTGCGGGCGCCGTCGTAGACCGCCGCCGCCG
>NZ_JAPSMD010000492.1 GCF_027856955.1 Falsiroseomonas oryzae | reverse complement strand
GCCAGCGCATCCATCGCGCCGCGGTCGAGCCGCGCGCGGCGCGCGAGGTCGGCGACGTCGCCGAACGGGGCCGCCGCGCGGGCCGCCATGATGGCGCGCGCGTGGTCCTCCTTCAGGCCGGCGATGAGGCGCAGGCCGAGGCGCAGCGTCGGAGAGGCCGCGCGGCCCTCACCCTCCCGGCCTCCGGCCGGGCCCCTCCCTCTCCCGCTGCGCGGGAGAGGGGATATTGGCGCGACCGGCTCCCTCTCCCGCGCAGCGGGAGAGGGCTGGGGTGAGGGCCGCGCGACCTTCTCCATCCCGCTCCCGAGTTCCAGCGTGCAGTCCCAGTCCGACCACACGACATCCGCCGGCCGCACCTCCACCCCATGCTCCTTCGCGTCGCGCACGATCTGCGCCGGCGCGTAGAAGCCCATCGGCTGGCTGTTCAGCAGCGCCGCCGCGAAGGCCGCGGGGTGATGGCGCTTGATCCAGGCCGAGACATAGACGAGCTGCGCGAAGCTCGCCGCGTGGCTCTCGGGGAAGCCATAGGTGCCGAAGCCCTCGAGCTGGCGGAAGCAGCGCTCGGCGAAGTCGGGATCGTAGCCGTTCGCCTTCATGCCGGCGAGGAACTCCATGCGGAATTTCCAGATCTCGCCGGTGTTGCGGAAGGTCGCCATGGCGCGGCGCAGCTCGTCGGCGCGGGAGGGGGAGAAGCCGGCACCGACGATGGCGATCTGCATCGCCTGCTCCTGGAACAGCGGCACGCCGAGCGTCTTCTTCAGCACGCCCTCCAGCCCGTGCGGGATGTCCGGCTCCTCCTCGCCGTTCCGGCGGCGCAGATAGGGGTGCACCATGTCGCCCTGGATGGGGCCGGGGCGCACGATCGCGACCTGGATCACCAGGTCGTAGTATGCGCGCGGGCGCAGCCGCGGCAGCATGTTCATCTGCGCGCGGCTTTCCACCTGGAAGACGCCGATGGAATCGGCGCGGCGCAGCATGGCGTAGGTCTCGCGGTCGTCCTGCGGGACCGCGGCGAGCGTCAGCTTCGGCCCGCCCGCGCCCTCGATCAGCTCAAAGGCGCGGCGGATGCAGGTGAGCATCCCGAGGCCCAGCACATCCACCTTGAGGATGCGCAGCGCCTCGATGTCGTCCTTGTCCCATTCGATGGTGGTGCGGCCTTCCATCGCGGCCTTCACCACCACCGTGTGCTCCGTCAGCGGGCCGCGGGTGATGACGAAGCCGCCGACATGGGTGGCGAGATGCCGGGGGAAGTCCTGGATCTCCTCGGCGATCTCCATGGCGTGGCGGATGCGCGGATCGGCGTCGGGGCGCAGGCCGTTGTCGGCGGCGATCTCCGTCAGGCTCTTCTCGCCCGCGCCCCAGACGGATTTCGCCAGACGTGCGGTGACGTCCTCCGTCAGGCCCATCGCCTTGCCGACCTCGCGGATCGCGCTGCGCTCGCGGTAGCGGATCAGCGTCGCGGTCAGCGCGGCGCGGTCGCGGCCGTAGCGGTCGTAGATGTGCTGGATCACCTCCTCGCGCCGCTCATGCTCGAAATCCACGTCGATGTCGGGCGGCTCGTCGCGCGCGGCGCTGATGAACCGCTCGAACAGCAGGTCATGCTTGTCGGGCGCGACGGCGGTGATGCCGAGCGCGTAGCACACCGCGGAATTCGCCGCCGAGCCGCGGCCCTGGCAGAGGATGCCGCGCGACCGCGCGAAGCGCACGATCTCGTGGACCGTGAGAAAATAGGCCGCGTAGTCCATCTGCGCGATCAGGCGCAGCTCGTGCCGGACCTGGCGCGCGACCTTCTCCGGCACGCCGTCCGGCCAGCATTCCGCGCAGGCCGCGGCGACGCGCGCCTCCAGCGTCTGCTGCGGCGTGCGGCCGGGGTCGAGGATCTCGTCCGGATATTCGTAGGAGAGCTGGTCGAGCGAGAAGCGGCAGGCCTTCACCACGCGCAACGTCGCCGCCAGCGCCTCGGGGTGGCGATGCAGGCGGCGCGCGACCTCCTCCGGCGGCAGCAGATGCGCCTCCGCATTCGGCTCGGCGTGGTAGCCGAGCGCCTCCACTGTGGTGCCGAGGCGGATGGCGGCGAGCACGTCGGCGACACGGCGGCGCGCGGCGACATGGTAGCGCACGCCGCCCGCGGCGATCAGCGGCGGGCCGATGGCGGCCAGCGCATCCAGCCGCGCCTGGTCGTCGCCGCGGCAGCGATGGTCCGCGGCGCAGAACAGCGGCAGCGCGAGGCGCGGCTTCAGCGCCTGCGCGTCGGCGCGGAGCGCCTGCGCGAAGTCCGGCGTGACCTGGGCGGGCGGGATGCGCGCCATGACGCTGCCCTCCGCACCGGCCATCAGCATGTCGCGCGTCAGCCGTGTCTCGCCCTTCTCGCCATGCATGCGGGCGTCCGAGAGCATGCGGGTCAGGCGAGACCAGGCGGCGCGGTCGGTGGGCCAGGCGAGATATTCGGCACTGTCCTGCAGGCAGAGGCGAATGCCCGGCACGAAGCGGATGCCCGCCTGCCGCGCCGCCACCCAGCCGCGCACCAGGCCGGCGACGGAATTGCGGTCGGCGATGCCGATGGCGGGCATACCGAGCGTCTTGGCGGCGACGACGAGTTCGCGCGGGTGCGATGCGCCTTCGAGGAAGGTGAAGTTGGAGAGGGCGCCGAGTTCGGCGAAGGCAGGCTCGGCGACGATGTCGGGGGAGGTCGCGGGCACCGGGTCTCATCCTGCCGAGGCAGCCGCGCCCCCACCCCGACCAGCCTTCGGCCTCAACGCCGATTGGCGTTGACCCCCCGCTGCGCAGGGGAGGGAGCGGGTCGCGCCAGGCTTCCCTCCCCCGCCTTGCGGGGGAGGGTGGCTGCGCGAAGCGCAGGCGGGTGGGGGCGCGACCGGAGCCCGCCGGTCCATGAACGGATAGCGCGCCCGCTCCATCACATCCGCCCATGCACGAACCAGCGCGCCTCCGCGCCGAAGCCGGAGCGGCAGACCCAGAGCCGCGCGCCGGAGGCCAACTCCACCCGGTAGTAGTCGCGGCCCGGGCGGCCCTCCCGCTCGCGCCACCACTCCGGCTCCAGCCGTTCCGGCCCCTCCGCGGCGCGCACGCGATGTCCTAGTTTCCCGATGCGCAGCAGCGAGGGCGGGGCATCGGGCAGCAATGCCATCGCGCCGACCTCCAACGGCCGGCGCAGCAGGCGCAGCGGGCGCGGCGCGCGCGGCCAGCCGGGCGGGACCTGCACCACCGTCGTGGCGGCCACCCGCACCACCTCCCGCTCCGGCCAGTGGCTTGCCGCCGGGGCCAGGCGCCAGACCTGCACGCGCTGGGCCAGGCGGTCGAACAGGCGGGCCAGCTCCTCGCGCTGGACCGCGCCGCCCACGAAGCCACCTTGGGCCCCTGCCATCTCCTCCGTGACCTCGGCGCCGAGCGACAGGCGGTCGAAGCCGAAGCCGGGCTCCAGCTTCTCCAGCCGCTCCGCGAAGAGCCGCCCCAGATGCGCGGCATCGCGCGAGGCGAGGCCGGTGCCCACCGCCACCTCCTGCACCGCGCCGTCCACCCGGTGCGCGCGCAGCACCACGCGCCGCGCGCCGCGGCCCGC
>NZ_JAPSMD010000491.1 GCF_027856955.1 Falsiroseomonas oryzae | reverse complement strand
CGCGTGCAGGGGCTGGAACGGCGGGAACAGCCGGCGCGCGGGCTGCTCGGCCTGCCGGGCGCGGCGCCGACCGCCGGCGCGGTCCAGGCGCTGGGGACGCCGGTGGGCAACCGCTACGACCAGCAGGCGGTGGCGCTGCGCGTCGCGCGCGACGAGGCGCGCGTACCGCGTCTGCGCTACGACCACGACAACCTCTACGCCGTCTGGTGCTGGGTGCGCGTCGCCGGGCGCGATCCGTGCGAGAAGGCGCGCATTGTCTGGACGCTGGGCAGCGAGCCCTTCTCCATCGCGGAACCGTCGGACGTGCTGGGCGCCCGGCCGGCCATGGTGCAGCTGCCGGACATCCCGCGGCTGATCCGCGACATCCCGCGCATCGCCAAGGCGCGGGCGCGGCCCTTCGCCGCCTTCGCCGCGCCGCCCAACAGCAGCTACGTCACCGGCGAGGATCCGGAGGATACGCGCCGCGCCTGGGGCATCGGCTGGATCTGCAGCTTCGGCATCCCGGTGCTGACGATCTGCGCGTACATCCTGTTCAGCATCATCTTCTCGATCCTGATCATCCTGCCGGGCTTCGCCTGGATGCTGTTCCTGAAGTTCTGCATCCCTGTGCCGAAGAGGTCGTCATGAGCGGCACGCAGCAACGCCCCCTGCGCGGTGTCCGCCTGCCGCTGGTGGGCCCCACTGGCTGGGGCTGGGTGGAGGACCCCGAGGCCGCCGACCAGGCGGTGCGCGCCGTGCTGCTGACCGAGCCGGGCGAGCGCATCGGCCGCCCGCTGTTCGGCGCCGGGCTGCGCCGCTTCCTGTTCCAGCCCAACAGCCTGGAGACGCGCACGCGCATGCGCATCGCGGTCGAGGAGGCGATGGCGCGCGACCTGCCGCGCCTGCAACTGGACGGCGTGGAGATCGCGACCGTCCCGCGCGAGCCGGAGCGGGTGGAGGTGACCGTGCGCTTCCGCATCCCCGGCAGCGCGCTGCCGCAATCCACCGGCATCGGCCTGCAGCTGCAGGGAGGAGGCTGAGCCATGGCGATCCAGCCACCCCGCCTGGACGACCGGTCATGGCAGGACCTGCGCGACGAGCTGGTGCGCCGCATCCCCGTGCATGCGCCCGAATGGACCGACCACAGCGCGGCCGATCCCGGCATCGCGCTGGTCGAGCTCTTCGCCTTCCTGGGCGACAACCTGCTGTATCGCCTGAACCGCGCGCCGGAAGCCGCGAAGCTGGCCTTCCTGAAGCTGCTAAACCTGCCGCCGCGGCCGGCCGTTCCGGCGCGGGTGCAGCTGCGCCTCATGCTGCCGAAGGGCGGGATCGAGCCGGAGACGCCGGATTTCTCGCCCACCGCGCCGCGGCTGGAATGCGCCGCCGGCCCCGTCTCCTTCGAGGCGGAGGAGGAGATCACCGTCCTGCCGCTGGAGGTGGCGGGCTTCGTCAAGGCGCGCCATGACGCGACCGTGCCGCCGGAAGGCACGGAGCTCGTGAACCAGCTGCTCAAGGCGCACCTTGAGAGCGACCCCGGCCCACTGACGGCCTATCGCAGCCTGCCCATGCCCGCCGTGCAGGGCGGCGCGCTACCGGAGGCGACGAGCAGCGCCGGCACGCTCGATGGCCGCATATGGCTCTGCCTGCTGGCGCCGGAGGATGCGCTGGCGAGCCTGGCACCGCGCACGCCGGCGGAGGCGCTCGCGCTGCTGCGGGAACGCATCTCCGGCCGCGTGCTGAACCTCGGCGTGCGGACCGACGATGCGCTGTGCGGCCCGGCGGATGTCCTGCGCTGCCCGGACCCAGGCACGCAGGCGGCGCCCTGGCCGATCCGCGCGGAGATCTCGACCGGCGCCTTCCTGGGCGCGGCGCGGCGCATCGACCGCGTGGCCTTCGAAAGGCTGGCGGTGGTGGCGGATGCGACGGCGGGGCTGACGCGGTCCGGCACGCTCCGGCTGCGCCTGCCGGACATGCGGGGCGGCGTGCCGCGGCTGGGCGACTGGACGGCGGAGAGCTTCGACACGCCGGACCCCGACCTGCTGGGCATCGGGCCGCTGCCGCCGCGTCTGGACGACCCGAAGCTGGCGGGACGCGTGCTGGCCTGGATCAGCCTGCGCCGCATCAAGCCGGAGCACCCGCCGATCCGGCTGCGCCTGGTGGAAGGCAACGGGCTCTCCGCCATCCAGGCGGTGACCGCAGCGCCGGAGCTGCTCGGCCATGGCGAGGGGCGGCCGGGGCAGGTGGTGCGCCTCTCCCGCACGCCCGTACTGCCAGGCAGCGAGCTGGTGCAGGTGCGCGGCGCGCTGGGCTGGGAGCAGTGGACGCGGGTGGACGACCTGGCGCTCGGCGGGCCGGACGATCCCTTCTACGTGCTGGACCCGACCGAGGGCACGATCACCTTCGGCGACGGGCTGCATGGCCGCATGCCGCTGCCCGGCGAGGCGATACGCTGCCTGGGCTACCGCCAGGGCGGCGGCGCGCGGGGCAACGTGCCGGCGGGCGCCGTGGCGCGGGTGCGCAACGCGCGCGTCGCCTTGCGTTGCGAGAACAGCCTGGCGGCGGAAGGCGGCCAGGACGCCGAGACGGTGCAGGAGGCGGAGGCGCGCATCCCGCGCACGCTGCGCACCGGCGACCGCGCCGTGGCGGCGGAGGATTTCGTGGAGCTGTCGCTGGAGACGCCGGGCCGCAAGGTCGGCCGCGCGCATGTGCTGCCGCGCCACAAGCCGCAGCAGCGCGCGGATGGCGTGCCCGGCACGGTCACGGTGATCGTGCTGCCGGCGCATGATCCCGTGACGCCCGACACGCCGACTCCGGACCGCGAGATGCTGCGCCGCGTCTGCGCGCATCTCGAGCCGCGGCGGCTGGTGACGACGGAGCTGTATGTCACGCCGCCCGAATACGTGGAGGTGCATCTCTCCGTCGCGGTGGAGGCCGAGGCCGGCACCGGCGGGGAGACGCTGAAGCGCTGGGTGGAGCTGGCGCTGCGCCAGCACTTCGCGCCGCTGCCGCCCTATGGCCCGGACGGCGCCGGCTGGCCCTTCGGCCGCGCCGTGCGCGACCGCGACGCGGAAGCCGCGGCGCTGCGCGTGCAGGGCGTGCGGCTGGTGAACCAGGTGATCGTGGAGGGCGAGGCGGTCGCGCCGGACGGATCGAGGACCCCGGTCAGTGGCAGCGTGCCCATGCTGGCCTGGCAGCTGCCGGTGATCCGCAGCGTGCGCGTCGCGATCGGCGACACGGCCGAGCCGATCGCGCCGGAGGCGCCGGCGCCGCTGGACGGCTTGCCGGTGCCGGTCGAGTTGGAGAAGTGCTGAGCATGCGCCAGCCCGCCATGCTGCACCTGACCGGCCGGGCGATGTGGGACCGCTGCGACCACGCGGCCACCCGCATCGAGGGCACACCGGCACGGGTGACGCTGGCGACCGCGTCCTCGGTCGCGGCCGATACGCCGCCGGCCGACATGGCGGCGTGGCGCGCGGCGATGGGCGCGGCGGCGGTGGTGGACTGCCCGCCCGACCTGTGCGCGGGCGCGTCGGTGCTGCTGGCCGATCCGGCGCGCGGCGTGCTGGTGCTGCGCGAGGGTCGCTGGGCGGCGCTGCCG
>NZ_JAPSMD010000490.1 GCF_027856955.1 Falsiroseomonas oryzae | reverse complement strand
CCGCCGCCCGCGCCTGGGCCGCGCGCTATGCCGGCCAGGCCAGGCCGGCGCTGGACCTGACCCAGGCCGTGCCGGGCTATCCGCCGCCGCCCGACCTGCTGGCGAAGCTGGCGGAGGCCGCCGGCAGCGCTGCCTGCGCGGGCTACGGCGCCATTGCCGGCGACGCGGCCCTGCGGGAGGCGCTGGCCGCCGACATGGGCGCCTTCTACGGCGCGGCGATCGGCGCCGACCGGGTCGCCATCACCGCCGGCTGCAACCTGGCCTTCGCCATGGCGATGCAGGTGCTGGTGGCGGAGGGCGAGGCGGTGCTGCTGCCGACGCCATGGTATTTCAACCACCACATGGCGCTGACCATGCAGGGCGTGCGCGCCATCCCCGTGCCGACGCGCGCGGAGGACGGCTTCGTCCCCGATCCCGCGCGCATCGAGGCCCTGCTGGTCGAGCACAAGGCCCGCGCGATGGTGCTGGTGACGCCGAACAACCCGACCGGCGCGATCTACCCCGAGGGCGTGATCCACGCGGTCGCGGCGCTGTGTCGCCGGCACGGCGCGATGCTGGTGCTGGACGAGACCTATCGCGACTTCCTGCCCGAACCCAGGCCGCATGCGCTGTTCGACGACCCCGACTGGGGGGATGTGCTGCTGCACCTCTATTCCTTCTCGAAGGCGTATTGCGTGCCGGGCCACCGCGTCGGCGCCATGGCGGCGGGACCGGCGGTAATGGCGGAACTCGAGAAGGCCTTCGACACCTTCCAGATCTGCCCGCCGCGCCCCGCGCAGGCGGCGCTGGCCTGGGCGATCCCGGCGCTGCGCGCCTGGCGCGACGGCAACCGCGCGCTGATGGCGGGCCGGGCCGACGCCTTCCGCGGCTTCGTCTCGCAACTGCCGGGCTGGCGGCTCGACGCCATCGGCACCTACTTCGCCTATCTGCGGCTGCCGGACGGCGCGCCGGACGCGCTGCGCGCCGCCGAGATCCTGGCCGCGGAGCAGGGCCTGATGACGCTGCCCGGCCCCTTCTTCGGCCCCGGCCAGGATCGTCACCTGCGGCTCGCCTTCGCCAATGCCGAGGAGGCGGTGCTGGCGCAGGTGCCTGCCCGCCTCGCCGCCTTCAGCTGAGGAGCTTCGCCATGCGCACCCTGGACGTGATCTCCGATGCCATCTGCCCCTGGTGCTGGATCGGCAAGGCGCATCTCGACGCCGCGCTGGAGGAGCTGCGCGGCGAAGGGCTGGACTTCCGCGTGCGCTGGCGCCCGTTCCAGCTCAACCCCGACATGCCGGAGGAGGGCGTGGAGCGCGACGCCTACCGCGCCGCCAAGTTCGGCTCGCTCGAGCGGTCGCGGGAGCTGGACGCGCAGGTCGCCGAGGCTGGGCGCGCCGCCGGGCTCGACTTCCGCCACGACCTGATGCGGCGCACGCCGAACACCGTCGCGGCGCATCGCGTGATCCGCGCGGCGGAGGAGGCCGGCGTCCAGCAGCCGGTCGTGGATGCGCTGTTCCGCGCCTATTTCCAGGACGGCCGCGACATCGGCGACCCAGCGGCGCTGGACGGGATCGCCGCCGCCGCCGGCCTGCCGGGCATGGAAGCGATGCTGGCCGGCGACGCCCACCGCGACGCCGTGCTGGCCGAGGACATGGCGGCGCGGCGCGGCGGGATATCCGGCGTGCCCTCCTTCCTGATGGACCGGCACCTGCTGTTCAGCGGCGCCATGCCGGGGCCCCGCATGGCCGAGGCGTTCCGGCAGGCGAACGCGATCCTTTCCGCCCGCGAGGCCGCGGCGTAGCATCCAGCCCGGGAACCGGAGTGACTGCGCATGGAATGGATCATCCTCGGCGTCATCGTCGTGCTGCTGCTGTGGCTGGTCATGGTCTACAACCGGCTGGTCGCGCTGCGGCAGACGGTCGGCCAGTCCTGGTCGGACATCGAGGTGCAGCTGAAGCAGCGCCACGACCTGATCCCGAACCTGGTGGAGACGGTGAAGGGCTACGCGGCGCATGAGCGCGGCACGCTGGACGCGGTGATCCAGGCGCGCAACGCCGCGGTGAACGCGCATGGGCCGGAAGCGGCCTCCGCCGCGGAGGGCCAGCTTTCCGGCGCGCTCGGCCGGCTCTTCGCGCTGAGCGAGGCCTATCCGGACCTCAAGGCGAACACCAACTTCCTGTCGCTGCAGGGCGAGCTTTCGGCGCTGGAGACGAAGATCGCTGCGGCGCGGCGCTTCTTCAACAACGCGGTCGCCGAGTTCAACAGCGCCATCCAGTCGATCCCGGCCGTGTTCTTCGCCGGCAGCCTGGGCTTCACGCCCCGCGGCTTCTTCGAGCTGGAGGCGAACGAGCGCGCCGCGGTGCAGACGGCGCCGCAGGTGAAGTTCTGATGCGACCTGATCGCGGCCCCTCTGCCGGCCGCCGAACGGCGGCCCGCGCACAGGCCGACAGCGCGGCTTGGCGCGCCAGTGCGTAGGCGCGCAAGCCAAGCGCGCGGAGCGCGCGCCCGGCGCCTGAGGGCATAGCACTATGCAAACCTTCGGTTTGCGCACCCACGCCTGGAACACCGCGCTCCGGTCCATCCTGCTGCTGGCCGGCTTCCCGGTGCTGCTGACCATGATGGGCTATGCGATCGCGCTGTTCATCGTCTCCGGCAGCGCGCCCAGCGTGGAGGCCGGCCTGGTGGAGGCGGCGCGGCTGCTGCCTGTGGTGGTGCCGATCGCGCTGCTGGTCGCGGCGGTGTGGTTCGCCATCGCCTGGCTGGCGCACAACAGGATCCTGGACCTCGTCACCGGCGCGAAGCGCGTGACCGACCCGCGGGAGGAGCCGCGGCTCTGGCAACTGACGGAGACGCTCTGCATCAGCCGGGGCATGCGGATGCCGCGGCTCGCGGTGATCGAGACGCCGCAGCGCAACGCCTTCGCCTCCGGCCTCACGCCGGAGAAGGCCGGCGTGACTGTGACGCGCGGGCTGATGGACGCGCTGGACGACCGCGAGCTCTCGGCCGTCATCGCACATGAGCTGGCGCATATCCGCAACGGCGATGCCCGGCTCGGCGTGATCGCGGCCGTCTTCGTCGGCGTGATCACGCTGATCACCGACCGGGTCTGGAACGTGCTGCGCTTCGCGCGCTTCCGCGTCGGCAGCGGCCGGTCCTCGTCCTCCTCCTCGCGCAACAGCGGCGGCGGGGCGATGGTGGTGCTGATCCTCATCGGCATCGTGATCGCCGTGCTGGCGCATGTGCTGGCGCTGGTGCTGCGCATGGCGCTGTCGCGCAACCGCGAATACCTGGCCGATGCCGGCGCGGTGGAGATGACCGGCGACCCCGACGCGATGATCGGCGCGTTGCGCAAGGTGGAGCAGCGCGCCGCGATGCCGCAGGTGCCGGAGCAGGTGCGCGCGCTGTTCCTGCACGATTCCGCGCTGTCGGCCGCCGCCGGCTGGTTCGCCACCCATCCGCCGATCGGGAAGCGCGTCGCGACGCTGGTGCAGGTTGCCGGTGGCCACGATCCGGGCCCGCTGCCCGCGCTGGAGGAACCGGCGGAGGACGCGGCCTCGGCCGCCCCGTGGCAGGACGCCGCCCCCGCTTTCGCCGGCGCGCCGGCCGGCGACGCGGAGCAGGCCGCCAGCCCCT
>NZ_JAPSMD010000489.1 GCF_027856955.1 Falsiroseomonas oryzae | reverse complement strand
GGTCACCGGCGGGCCCCGCCACGGCGTGAGCGAGGAGGCGCTGGCCGCCGGCATCGCCCGCATGGCCGCGCATCGCGCCGCCTACCGGCTCGACCTCGGGGAGGCGCGCGGCTCCGGCATCACCGCGGTGCGCGGCGCCATGGTGTTCGACGTGCAGGATGCCTGCGAAGGCTGGGCCACGCGCCAGCGCATGACCATGACGGTTGTGGACCGCGACGGGCAGGAGATCGAGACCGTCTCCGACTACGCCACCTACGAGGCGAAGGACAATTCGCGGCTCCGCTTCTCGCTGACGCAGTCCACCGGCGGCGCGGTCAGCCAGCGCGTGGCCGGCGAGGCGGAGTTGCGCCCCGACGGCGCCGGCCGCGTGCGCTTCAGCGAACCCGCCGGCAAGGAGGAGGAGCTGCCCCCCGGCACCATCCTGCCGACGCGCCACACCGTGCTGTCGGTGGAGGCGGCGCGCGCCGGCCGCCGGTTGCTCGCCGCGCCGCTGTTCGACGGCACCACCGATGCGGGCGCGCAGGACACCACCACGATCATCTCGGGCTGGGGGGCCGCGCAGGGCCAGCCGCGCTTCCCGCTTCTGGCCGGCCAGGCCTCGAGCCGCATGCGCATCGCCTTCTTCGAGCGCGGCGCCGCCACGGGCGGCGCAAGCCAGCCGGAATACGAGGTCGGCCTGCGCTATTTCGAGAACGGCGTCGCGGACGAGATCGTGATGGATTTCGGCGAGTTCTCGGTCGAGGGCCGGCTGCTTGAGCTCGCCCCCCTTCCCGGCGGCTGCTGAGCCGGCCGCGCGGCCGGCACGCATCCTTCTCGCCTGGGAGATCGGCGCCAACCGCGGCCATGTCGCCAAGCTCGGGGCGGTCGCGCGGTGCCTGCTCGAGCGCGGGCATCGCCTATCCTTTGCCGTGCAGCAGCCCGATGCGCTGCGCGCCTTTCGCGCCGTCGCCGCGGCGTCGGAGATCCGGCAGGCGCCGATCTGGCCGGGGCTGCTCGGCCATGCCGGCTGGGGCACCGGCGGCGCCGCGACCTATGGCGACCTGCTGGCTGATCTCGGCATGGCCGATTCCGGCGTTCTGGAATACCTGCTCCGTGCCTGGGACCGGCTGCTGGCCGATGCGGCCCCGGACCTGGTGATCGCGGAATTCGCGCCGGCGGCGCTGCTTGCGGCGCGTGGCCGGCTGCCGACCATCGCGCTCGGCACCGGATACACCGTGCCGCCCGCGCATCTGCCGCGCTTCCCCGTCTTCCACCCGGATGCCACCGCACCCGTCTTCGACGAGGAGGCGCTGCTGCAGGTCGTGAACCACGCTCTGCGGCGCCTGCTGCGCGCGCCGCTCGACCGCCTGCCGCGCCTCGCCGAAGCCGACATCGCCTGCCCCGCGGTCTTCGCCGAACTCGATCCCTACGCGGTGCAGCGCCTGGCGCCGCCGGTGTCGCCCTTCTTCGATGGCGCGCCCGGCAGCGCGGGCGCGGGGCAGGGCGTCTTCGCCTATGTGCCGCGCGGACGTGCCGGCACGTTGCCGCTCGTCGAGGCGTTGGCGCTGCTCGCCGAGCGCGGCGTGCCGGTGGCTGCCTTCCTGCCTGGCCTCGCGCGGCCGGAGGCCGCGCGTCTCGTCGCTGCCGGCATTGCGCTGCATGAGAAGCCGGTGCCGCCCGCCGCAATCGCCGCACGGGCCGCGCTGCTGGTGACGCTCGGCGGACTCGGGCTGCTCTCGGCGGCGCTGGCCGCGGGGCTGCCGATGGTGCTGCTGCCGACCGATGTCGAGAAGCGACTCAACGCCGCCGCCGCGGCGCGGCTCGGCGTCGCGGATGTGCCGGAGATGACGGGCGAGACGACCGCCGCGGCGCTGGCCGACCGGTTGCAGGCCGCCCTCGGTGACGGAGCGATGACGGCGCGCGCCAGGGCGCTGGCACCGGACTTCACGGGGCGGCTGGCGGACAGCGCCGGCATCGTCGCCGCCCATGCGACGGCGTTGATCTCCTGAGACCGGCCGGTTGCCCTTCCCAGAAGGGCAACTGATACTCTCCGGAACGTTCCTGCCCGGAGACGCCGGATGGCTGCCCCTACCGCCCTGACTCTCGACGGCGTCGTCGTCGCCGGTGCCGATCCGCATGTGACCGTGATCGAGAGCCTTGGCTCCGGCACGCGGATCGGTGTGCTCGACGCGCTGGATCCGGAGGGCGACCGGCACCTGACCTTCGCGTTGACCGACGACGCCGGCGGCCGCTTCTTCATCGAGGGCCGGAACCTCCGCGTGACCGAGGGCGCCGTCCTCGACGTCGCCGACACGAGCTACGCGGTGACGGTCCGGGTCACCGATTCCACCGGCCTGTCGCTGGACCGCACGCTGGTGATCGGGCTCGCGGACGACCCCCTCCAGACCGTGCGCCGCGACGGCACGAGCGAGGACGACAGCCAGGCCGGGGAGATCGACGGGCTGGAGATCTTCCTGGCCTCTCCCGGCGCCGACACGATCGAGACCGCCGACGCCAGCGACATGGTCGCCTTCTCCGGCCGCCGCGCCGACTACGAGGTGATCGTCACGCCCGGCGGGTCCGGCGGCTATGGCGGCTACGGTGGCTACGGCGGCGGCACGCCCGACCGGACGACCGTGCGCGACCTGCGCCCCGGCGGCCCGGACGGCGAGGATCTGCTGATCGGCAGTTTCAGCGAGCTGCGCTTCGCCGACGGCGACTACCGGCGCGCCGAGATCGGAACCGCCGGCGCCACCGGCCTGCTGCTCGATGGCCGGCTGCTCGACCAGGACGTCTATCTCGCCGAGAACGTCCCGGCCGGCACGGTGATCGGACAGCTCGGCCTGCGCAGCCGTCCCGCCGACACGCTGCCGGTGATCACCACCTTCGAGGTGCTGGCCTTCCACAACACGCCGACCTTCATCTTCCCGGATACGCGCAACGACCTGTTCGCCGTGGATGCGCAGGGCCGCATCGTCGTCACCGGCGCCATTGACTTCGAGCAATACGACAGCTTCGGCCTGCGCATCTTCTACGAGGACGACCTCGGCAATTCCGCCTTCCAGGCGGTTGACGTCGCGGTGGACGACGTGAACGAAGCGCCGTTCATCACCTCCGCCCCCGGCAGCGCCGCCCCCTTCGCGCTGGCCGAGCACATGGACACGAGCGCGGACGTGCTGCTCGGCACCGTCTCGGTCGTCGACCAGGATGCGGTGGACGGCCCGAACGAGCTCAGCCTGTCCGGCGCGGACGCCGCCAGCTTCGTGCTGGCAGGGAACCAGCTGTTCCTGCGCGCCGGCACGGTGCTGGACTTCGAGAGCGACCCGCAGCTGGACCTGGTCGTGACCGTGCGCGACCCCGGCCTGCCGCCGGAGACCGCCTTCTCCCTGCCGCTCGTCTTCGCGGTGACCTTCGCGGAACTGCGCGGCACGGCGGAGAACGACACGATCGGGGCGACCCGCGCCGCGGACGTGATGCGCGGCCTGGACGGCGACGACCTGCTGAGCGGCCGCGACGGCGACGACCTGGCGGATGGCGGCGCCGGCGCGGACCGCGTCGTGGGCGGCGCCGGCGCGGACACAGTGATCGGCGGCCTCGGCCGCGACACGCTGGTCGGCGGCGACGGCGGCGACCT
>NZ_JAPSMD010000488.1 GCF_027856955.1 Falsiroseomonas oryzae | reverse complement strand
CGCGCGCGCTGCACAGGCAGCGCGCCGAGCGCCGCCAGCGCACCGGCGCCGTAGCCGGCGCGCGCGAGGAAATCGCGGCGGTCGAGCCCGCCGGAGGACAGTCCGGCATAGGCCTGCGCCAGCCGCTGCCGCGCGGCCCGGCCTTCGCTGCGCTTGACGAGCATGGCGGCTCAGCCCCGGTTGGTGCGGTAGAAGGCGCGCACGTGGTCGGTCTCGCGGTAGCGCGGCTTGCGCTTCTCCGCTTCGCTTTCCGGTTCGGCAGGAATGCGGCCGCGGCTGCCATCGGCGTTGAACGCCGCGGCGGGAGTCGCCGCGCTGCCGGCGGCCAGGCCCACAAGGCCCAGGATGCGCCGCCGCCCCTTGGTGTCGTTGTCCCTCATGTACTCCCCGCGCGCTGCAGTCTTGGCACGCGCAACGCGCGGGAAGCCGGGGCGATCCTTCCGTGATCGGAAGAGAAGTGCGGGAGCCTTCAGCGCGCCAGGACGACGTGCCTCTCGTGGCGCAGCGCGTCCTCGGGCAGGGTACGGCGCATGAAGGTGGGCCAGAGGGCGCGCGGCGTGGCAGGCTCCGCCACCGGCAACGGCTTCGGCTCGGCCGGCCGCTCAGGCAGCCGGGTCTCCGGATCCTTCATCGTTCCGCCCTCCCCCGTGTCACCGGGTCCGCGGAGTGTGTCAGACCGCACCCGCGCGATGCAACGGAAGGTTGTAGGGTCACACGGTCTTGACCCGACCCGCCCGCGTTGCGAGAGGGCGGCAGACCTGACCGGGAGAAACGACGCCATGCACGCCACTCGCCGCAACGCCCTGCGCCTCGCTGCGCTGCCCCTCGGCCTCGCGGCCGTGTCGCGCGCCGCGCAGGCGCAGGGTTCCGACCGCCCGATCCGGCTGATCGTGCCGGCCCCGCCCGGCGGCCCGACCGACATCCTGGCGCGCGTCACCGGCGAGAAGGCGGCTGCCGCGCTGGGCCAGCCCGTGGTGATCGACAACCGCGCGGGTGGCGGCGGCGTGATCGGGTCGGAAGCGACGCACCGCGCCGCGCCGGACGGGTTGACCATCATGGTCGGCCACAACCAGACCCATGCGTCGAACCAGCACATGATGGCGCGGCTGCCGTTCAACGTGGTGGACGGCTTCACCCCCATCGCCAAGCTCGGCACGGTGCACCACGCGACCGTGGTGCCGGCGAATTCCCGCGCGCGCAGCATGGCGGAGCTCGCCGCGCTGGGCCAGGGCGGCGGGCGGTTGAACTACGCCTCCTCGCAGGCCGGCTCGGCCAGCCACGTGATCGCGGAGACCTTCGTGCGGCGGTCGCGGATGGACGCGACGCATGTGCCGTTCAACGGCGCCGCGCCGGCGGCGACCGCGACCGTGGCGGGACAGGTCGATTTCTACGTCTCCACCTTCCCGACCGTGGCCGCGCTGATCCGCGAAGGGCGGCTGCGCGCTCTCTCGGTCGGCGCGCCGCGGCGTCTGGCGGACTTCCCCGACGTCCCGACCGCGGAGGAAGCCGGCGTCGGCTACATGGCGGTGGATGCCTGGTTCGGCCTGTTCGGCCCGGCCGGGCTGCCGGCCGCGACGGCGGAACGTCTGGCGGCGGCCTTCATCGGCACCCTGTCGGATGCCGAGGTGCAGCGTCGCCTTGCCGCCGCCGGCTTCACGCTGGACCCGCTGGCGCCGGCGCCCTTCGCCGCCTTCCAGCGCAGCGAGGTGGCGCGCTGGGCGGAGATGGTGCAGCTGACCGGCGTGCGCCTGGACAGCTGAGCCGCGGGGCCGGGGGCGTCACCCCCCGGCCTTCTCCCAGCCGCGCGGTCCCTGCTGCCAGTAGGTGAGGCTGTGGCCCGCCGCCTTCGCGGTGCGCCAGCGGGCCCGCGCCGCTTGCACCGCCGCCTCGTCGCCGCCGTCGAACAGGTCCAGCACGCGGTCGAAGCGGTCCAGCCGGGCGGATTCGCTGCCTTCCAGGAGGAACAGGAATCGCGCGCCATTCGGCGCACCGG
Organism: Falsiroseomonas oryzae; assembly: GCF_027856955.1. Taxonomy (GTDB): domain Bacteria; phylum Pseudomonadota; class Alphaproteobacteria; order Acetobacterales; family Acetobacteraceae; genus Falsiroseomonas; species Falsiroseomonas oryzae. The sequence goes on along the minus strand of NZ_JAPSMD010000488.1, from coordinate 1,645 downwards.
CCTCCGGCGCGTCCTCCGTGGTCAGCCAGATCGGCTGGTATTCGGCATGGCCGGTCAGCGGCGTGCCATGCGGCAGCCAGTCGGGATCCCCGCTGGCCCACAGCGCCGCGTCCAGCGCCTCCAGCCGTTCGCGGCTCGCCAGCAGCACCATGGCGCGGCCGCCGCTGCCGAGGACGCGGCCCAGCAGCTTCGGCAGGGCCTGTTCCAGCGGCGTGCGCGTCAGGTGGTAGAAGCCGTACTCCGCCATGCCGCGCGTCCCTACACCGGGACGAAGCCGCCGGCCACGGGCGCATGGTGGTCGGCTTCCTCGAAGCCCGCAGCGACCAGCGCGTCGAGCAGCCGCACGCCGAAGCCGGTCGGCCCCGCGGGACCCAGAGCATGCGGCGCCTCTGCCGTGTCCACGCCGGCGATGTCGAGATGCGCCCAGCGCGCCTCACCGGCGAATTCGCGCAGGAACGCCGCAGCATGGCAGGCATCCGGCAGGAAGCGCGCGGCCCAGCCGCCCTCGCCGCGGGCGGAGGGCGCGCATTGGCGGATGTCGGCAATGTCCGACCGCAAGTCGTCGCGGTGCTGCTCGCCGATCGGCATTGGCCAGAGCGGCTCGTTCACCTGCTCGCCGGCGGCCGCCAGCGCCGCCATCAGCGCCTGGTCGTTCCCGAACAGCCCGGCGCGGTGGTGGCCGAGCGCGCTGACGATCGCGCCGGTCAGCGTCGCCAGGTCCACCACCGCGCGCGGACGGAACTGCGCGACGGCATGGTGGATCGCATCGGCCAGGACCAGGCGCCCTTCCGCGTCGGTGTCCACCACCTCCACCGTGCGGCCGGACAGCGTGCGGATCACGTCGGAGGGGCGGTAGCTCCCGGCGCCGGTCGCGTTCTCCGCCAGGGCCAGCACGGCGACCGCAGGCGCGGGCGAGCGGCGCAGCGCCAGCGCCAGTATCGCGCCGGCGCAGGCGGCGGCGCCGGCCATGTCCGCACGCATCGTCTCCATCCCGTGCGCCGGCTTGATGGAGACGCCGCCGGTATCGAAGACGATCCCCTTGCCCACGAAGGCGACCGGCGGCGCGTCGAGGCTGCCGCGCCAGCGCAGCACGACCAGCCGCGGTGGCGAGGCGCTGCCCTGCCCCACCGCCAGCAACCCGCCGAAGCCCGCGCGCGCCAGCCGCTTGCGGCCGAGCACGTCCACATCGATGCCGAACTCGGCCAGCCCCTCCAGGCGCTTCGCGAAGCTGCGCGTCGTCAGGTGGTTCGCCGGTTCCGCCACCAGGTCGCGCGCGAAGAGGCAGCCGCGCACAGCGGCCTCGGCCGGTTCCCAGGCCGCCTTCGCCGCGGCGACGTCGTCCACATGCACCACCAGCCGGGCCAGGCCGGGCGTCACGTCGCGTGTGCGATGGGCGTCGAAGCGCCAGGCGCGCAGCGCGGCGCCGGTGGCCAGCGCCGCCGACTCCTCCGGCGCAAGCCCGCGCGCGTCCAGCGCAACCTGCGAGATCTCCGCGAACAGCGCGGCACCGCAAGCGCCGGCGCGTTCCAGATCCGCCCGGCGACGGCGCCCGATGCCCAGCAGCGCCTGGCGCGGCGCGGCCGCGGGCTCCAGCACCTGCCCGGCCTCGCCGCGGAAGCCAGAGGCTTCGGCGGCGCGGCGCAGC
>NZ_JAPSMD010000487.1 GCF_027856955.1 Falsiroseomonas oryzae | reverse complement strand
GCCTCTCCTACGCCATGCTGCGCGCGCCCTCCGCCGGCGTCGTGACCGCGTTGCTTGCGGAGGCCGGGCAGGTGGTGCCGGAAGGCCAGGCCGTGCTGCGCCTGGCCGACCCGGCCGAGCGCGAACTGATGGTGCGCGTTCCCGAATCCGCCCTGCCCGCGCTGCGCGACGCGGCGGCGGAGGCGCGCTTCTGGGCGCGGCCGGAGACGCCGCTCGCCGCCACCCTGCGCGAGCTGGCGCCGCAGGCCGACGGCACGCTGCGCACCTACGCCGCACGCTTCGCCCTGCCGGACGCGCCGGATTGGGTCGCACTCGGCATGACCGGCACCGTGCGCCTGGCGCGTGCCACAGAGCCCGTTGCGACGCTGCCGCTGGCCGCGCTGCACGATCGCGGCCAGGGGCCGATGGTCTGGCGCCTTGCGGGCGACCGCATCGAGGCGGTGCCGGTGCGCGTGACCAGCCTGGGCGAGCAGACCGTGCAGGTGGCCGGCGGCCTGAGCCCGGGCGAGCGCGTCGTGGCGCTCGGCCCGCAGCTGCTGGACCCCGAGAGCCGGGTGCGCGTGGTCTCCACGCGCCTGGCCGCGACGCTGCGCTGAGCGGGAGGCGTCGTCATGGACCGCTTCAACCTCTCCGCCTGGGGCGTGCGCAACGGCGCGCTGACGCTCTTCGCGATGCTGCTGCTGGCGCTGCTGGGCGCCGGCGCCTGGCAGAAGCTGGGCCGCGCGGAGGATCCCTCCTTCACGCTGAAGGTCATGGTGGTCAGCGCCGCCTGGCCCGGCGCGACGGCGGAGGAGATGCAGGCGCAGGTCGCCGACCGCATCGAGAGCCGGCTGCAGGACCTGCCCTGGCTCGATCGGCTGGAGACCTATGTGCGGCCCGGCGTCGCCACCACCACCGTCGTGCTGCGCGACACCACGCCGCCGCGCGAGGTGCCGGGGCTGTGGTACCAGGTGCGCAAGAAGGTGGGCGACATCGCCCCCAACCTGCCCGCGGGCGTGCGCGGTCCTTTCTTCAACGACGAGTATTCCGACGTGCAGTCCGCCGTGCTGGCGCTGACCGGCGCCGACCATGCGGAGCTGGTCCGCCAGGCCGAGAGCATCCGCCTGCGCCTGCTGCGCCTGCCCGGCGTCGAGAAGGTGACGATCACCGGCGAGATCGAGCAGCGCATCTTCGTGGAGGTGAGCCACGCCCGGCTTGCCACGCTGGGCATCGCGCCGACCGCCATCCTCGAAGCCCTGGCGCGGCAGAACCCGGTGGCGCCGGCCGGCGTGGTGGAGACCGGCAGCACGCGCGTCCACCTCCGCGTCGGCGGCGCGCTGGACGGCGTCGCGGCGATCCGCGCGGTGCCCGTGCCGGGCCCGGACGGCCGCACCATCCGCCTCGGCGAGATCGCGGAGGTGCGCCGCGGCCTGGCCGACCCGCCTTCCGCCGCGATCTACCACGAGGGGCGCGAGGCGGTTCTCGTCTCGGTGGCGAAGCAGCGCGGCTTCGACGTGCTGGCGCTGGGCGAGAGCCTGCGCGCCGAGCTCGCCCGCATCCGCGCCGACCTGCCGCTGGGCCTGGAGCTGGAGGCGATCTCCGACCAGCCGCGCATCGTCGCGGAGAGCGTCACGGAGTTCCTGACCAAGTTCGCCGCCGCGCTGCTGGTGGTGCTGGTTGTCTCGCTGCTCTCGCTCGGCCTGCGCGCCGGTCTGATCGTCGCGCTCTCCGTGCCGCTCACGCTCGCCGCGGTGTTCCTGTGCATGCTGTGGTGGGGGATGGAGCTGGAGCGCGTCTCGCTCGGCGCGCTGATCCTCGCCCTCGGCCTGCTGGTGGACGACGCGATCATCGCGATCGAGGCGATGGTGGTGAAGCTGGAGGAAGGCTGGGACCGCCTGCGCGCCGCCGCCTTCGCCTGGGGCAGCACGGCGGGGCCGATGCTGTCGGGCACGCTGGTGACGGTCGCCGGCTTCATCCCGGTGGGCTTCGCCAACTCGACCTCGGGCGAATATGCCGGCGGCATCTTCTGGGTGGTCGGCGCGGCCCTGATCGCCTCCTGGCTGGTCGCGGTGTGGTTCACGCCGTGGCTCGGCGTGAAGTTGCTGCCCACGCCGAAGCGCGTCACGCATCACGAGCATCTCTACGACACGCGCTTCTACCGCGCGCTGCGCCGCGTGGTGACCTGGTGCACCGACCATCGGGCGGTGGTGCTGGCCGCGACCGTCGCGATGCTCGGCGCAGGCTTCGCGGGCATGGCCGCGACGAAGAAGCAGTTCTTCCCCACCTCCGCGCGGCTGGAGCTGCTGGTGGACGTCAACCTCCGCGCCGGCGCCGGCTTCGCCGCGACGCGCGACGCGGTGGACCGTATCGCGCAGCACATCGCGCAGGACGAGGACGCGCAGACCTACACCGCCTATATCGGCGCCGGCGCGCCGCGCTTCTTCCTGGCGCTGAACCCCGACCTGCCCAACGAGGCCTTCGGCAAGCTGGTCATCCAGTCGCGCGACGTCCCCGCGCGCGAGCGGCTGCGCGAGAAGCTGATCGCCTTCGCGGAATCCGGCGCCGTGCCGGAGGCGCGGGTGCGCGTCTCCCGCCTCGATTTCGGCCCGCCGGTCGGCTTCCCCGTGCAGTTCCGCGTCACCGGCGGCACGCCGGAGCAGCTGCGCGACGTGGCTGAGAACGTCATGGCCGCGCTGCGCGCCACCCCCGGCACGCGCGACGTGCAGCTCGCCTGGGGGGAACGGGCGCCGTCGCTGCGCCTTGCGCTGGACCACGACCGCGTCGCGCAGCTGGGCCTCTCGCCGGAGGCGGTGGCGCAATCCGTGCAGGCGCTGCTCTCCGGCACCACGGCGACCCGCCTGCGGGAAGGCGAGCGGCTGGTGGACGTGGTGCTGCGCGCGCCGGCCGGGGAACGCGGCGCGCTGGCCGCGCTCGGCGACCTCAACATCGTCACCGCCGCCGGGCCGGTGCCGCTGGCGCAGGTCGCGCGGCTGGAGCCCGCCATGGAGGAGCCGATCCTCTGGCGCCGCAACCGCGAGCCCTTCCTGGCGGTGCGCGCAGAGATCGCGCCCGGCCTGCAGGCGCCCGACGTCACCGCCGCCGCGCTGTCGCGCATCGACGCGATCGCGCGGGGCCTGCCGGTCGGCATGCGCATCGAGACGGGAGGTGCAGCGGAGGAATCGGCCAAGGCGAATGCCAGCCTCTTCGCGCTGTTCCCGGCCATGGTGGCGGCGATGCTGCTGATCCTGATGGTCCAGCTGCGCCACTTCGGCCGCACCGCGCTGGTGGTGGCGACGGCGCCGCTCGGCATTCCCGGCGCAGCGGCGGCGCTGCTGCTGACGGGCATGCCCTTCGGCTTCGTCGCGCTGCTCGGCGTGATCGCGCTGGCGGGGATGGTCATGCGCAACACGCTGATCCTGGTGGACCAGGTGCGCCAGGACACCGAGGCCGGGGTGGAGCTGCGCGAGGCGATCATCGAGAGCACGGTGCGCCGCGCGCGGCCGGTGATCCTGACGGCGCTGGCCGCCGTGCTGGCCTTCGTGCCGCTGACGCTCTCGGTGTTCTGGGGCCCCATGGCGGTGGCGATGATCGGCGGGCTGACGCTCGCCACCTTCGCCACGCTGCTCGTCGTGCCGGCGCTGCACGCGCTGGCCCTGCCGCGACGCCGGCGCGCGGCGCCGCGGGTCGCGCTGCCCGCGCCG
>NZ_JAPSMD010000486.1 GCF_027856955.1 Falsiroseomonas oryzae | reverse complement strand
GGGCTCGACCGCCGCGATTTCCTCGCGCGCGCCGGCTACGGCGCCGGTGCGCTGGCGGCGCTCGGCGCGCTGCCTGTGCAGCGCGCGCGCGCCGCGGTCGGCGGAACCGGCGGCAGTACCGCGCAGGTGGACCGCACCACGCCGGTGACGCGCATCAAGAACATCTGCACGCATTGCTCCGTCGGCTGCACCGTCACGGCGGAGGTGCAGAACGGCGTCTGGACCGGGCAGGAACCGACCTGGGAAAGCCCGATCAACCGCGGCACGCATTGCGCCAAGGGGGCGAGCGTGCGGGAGATCGTGTTCGGCGGGCGGCGGCTGCGAACGCCGCTGAAGCTGGCGGACGGCGAATGGCAGCGCCTGTCCTGGGACCAGGCGCTGGACGAGATCGCGGAGAAGCTGAAGGACATCCGGGAGCGCAGCGGGCCGGAGAGCGTCTACTGGCTTGGCAGCGCCAAGTTCACCAACGAGGCGTCGTACCTGCTCCGCAAGTTCGCCGCCTTCTGGGGCACCAACAACGTGGACCACCAGGCGCGCATCTGCCACTCCACCACCGTCGCGGGCGTGGCGAACACCTGGGGCTACGGCGCGCAGACCAACAGCTACAACGACCTGCGCAACAGCCGCACCATGATCATCATGGGCGGCAACCCGGCCGAGGCGCATCCGATCGCGATGCAGCACGTGCTAGCGGCGCGCGACCAGAACCGCGCCCACCTGATCGTCATCGACCCCCGCTTCACCCGCACCGCCGCGCATGCCACGGAATACGTGCGCATCCGCCCGGGCACCGACATCCCGCTAGTCTGGGGCATCCTCTGGCACATCTTCCGCAATGGCTGGGAGGACAAGGAGTTCATCCGCCAGCGCGTCTACGGCATGGACGAGGTGCGGCGCGAGGTCGAGAAGTGGACGCCGGAGGAGGTGGAGCGCGTCACGGGCGTACCCGGCGAGCAGCTGCGGCGCATCGCGCAGGTCTTCGCGACGCAGAAGCCGGCGACGCTGATCTGGTGCATGGGCGCGACGCAGAAGACGGTCGGCACGGCCAATGTCCGCGCCTATTCCATCCTGCTGCTGGCCACCGGAAATGTCGGCCTGCCCGGCACCGGGGCCAACATCTTCCGTGGTCACACCAACGTCCAGGGCGCGACCGACCTCGGCCTCGATGTCGCGACTCTGCCCGGCTACTACGGGCTGGACGAGGGCGCCTGGCGTCATTTCTGCCGCGTCTGGGACGTGGACTACGAGTGGATGAAAGCCCGCTTCGCGTCGGAGCGGCTGATGCAGACGCCAGGGCTGACCAGCACGCGCTGGTTCGACGCGGTGGTGCTGCCGAAGGACCAGGTGGAGCAGCCCGACCTCGTGCGCGCCATGATGGTCTTCGGCCATGGCGGCAACACCGTCAGCCGCATGCCGGAAGCGGTGAAGGCGCTGGAGAAGCTGGAGCTGCTGGTCGTCGCCGACCCGCATCCCACGACCTACGCGCAGGTCTCCGACCGGCGGAACGGCACCTACCTGCTGCCCATGTGCACCTCCTTCGAGATGGAGGGCAGCCGCGTCGCGTCGAACCGCGCGCTGCAATGGGGCCACAAGATCGTCGAGCCGATCTTCGAGAGCCGCAACGACTACGACGTGATGTTTGCGCTGGCAGAGCGGCTCGGCTTTGCCGGGGAGATGTTCAAGCACATCAGCGTCACGGACGGCCGCGTGCTGGCAGACGACATCCTGCGCGAGATGAACCGCGGCCTGCAGGCGATCGGCTACACCGGCCAGTCGCCTGAGCGGCTGAAGGCGCATCTGCGCCACCAGGAGCACTTCGACCTGGTCACCCTGCGCGCCGGGCCGGACGCGCCGGAGGAGGTGCGCGGCGACTACTACGGCCTGCCCTGGCCCTGCTGGGGCAAGCCGGAATGGCGGCATCCCGGCACGCACATCCTCTACAACACGCAGCTGCACGTGAAGGATGGCGGCGGCACCTTCCGCGCCCGCTTCGGCGTGGAGCGCAACGGCCAGACCCTTCTGGCCGAGGGCAGCTTCTCCAAGGGTTCGGAGATCGAGGACGGCTATCCCGAATTCACCGTCGCCGTGCTGAAGCGCCTCGGCTGGTACGACGACCTGACCGCGGAGGAGAAGGCGACGATCGAGCGCATCGGCGGGCAGAACGTGGACCGCGTCTCCTGGTCCACCGACCTGTCGATGGGCATCATCCGCGTCGCGATGGAGCATGGCTGCCTGCCCTACGGCAACGCCAAGGCGCGCGCGGTGGCGTGGAACCTGCCGGATGCCGTGCCGGTACACCGGGAACCAATCTACACCTCCCGCCTCGACCTGATCCCCACGCCGGACCAGGCGGCAGTGCTGGCCTCCGACCCGAACGCGGTCGCGCCGCGCGGCACCTATCCGACGCTGCGCGACCGGCGCGGCTACCGCGTGCCGCATCTCGGCCTGTCGGTGCAGATGCGCAGCCACCGCGTTGCGCGCGACTTCCCCATCATCCTCACCTCCGGCCGGCTGGTGGAGTACGAGGGCGGCGGCGAGGAGACGCGGTCCAACCCGTGGCTGGCCGAGATCCAGCAGGACATGTTCGTGGAGATCAACCCCGCCGATGCCGACCCGCGCGGCATTCGCGACGGCGGCTGGGTCTGGGTGCTGGGGCCGGAGAACGAGGCGCGGGTTCGCGTGAAGGCGCTGGTGACGGAGCGCGTCGGGCGCGGCGTCGCCTTCATGCCGTTCCATTTTGGCGGTTGGTGGCAGGGCGAGGACCGCCGGAAGTTCTACCCGCCCGGCACGGACCCGATCGTGCTGGGCGAGAGCGCCAACACCGTTACGACCTACGGCTACGACCCCGTCACCTTCATGCAGGAGACGAAGGTCACGCTCTGCCAGATCCGTGCGGCCTGAGGAGACGCGAGAGATGGCCCGCCTCGTCTTCCTCTGCGACAGCGAGCGCTGCATCGAGTGCAACGCCTGCGTCACCGCCTGCAAGAACGAGCACGAGGTGCCCTGGGGCATCAACCGGCGCCGCGTCGTCACCATCAACGACGGCAAGCCGGGCGAGCGCTCCATCTCCATGGCGTGCATGCACTGCACCGATGCGCCCTGCGCCGCGGTGTGCCCGGTCTCCTGTTTCTACGGCACGGAGGATGGGCTGGTGCTGCACGACAAGGACCTGTGCATCGGCTGCGGCTACTGCTTCTACGCCTGCCCCTTCGGCGCGCCGCAATACCCACGCGTCGGGAATTTCGGCGGGCGCGGCAAGATGGACAAGTGCACCTATTGTGCCGGCGGCCCGCAGGCCGATTCCACGCCGGCGGAATACGCGCAATACGGCTCCAACCGCATCGCGGAGGGCAAGCTGCCGCTCTGCGCCGAGATGTGCAGCACCAAGGCGCTGCTGGCGGGCGACCAGGTGATCATCGCCGACATCTACCGCGAGCGCGTGACACGGCGCGGCTTCGGTTCCGGCGCCTGGGGCTGGCGCACCGCCTACCGCGCGACGGTCGAGGCGAGCTAACCATGGGCAGGCTCCTCCTCCTTCTCGTCCTGTTGTACGCGCCGGCATGGGCACAGCAGACCCAGCAGGCGCCTGGGCTGCCGGGCGGCGCCCCCGCCGTGCAGTCCGCGGCGCCCGAGACCGGCGCCGGGCGCGGTGGGCCGAACGCGCAGCAGCCCGAGACGAGCGAACCGCAGACGCCGACCGGCGGCGCG
>NZ_JAPSMD010000485.1 GCF_027856955.1 Falsiroseomonas oryzae | reverse complement strand
GGCCGCGCGGGCGACGCCCCGGCCGAGGACGGCCCCTTCGACGCGGTGGTGCTGGCCGTCCCGGCGCCGCAGGCCGCGGCGCTGCTGGCCCGGCCGGCGCCGCACCTGAAGCGCGTGCTGGACATGGTGCGCATGGCGCCCTGCTGGACCCTGATGGTCGCCTTCGCCGAGCGGCTGAACCTGCCCGACACCATCCGCCTTCCCGGCGGCCCGATCGGCTGGGCGGCGCGCGACAGTTCCAAGCCCGGGCGGAACCACACCAATGAATGCTGGGTGGTGCAGGCCGGGCCGGAATGGTCGCGGGAGAATCTGGAACTGACCGCCGCGGAGGCTGCCACGGGCCTGCTCGCGGCCTTCGCCGCGCTGAACGGCGGCAGCCTGCCGGAGCCGATCCACGCCGCGGCGCATCGCTGGCGCTACGCGCTGGTGGAGACGGCACTGGGCGCGCCCTGCCTGTGGGATCCGGCGCGCGGACTCGGCGCCTGCGGCGACTGGTGCGTGGGCGCGCGCGCAGAGGCGGCGGTGGAAAGCGGCGCCGCGCTGGCGGGCGTGATCGCCTCCGCCCGGGGCGCGCCGGCTTGAGCCTGGAGGCGACGCTGCAGGAATGCCTGGCCGAAGCATTTCGGCACCTGGCGCGCGGCGTGGCGGACCGGCGCCATCCCTTCCATACGCCCACCCTGGCCACCGTGGCGCCGGATGGCGCGCCGGAAGCGCGCACCCTGGTGCTGCGTGGCTTCGAGGCCGCGACGCGCACCATCCGCCTGCACACCGATGCGCGGTCAGGCAAGGTGGCCTCGCTGCTGCGGGAGCCGCGCTGCGCGCTGCATCTCTACGACCCGGGCGCGAAGGTGCAGCTGCGCCTGTCCGGCCGGGCCGCGTTGCATGGCGGCGACGCGGTGGCCGCCGCCGCCTGGCAGGCCAGCCGCGACTTCTCCCGCATGTGCTACGCGATCGAGCCTGCGCCGGGCACGCCCGTCGCCGCGCCGCCGCCCGCCCCGCGCGACGCCGCTGCCGGGGAGGCGCAGTTCCGCGTGCTGCTGCTGCGCTTCGACCGACTGGACTGGCTGGAACTGGCCGCCGCCGGGCACCTCCGTGCGCGCTTCGACTGGCATGGCGACGGTGCGCCCGACGCCAGCTGGCTGGTGCCGTGACGCCCGGCCCGGAGGCCATCGCCGCCGAGATCCTGCGGCTGACCGCAGCGCGCGGCCCGGACAAGTCGATCTGCCCGAGCGAGGTCGCCCGCGCGCTGGCACCGGAGGAGGATGCCTGGCGCCGCCTGATGGGCGCGGTGCGCGCCGCCGCCATCCGCCTGGCCCGGGACGGGCGCATCGAGGTGCTGCGCAAGGGTAGGCCGGTCGATCCCGCGGCGGAGATCCGCGGCGTGATCCGGCTGCGCATCGCGACCTCCGCCGAGGGATGACCATGCTCCAGATGATGCTTGGCCGCGGGACGGCCGGATTACCTCCTGCCGCGCCGGTGGACTTCGCCCGCCTGCGCCTGCCTTCCTCGCCCAACGCGCATCTGGCGGCGCCGCCGGGCGCGACGACCGAGCGGCACGAGACGGTGCCGCTGCTGGCCGTTCCGGCCGAGGCCGCCTGGGCGGTGCTGCGCGCTCTGGGCGACGGGATGGAGCGCGTCTGGAAGATGGCGGAATGGCCGGAGCTGCGGCAGGCCCAGTGGGTCGCGCGTACGCGCTGGATGAACTACCCCGACCTGGTGAACGGCCAGGTGGTCGAGATGCCCGGTGGGACGGGGCTGTTCCTCTATTCCCGCAGCCTGGTCGGCTATTCGGACCTGGGCGTGAACGCGAAGCGTGTCGCGGAATGGCGGCGCGCCTTCGATGCGGGGCTGGCGCGGACGCGCTGACCCTGTCGATCCTCGTTGGGGAGTGACGCATGCGCCGGATCGGCTCCTTCCTCGGCGAGGCCTGGGCCCTGACCCGCCCCTACTGGGTGAGCGAGGAGCGCGGGCGGGGCCTCGCGCTGCTGGCCGCCGTCGTCGTGCTGAACCTCTCGCTGGTCGGCATGACGGTGGTGCTGACCTATTGGCAGCGCGCCTTCTACAACGCCCTGGAGCAGAAGGACGCCACCACCTTCTGGTCGCTGCTGCTGCTGGGGGGCGACGCGGAAGGCGTGTGGTTCCCGGGCTTCTGCCTGGTTGCCGTGGCCTACATCCTGATCGCGGTCTACCAGCTGTATCTGCGCCAGGCGCTGCAGATCCGCTGGCGCCGCTGGCTGACGGAACGCTACCTGGCCGACTGGCTCTCAGACCGGGCCTATTACCGCATCGCGCTGACCGACCCCGTCACCGACAACCCGGACCAGCGCATCGCGGACGACATCCGCATGTTCGTGGACGATACGCTGAGCCTCGGGCTCGGCCTGATGAACAGCGTGGTCACCCTGTTCTCCTTCATTTTCGTGCTGTGGTCGCTGAGCGGGCCGCTGGAGGTGCTGGGCATCTCGATCCCCGGCTACATGGTGTGGGTGGCGCTGCTCTACTCCATCCTCGGCACCTGGATCGCGCACCTGATCGGCCGGCCGCTGATCCGGCTGAACTTCCTGCAGCAGCGGGTCGAGGCGGATTTCCGCTACGCCCTTGTGCGCGTGCGCGACAACGTGGAGGGCGTCGCGCTCTACGGCGGCGAGGCCGATGAGCGGCGCGGGCTGCAGGCACGCTTCCGCGCGCTGATGGAGAACTGGTGGGGGATCATGGTCGCGACCAAGCGGCTGACCTTCTTCACCGCGGGCTTCACCCAGGTCGCGACGATCTTCCCGATCGTCGTCGCCGCGCCGGCCTATTTCTCCGGGCGCATCCCGCTCGGCGGGCTGATCCAGACCAGCAGCGCCTTCGGCCAGGTGCAGGGCGCGCTGTCCTGGTTCGTGGACAACTACGCCAGGCTGACGGAGTGGCGCGCGACGGTGGAACGGCTGACCGGCTTCACCCGCGCCATCCGCGACGCCCGCGCATCGGAGGACGGGGTGCGGGCGCAGCGCGGCGCAGGGGATGCGGTGGTGCTGGAGGGCGTGACGCTCGCCATCCCCGGCGGGCGCGTGCTGGTGGAGGATGCCGCGCTGCGGCTGGAGAAGGGCGAGGCGGTGCTGATCACCGGCGCCTCCGGCAGCGGCAAGTCCACGCTGTTCCGCGCCATCGCCGGCATCTGGCCATTCGGCCGCGGAACGGTGCGCATTCCCGACGGCGCGCGCGCGCTGTTCCTGCCGCAGCGCCCGTACCTGCCGCTCGGCACGCTGCGCCGGGCCGTGTGCTACCCGCTGGGCGCCGAGGAGGTGCCGGAGGCGGCGATCCGCGACGCGCTGGCGGCGGTGAACCTGTCGCATCTGTCGGACAGGCTGGACGAGGAGGATGCCTGGGACCGGCGGCTGTCGGGCGGCGAGCAGCAGCGCCTGTCCTTCGCGCGGGCGCTGCTGGTGAAGCCCGACTTCCTGTTCCTGGACGAGGCGACGGCGAGCCTGGATCCGGAGGGCGAGGAGGCGCTGTACGCGCTGGTGAAGCAGCGCCTGCCCGGCACCGCGGTGCTGTCCATCGCGCACCGCCCGGCGGTGGCGCGCTTCCACGACCGCGGCGTGCGGGTGGCGGACCGCCGGCTGGCGGCGGCGCCGGGCTGAGGGATGCGGCGCGTGCTGGTCTGGATCGGCCTGCTGCTGCTGGCCGCGCTGCTCGGCGCGGGCTGGTGGCTGTGGACGCCGGACCAGCCGCGCGCGG
>NZ_JAPSMD010000484.1 GCF_027856955.1 Falsiroseomonas oryzae | reverse complement strand
GGCCGGGATCGCCGAGCGGGCCGACGGCGATCGGGCCGCCCTCGGCCGCGGTGGTGGTGCCCTGGCGCTGCGTGACCGTCGGGTCGTTGCGGTTCAGCAGCGCGTCCACGCCCGGCGCGCCCTGCGCACCCTGGAGCTGTGGCGGCTGCTGCTGCAGCTGCGGCGGACCGGCCGCCGCAGGGTTCCGGCCGAACAGGCTCTGCGGCAGCATCTGCGCCGCGGCCGGCGCCGCGGCGGCGCAGATGCCCGCCGCGAGGAGAAGCGGAAGGCGGAAGCTACGGAAGGGCATCTCAGCTCGCATGCTCGCGGGCGCTCACCACCAGCAGCCACCCGATGCCGAACAGCACGGAAAGGCTGACGAAGACGGTGAACGTGTTGAACGTGGCGCGCGGGTAGCGCGGCCATTCGGGCAGCTGCGGGTCGGCGACCCGCATGATGAAGACCTGCTGGCGCAGCGCGTCGGACCGGGCCGACTCGAGCGAGGCGGTGGCGGAGGCGAGCTCCCGGTCCGCCAGCATCCGCTCGAGCTCGAGCCGCTCGTAGCCGGCGACCTGCTGGGTCAGCCGTTCCTCGCCGCGGGTGACGCGGCTGCGCTCCGTCGCGATCTGCTGCTGCAGCGCGGCGATGCGGTTGTTCAGCACCTGGATCTGCGGGTTGTCGGCGCGCATGAAGGCGCGGCGCTCCTGCAGCTCGGCGCGCGATTGCGTCAGCTGCGCCTCCAGCCGACCGATGGTCTCGACCGCGCCGGTCGCGCTGCGCTGCGGGTCGAAGGCCTGCTCGCGCTCGCGGAAGGCGATCAGCGCCTCGCGCGCGGCGACCACGCGGCGTTCCGCCTTGGCCAGGTCGTCATGGGCGACTCGCAGCGTGTCGGCGATACTGCGGGCGGAGAAGGTGTTCACCAGCTCCTCCGACAGGCGCAGCACCTGCTGCGCCAGCAGCTGCGAATCGCCCGGCCGGAAGCTCAGCACGCGCAGCGTCATCACGCCCGTCTCGGGATCGAAGGAGATGTTCACGCGACGCCGGAAGTACCAGAGCAGCCATTCGAGCTGGGGCTCGTCCCACCACAGCATGGAGAGCTGGTCGGCTTCCGGCCGGCGCCAGATCTCGACCAGATCCAGCTCGCGCCGCAGCGCGGTGACCGCGGCGTGGCTGTCGATCCATGCGGCGACGGCGCGCGATTCCTCGGTGGCCGGGCGGGAGGCGTTGGTGAAGATGCCCGCCATGGCGCCGGTGCGGCCGCCAGCTATGTCCATCGGGTTGGCGCCGCCGCCGCCGCGGTTGCGCACCTGGAAGCGCGCTTCCGATTCGTAGAGGTCGGCCGCGTAGAAGCTGTAGTAGCCGGCGACCAGCAGCGTCGGCAGCAGCACGAGCAGCGCGTACCACCAACGGGCGCCGAAGCGCCGGCTGCGGCCCGGCGGCGCGGCCGATCGGCCGACCGCGGGGGGGATCAGGCCGCTGGCGGCAAGAGGCTCAGAGGGCCTCGTAGGTGGCGATAGCTTCATCGAGGTCCTCGAAGAAGGTCAGGATCCCGTCGTGCAGGATCGCCGCGGTGCGGCAGAAGGTACGGATATGCGAGGAATGGTGGCTGACCATGATCAGGGCGCGGCTGCGCAGCCTGGTCTCCAGCCGGTGCTGCGTGCGCTCGATGAAGCGCTGGTCGCCGACGCTGGTCGCCTCGTCGATCAGGTAGCAGTCGAAATCCATGGCGAGCGACAGGCCGAGCTGCAGACGCGACATCATGCCGGCGGAGTAGGTGTGCACCGGCATGTCCATGTAGCCGCCGAGTTCCGCGAACTCGTTCACGGCATCGACCATCTCCTCCACCGGGCGACCGTAGATGCGGGCGATGAAGCGGGCATTGTCCGCGCCGCTCAGCGCGCCATGCACGCCGATGCCGTGCGCCAGCGGCCAGGAGACGCTCATGCGCCGCTCGATCCGGCCGGCATTCGGGTATTCGACGCCGCCGAGCATCCGCATCAGCGTGGACTTGCCCGCGCCGTTGCGGCCGAGGATGCCCAGCCGGTCCCCCGGCCGGATCACCGCCGTGGTGTCGCGCAGGATCCAGCGCTGGGCCCGGCCGCGCATCCTGTAGTATTTCGAGACGCCGTCGAGGATGATCATGCGGCGCGCTCAGAATTCGAGCCGCGGCCGGACGGCGCGCAGCGCGGCGAGGCCGAGCAGGTTCACCACGGCCACCCAGAAGGTGACGTAGCCGATGTGGAAGTAGCTCGGCAGCCGGTCGCCGAAGAATCCCTCGCGCACCATCTCGTGGATATGCGCCTGCGGGTTCCACAGCAGCACCTCGCGGATCGAGGGGTCCAGCGTGTGCAGCGAGATCAGCGCGCCCGACAGCGGCAGGGAGAGGTAGATCAGCGGGTGGATCAGCCGCTCCGCGATCTCCGAGGAGGCGGCGGCGGCGGCGGCCATCAGGCCCAGGCCGTGCGCCAGAAGGAACAGCAGGACCAGGCCGGTGAACAGGATGGGGATGTTCCAGGGCGGCGTATCGCCCCAGACCCAGACGCCGATCACGATCAGCGCCATCACGGTGATCACCGCCGCCATCTCCAGCGCGTGCCGCGCCAGCACCACGTCGAGCAGCTTGATCTGCTGGTGGTAGAGCAGCGTCATGTTGGACCGCAGCGTGCCCGGCGCGCGGGAGATGATGGCGCGGAAGGTGAAGTACGGCAGATAGCTGACCAGGGTGAAGACGAAGATCGAGACGCCCGGGATGCTGTCACCGATGGACATCGCCCATTTCAGCGTCGCCAGCGCACCTGCCAGCATCAGCGGCTCGAGGAAGAGCCAGAGGAAGCCGAGCTGGTTGCGCCCGAAGCGCGTCTGCATCTCGCGCAGGATCAGCGCGTGGACGACGCGCAGCTGGTTGCGGAAGCCGCGGACGGTCCGCGCGAACTCGCCGGGTGCGGCGGCCGCGCGGCGTTCGCCCCAGCTGGTCGCGCTCACGATCGGGCGGCCCCGCCCCGCAACAGCGGACGCGCCGGCACCCACACGCCGCCTTCGGCCTGACAGACCAGCTGGTTGCGCTGCGTCACGCCAGCGCCGACCAGCACCTCGCGGCATTCCCGGCCGCTGGCGGCGAAGTAGCTGCGCCCCAGGCGCAGGTTGGCTGGCTGGCCATCCGCCAGGGTGACGCGGGACTGCGCGCCGGGCGTCGCCTGCGCGGCGAAGACGGCGATGGGATCCTGGCTGGCCGCCACTGCCGCCGGAGAAGGCCCGGGCGCCGCCGTGGAGTTCCAGAGCCCGCCCGCGCCGCCGGAACAGGCAGCGAGGAGGAGCAGCCCCGGCAGCACCGCGAGGCGGCCGGCATTCGTGCGTAATCCGCAACGGTCTGGGGACCCGCCACGCGGGAAGGTGTCGCGCATCATCGCGTGAGACATAGCAAAATCATCGTGTTCAGGCAAAATGGTATAACGCCGTCCGACGAAGCGCGCGCAACGGTTGCCAATCCGCCACACGCTGCCTGCCGCGTGGTTCCGGTCTAGCATGGCCGCGTGCCCGACGCCGCGCCGATGGCGCCCCCGCCGCTCCACCTGCCGCCTGGCCTGCTCGCCGCGTGGCCGCACCTGCCCGCCTTCTGGCCGGGACGGGAGGTGCTGCCCGGCCCGGACGCGGGTTCCACGCCCTTCGCGACGGGGCCGTTCCGCCCGCCCCGTCTCGGCAGCCGGGAGGTCCCGGTGGCGCTGGTGCTCGGCCCGGCGCCGGACCCGGTCG
>NZ_JAPSMD010000483.1 GCF_027856955.1 Falsiroseomonas oryzae | reverse complement strand
TGCACCTGGGCGGGCCCGGCTACCCGCCCCTGCTGGCGCTGCTGGAGGACGCCCCGCCCGTCCTGGCCGTGCTGGGCGACGCCGCCCTGCTCGGCCGCCGGCAGGTCGGCGTGGTCGGGGCACGCTCGGCCTCGGCCGGCGGGCGGCGCATTGCCGAGGAACTCGCCGCCGGCCTGACCATGGCGGGCATCGCGGTCACCTCCGGTCTGGCCCGCGGCGTCGATGCCGCGGCGCATCTCGGCGCGCTGAACGCGCATGGCCGCACCCTGGCGGTGGTCGCGGGCGGCCTCGACCAGCCCTACCCGCCGGAGAACGCCGCCCTGCAGGTGCGCATCGCGGCGGAGGGCGGCGCGGTGGTGGCGGAGGCGCCGCTCGGCACCGCCCCCCTCGCCCGACACTTCCCGCGCCGCAACCGCATCGTCGCCGGGCTGGTGCTGGGCGTGGTGGTTGTGGAGGCGGCGCTGCGCTCGGGCAGCCTGATCACGGCCCGCCTGGCGCTGGAGGCGGGGCGCGAGGTCTTCGCCGTGCCGGGCAGCCCGCTCGACCCCCGCGCCCGGGGGTCCAACGACCTCATCCGCCAGGGCGCCCACCTGGTGGAGACCGCCGAGGACGTGCTGGCGCAGTTGCCGGAGGCGCCGCGCGACTTGCCCCTGTTCCGGCCCCGCAGCGTGCCCGAGACCGTTGCAGCGGCCGAGGAGGATACCCCGCCCCCCGCCGACGGGCAGGGCCAACTGCTTGAAATGCTTGGCACCACACCCGTGGGCGTTGACGAGCTTGCCCGGCGCTGCCACCTCTCGGCGCCGGCCGTGCGGGCCATGCTGCTGGATCTGGAGCTGTCCGGACTGGTGGAGGCCCTGCCCGGCGACCGGTTCGCCCGGTCGGCGCGCTGAGCGCCCGTCCGAGGCCCACACCAAGGCGAACACTGGACAATGACCGACGTCGTCGTGGTCGAGAGCCCCGCCAAGGCCAAGACCATCAACAAGTATCTCGGCCGCGACTTCACCGTGCTTGCCTCCTTCGGCCACGTCCGCGACCTGCCCCCCAAGGACGGCAGCGTCCGGCCGGCGGAGGACTTCGCCATGGACTGGGAAGCCGACGAGCGCGGCGAGCGCCAGGTCGGCGCTATCGCCAAGGCGCTGAAGGGCGCCCGCCGCCTGTTCCTGGCCACCGACCCGGACCGCGAGGGCGAGGCGATCTCCTGGCATGTGAAGGACATGCTGGCCCGCCGCGGCGCGCTGAAGGGCGTCGAGGTCAACCGCATCACCTTCAACGAGATCACCAAGCGCGCCATCCAGACCGCGTTGGCGGCGCCGCGCGACCTCGACACTCCGCTGATCGAGGCGTACCTGGCGCGCCGCGCGCTGGACTACCTGGTGGGCTTCAACCTCTCGCCGGTGCTCTGGCGCAAGCTGCCGGGCTCGAAGTCGGCCGGCCGCGTGCAGTCCGTCGCGCTGCGCCTGATCTGCGAGCGCGAGGCGGAGATCGAGGCCTTCCGCGCCCGCGAATACTGGACGGTGGAGGCGCGCTTCGCGACGCCGCAGGGCGCGCCCTTCACCGCGCGGCTGACGCATCACGAGGGGAAGAAGCTCGAGCAGTTCGACCTGCCGGACGAGGCCAGCGCCATGCGCGCCAAGGCCGCGGTGGAGGCCGGGCGGTTCTCGGTCGTCAGCGTCGAGAAGAAGCGGACCCGGCGCAACCCGCCGCCGCCCTTCACCACCTCCACCCTGCAGATGGAAGCCAGCCGCAAGCTCGGCATGGGGGCGCAGCAGGCGATGCGCACCGCGCAGCAGCTGTACGAGGGCGTGGATATCGGCGGGGACACCGTCGGGCTGATCACCTACATGCGCACCGACGGCGTGCAGATGGCGCGGGAAGCGATCTTCGCCATCCGCGACCACGTCAAGGACGCCTTCGGGGCGGACTACGTGCCGGGCGTGCCGCGCGAATACACCTCCAAGGCGAAGAACGCGCAGGAGGCGCATGAGGCGATCCGGCCGACCGACGTGACCCGCACGCCGGAGAGTGTCGCCCGCTTCCTCGATGACCGGCAGCGCAAGCTGTACGAACTGGTCTGGAAGCGCGCCGTTGCGTCGCAGATGCAGTCGGCCGAGCTGGACCAGACCACCGTCGAGATCGCCGACGAGAGCGGCCGGACGCGGCTGCGCGCCACCGGCTCGGTCATCGCCTTCGACGGCTTCCTGCGGCTGTATCGGGAGGACGAGGACGACCGCGCCGCCGATGCCCGCGCCGGCATCGCGACGCCCGGCGCCGCCGAGGAGGAGGACGAGCGCACCCTGCCGCCGATGCGCGACCGGGACCCGCTGAAGACCGGCGCCGTGCAGGCCAGCCAGCATTTCACCCAGCCGCCGCCGCGCTATTCCGAGGCGACGCTGGTGAAGAAGCTGGAGGAGCTCGGGATCGGCCGGCCCTCCACCTACGCCTCCATCCTGCAGGTGCTGCAGGACCGGGAGTATGTGCGGCTGGACAAGCGGCGCTTCGTGCCGGAGGACCGCGGCCGCCTGGTCACCGCCTTCCTCGTCGCCTTCTTCACGAAATACGTGGACACCGGCTTCACCGCCGGCCTCGAGGAGAAGCTGGACGACATCTCCGGCGGGCGCCTGGACTGGCGCCAGGTGATGCGCGACTTCTGGGAGGATTTCTCCCGCGCGCTGGGCGCCACCGCCGACCTCAAGATCAGCGATGTGATCGACGCGCTGGACGAGGAGCTCGGGCCGCATTTCTTCCCGGCGCGCGGCGACGGCACCGACCCCCGCGTGTGCCCCTCCTGCTCGAACGGGCGGCTCGGCCTGCGGCTCGGGCGGACAGGCGCCTTCATCGGCTGCTCGAACTATCCGGAGTGCCGCTACACGCGGCCGCTGGCGGTGCCGGGGGCGGATGGCGAGAACGCCTCGGGCAGCTTCGAGGGCCAGCGCGAGTTGGGCGTGGACCCGGCGACCGGCCAGCGGGTGACGCTGCGCCGCGGGCCCTACGGCCTCTATGTCCAGCTCGGCGAGGAGACCGAGGACGCCAAGGGCAAGAAGGTGAAGCCGCGCCGGGCCAGCCTGACGCGGGACATGAACCCGGAGACCCTGGACCTGGAGGCGGCGCTGGCACTGCTGTCGCTGCCGCGCGTGGTCGGGCGCGACCCGGAAACCGGCGAGGAGATCACCGCCGGCATCGGCCGCTTCGGGCCCTACGTGCGGCTCGGCAACACCTACCAGTCGCTGGAGCCGGGCGACGAGGTGCTGGCGCTCGGCATGAACCGCGCGATGGAGCTGCTGGCCAAGGCGCGGGCCAAGGTGCGGCTGCTGGGCACGCACCCGAAGGACGGCGTGCCGGTGGAGATCCGCAAGGGGCGCTTCGGGCCCTATGCGATGCACGGCAAGACCATCGCCAACCTGCCGCGCGGCATGGAGATGGAGGCCGCCACCCTTGAGGAGGTGGTGAAGCTGCTGGCCGAGAAGGGCAAGGAGCTGCCGCCGCGCGGCGCCAAGGGCAAGGCCAAGGTGGCGCCGCGCAAGGCGGCCGCGGGCGCGGCGCCGAACGGCGAACCGCCCGCAAGGAAGGCTGCGCCGGCAAAGAAGGCCGCCGCCAAGCCGCCGGCCGCGAAGAAGCCGGCAGCCCGGAAGGCGCCGCCCAAGGCCGCGGCGAAGGCCACCGCGGCTCGCAAGGCGCGCTGACATGCAGCGGCGTGGTCCCCCGAAGAAAGGCCACGCCGCGCGCAAGCGCGTCAGGACGGCGGCGGAACCAGCCGCGCCCGCCCGCCCCG
>NZ_JAPSMD010000482.1 GCF_027856955.1 Falsiroseomonas oryzae | reverse complement strand
GAGCCGCAGGCGGACCTGCCCGATGCCGGCCCGCGCCCGGAGCCCGCGCGCGGCGCGCCGACGCCGGAGGGGCTGGCGCGGACGCTGGCCGCGCTGATGCCGGAGGATGCGGTGGTGGCCGACGAGAGCGTCTCCTTCGGGCGCGGCTTCTTCAAGGAGACGCACTGTGCGCCGCCGCACGACTGGTTGCAGATCACCGGCGGCGCGATCGGCTGCGGCATCCCGCTGGCCACCGGCGCGGCGGTGGGGGCCGGCGGGCGGCGGGTGGTGAACCTGCAGGCCGACGGGTCGGGTATGTACACGCTGCAGGGGCTCTGGACCCAGGCGCGCGAGAAGCTGCCGGTGACGACCATCGTGCTGTCCAACCGGAAATACGCAATCCTGCTGGGCGAGTACCGCGGCGTGGGCGCGAATCCCGGCCGCACGGCGATGGACATGATGGACCTGGGCAACCCCGATCTGGATTGGGTGAAGCTGGCCGAGGGCATGGGCGTGGAGGCCGCGAAGACCTCGACCCTGGAAGGCTGCGCGGACCTGATGAAGCAGAGCTTCTCGCGCGAGGGGCCTTTCGTGATCGAACTGGTGATCTGACCCCTTCGGCCATCACGCATCGGAAGACGACAGCATGGACCTCCACCTTGCCGGCAAGCGCGTGCTGATCACCGGCGGCTCCAAAGGCATCGGCCTGGCCTGCGCCGAGGCCTTCGCGCAAGCGGGCTGCGACATCGTGCTCGCGGCGCGTGACGCGGCTACCCTCGCGGCCGCCGCGGATGCGGTGCGCGCCAGGGCACAGGTGCGCGTCGAGACCCTGGCCGCCGACCTCTCGAAGCCCGAGGAGCGGGAGAGGCTGCACGCCGCACATCCCGATCCCGACATCCTGGTCAACAACGCCGGCGCCATCCCCTCGGGCCGGCTGCAGGACATCCCGATCGCGCGCTGGCAGCAGGCCTGGGACCTCAAGGTCATCGGCTACGTCCACATGTGCCAGCTCTACATGCCGGGCATGGAGGCGAAGCGCGCGGGCGTGATCTGCAACATCATCGGCATGGCCGGCCGCGCGCCGCGCGCGGGCTACATCGCCGGCGGCGCGGGCAACGCCGCGCTGATCGCCTTCACCTCGGCGCTGGGCGGCGCCGCGCAGGAGCACGGCGTGCGCGTCTTCGGCATCAACCCCGCGGCCACCAAGACCGACCGCATGGTCACCCAGGCGCGCTTCAACGCGAAGCTGAAGTTCGGCGACGAGGCACGCTGGGCGGAGACGCTGACCGGCCTGCCCTATGGCCGACCCATCGAGGCGTCGGAGATCGCCGACCTCGCCTGCTTCCTCGCCTCGCCGCGCGGGGCCTACGTGAACGGCACGGTGGTGGACGTGGACGGCGGGGGGATGTTCCGGGCGTGATCGCCGCGCCCGCATTGCGGGGGTGCATCCGCCGCTGCGTTTCCGGCAGGATGCAGGCGGTTGAGGAGCCGCGCGCGGGATGGACGAGACCAGGCGCATCGCCGGCCTGATCCGGGACTACATCGCGCGCGAGCACATCTCGCGCGAGCAGTTCGCCTTCCGCACGAAGCTCGGCAAGTCCACCGTGGACAAGCTGCTGGTCGGCATCTTCTCCGACCGCACGCTGGCGGTGGTGGAGGCCGAGACGGGCCTGGCGCTTCGGGCGGCCCCGGGCGCGGCCGACATCGCGGTGGCTGCGCCGCAGCCGCCCGCGCCGGACGGCCCCTCCATCGCGGTGCTGCCCTTCGCCAACATGACCGGCGACCCGGCGCAGGAATACCTGGCCGACGGATTCACCGAGGACATCACGACGGAGCTGTCGCGGCTGCGCTGGCTGCTGGTGATCGCGCGCAACTCCACCTTCACCTACAAGGGCCGCGCGGTGGACGTGCGGCAGGTCGCGCGCGAGCTCGGCGTGCGTTACGTGCTGGAGGGCAGCGTGCGCACCGCGCCCGGGCGCATCCGCGTTTCCTCCCAGCTGGTGGACGCGGCGACCGGCAAGCACATCTGGGCCGAGCGGCACGACCGCGAGATCGGCGACATCTTCGCCGTGCAGGACGAGATCACGCGCAGCGTCGTCGCCGCGATCGAGCCGCACCTCTATACCGAGGAAGGCTTCCGTGCGGCGAAGCGCGCGCCGGACAGCATCGACGCCTGGGGGCTCGCGGTGCGCGCGCTCGGCCTCATCACCCGCGTCGGCCGTGCGCAGAACGCGGAGGCGCGCGCGCTGCTGGAGCGCGCCATCGTGCTTGACCCGGGCTATGCGCGCGCGCATGCCTGCCTGGCCTGGGCGGTGTGGTGGGCGGCGCTCTGCTACTGGTGGCCCGACACGCGCGCCGGATACGCGGAGGCGCAGCGCCACGCGGAGGAGGCCGCCGCGCTCGACCCGAGCGAGCCCTGGGCGCGCATGACGCTCGGCCTCTGCCTCTCCACCGCGCGGCAGCACGCACAGGCGCTGGTGGAACTGCGCGCGACGCTGGAACTGAATCCGAGCTTCGCGCTGGGCCGCTCGGCGTTGGGCTGGGCGCTGCTGCGCGCCGGGCAATTCGAGGAGGCGATCGCCGAGACCGGCAAGGCGCTGCGCATGAGCCCGATGGACAGCTTCGCCGGCATCTACACGGCGATCCACGGCCTCGCGCTGCTCGGCGCGCGGCGCTTCGAGGCGGCGCTGCCGCTGCTGCGCGCCTCGGTGCAGGCCTTCGCCGAGTATTCGGGGCACTACAACACGCTGATCAGCTGCTGCGGGCATCTCGGCCTGGTCGAGGAAGCGCAGGCCTTCATCGTCGCGCGCAACCGCGTCGGGCCACCGCTGCGCGTCAGCGTGCTGCGGCGGAACCTGGACGGCTTCGCGCATCGCGACGTCTTCGTGGAGGGGCTGGTGAAGGCGGGCGTGCCGGAATAGGCGCGCAGCACGGAAAGGCGCGGAAAGCCGGCAGGAAAGCTCCGGAAAGCTCCGGCGATGGGCGCGGAAAGCCGCGCCGTGCAGGGTCGCGGCGTCCCCCGGGAAGGGGGCTTGCAGCGAACCACGCACGGAGAAGACGCCATGCCCACCGCCACGAAGTCCCGCCGCCACCTGCTCGCCGCCGCGCTGCTGGCACTCGCCGCCGCACCCGTCGCGGCGCATCCCGGCCACGACCACGGGCCGCAGCACCGCCCCTCCACGCCGGCCGGCGCGCCGACGCTGCCGCCCGCCCTCGAGGAGGTGCGCGCCGCGCTCGACAAGTACCAGGATCCGCTGGTGGCGGTGCGCGACGGCTACGCCTCCACCGTCGGCTGCGTCGCCTATGCGAACGGCGCGATGGGCGTGCACTTCCTCAACGTGCAGAACATCGGCCCCACGCCGGATCCGTTCCGCCCGCCGCTGCTGGTGTACGAGCCCGCGGGTGGCGGCCGGCTGCGCCTGGTGGCCGCCGAGTGGTTCGTGCCGCTGGCGACCGGCATCACGGAGCGCCCGACGCTGTTCGGCCGCCCCTTCGACGGCCCGATGGCCGGGCACGAGCCGCTGATGCCGACGGAACTGCATCACTACGACCTGCATGTCTGGCTGTGGAAGGAGAACCCGGCCGGGCTGTTCAACGCGACCAACCCGAATGTCGGCTGCGCCGGCCATCCCTACGCGCTGATGGAGGCGCCGACCGACCTGCCGGCCGCCACCGCGCACCGGCACTGAGGCGATGGACGTGAAGGCGAAGGATCTGGTCGTGGGGCGCCGCGCGGACGCGGCGCCCCTGCCGGCGGCACCGGGCATCTGCGACCGCGCCCGCGCCGAGGCGGAGCGCCGCACCGTCGGCC
>NZ_JAPSMD010000481.1 GCF_027856955.1 Falsiroseomonas oryzae | reverse complement strand
CCCAGAGGACGGGCTTCATGGGCGCGCCGCGGCCGGAGAGGGTGGCGACGAGGTCGCCGGCCTGCAGGCGCTCCACCTCCACCTCGCCCTGCGCCGTCAGGATCCGCGTCCCGCCCGCGAAGCAGACGAAGAAGGTGCCGGTGCCGAAGCCGGTGGTGGTCAGGTCGGCCAGGCGGATGCTGCCGAAGTTGCTGGCCGTGGCGGTGAAGCCGCCGGGGCCGCTCAGGCTGAACTGGCCGCCGCCGATATCGGTGACGGTCAGGTTGCCGCTGGTGGTGAAGTTGAAAGCAAGGGTGTTGGTGCCGCTGCCGCCATCCGCGACGATGCCGGTGCCTCCGCCGGCCGTCTCGCCGACGATGATGAGGTCGTCGCCGGCGCCGCCTTCCGCAACGACCTGGCTGCCCGTGAGGTCGATGGTGTCCGCGCCGGCGCCGCCGACCACCCGCTGGATGTCGGTGAAGCTGTCGGTGCCGCCGAGCCCGTCGCTGCCGCCGGTGTTGGTGACGTTGATGCCCTGGGCGGCGGTGTTGGTGGCGTAGCTCGCGGTGTTGACGCCGGCGCCGCCGGCGAGCTGGTCGCTGCCGGCGCCGCCGATCAGCACGTCGTTACCGCCCGCACCGGCGATGGAGTCGTCGCCGTCGCCGGCGTTCAGCGTGTCGTTGCCGGCACCGCCCGACATCGACTGCGCGCCGCTGCCATCGGCGAAGATGGACACGCCGGTGGTGCTGGCGGGGTTGAACAGGCCGATATTCTCGACGAAGGCGGCGCCCTGGAGGGTGTAGTTGGTCGGGCCGGCGAGCAGGACGGTATCGGTGCCGTCGCCATCGGCGCCGACGATGCTGTCAGAGGCGGCGGTGACGACGAAGGTGTCGTTGCCCGAACCGCCGATCAGGGTGTCGACCGCCAGGCCGTCATTGACGGGGGTGAAGCTGGAGGTGCCGGTGACGAGGGAGCCGTTGAAGCCGGTGACGCTGCCGCCGATCAGGGTGTCGGCATCGGCGCCGCCCTCCAGCCGGTCGAAGCCAGTGCCGCCGACCAGGAAGTCGTTGCCGCCGAGGCCGTAGATGGTCTCCGCGCCGCCGCGCCCGTCCGCGAAGTCGTTGGCCCCGCCGAGCGAGACCGCGCCGTCGGCGGCGGTGCTGGAGCCGTAGTAGGCCAAGCTGTGCGGCGGGGTGCCGGGGATCAGGCCGGCATAGGGTCCGGTCTCGTTGGCGGCGTGGGTGATCTGGGTCTGGTTGAGCGGGGTGATGGGCTGCCAGGTGGTGCCGTCCCAGTAGAAGCCCTCGGCGTTGGTGCCGGGGTTCAGCGCAACCCCGTTGATCGTCGATCCGCTCATACCACCGGCCCCACCTGCTCGCGTTCACTTTACCCCATATGCAAAAACAGGTGATTGCTCAAGCGCAGTTCTCGCCCATTCGTTAATGTCGCACCCGCCCAACCTCTCGTCTGTGGCGAAAGGGCAGCACCGGGGCGGTCGCGGGCGGGGGGGAACGGCCGGGCCGGGCTGGTGCCCGGCCGCGGCCGCCAGAGGCTCACGCCATCGCGGCGCGGGCCCTGTCGCGAGGGGCATGCAGGGCGGTGCCCTGCGCGGCGATGGCGTTGCGGATGGCGGCGAGCTGGGGTCCGCCATGGACGAGGGGTGCGCAGGCGCGGGTGGCGTCCCAGCCGGAGCCGGCGGCCTGGAGGTTGTCGCGCACGGCGATCTGGGCGACGGCGGCGTTCTCGAACCAGCTGCGGTTGTCGCAGTCGAGCCAGCTTTCGGCCGCGGCGCCCTCGGCGAGCAGCACGTCATGGGCCTCGAGCTCGACGTGGTACCAGGTGACCTCGGTGGTCTCGCGCTCCACGGTGATGGTGGTGCCGTTGACCAGCAGGCGGGCCGGGACGAGGGCGCCGTCGAGGTAGAGGCAGTGGTCGGGGGAGACGACGAGGTCGCGGTGCGGGGTCTGCTCGGCGAGCGCGCCGGCGCGGATGCGGATGGGGGCGAGGTCCTCGGCGTTGGGGTGTCCGGCGAGGACGACGCGGCGGCGGCCGACCCAGAGGACGGGCTTCATGGGCGCGCCGCGGCCGGAGAGGGTGGCGACGAGGTCGCCGGCCTGCAGGCGCTCCACCTCCACCTCGCCCTGCGCCGTCAGGATCCGCGTCCCGCCCGCGAAGCAGACATAGAACGTGCCGCCGCCGCCGATCACCGTGTCCACGCCGTTCACGCCGCGGACGTTCTCGACGCTGTTCAGGATGTGGGTGACGCCGCCCGGTCCGGTGACCGACCAGTTGTTCAGGCCGCCGGTGGAGGTGAAGGTGTAGTTGCCGGAGGGGCCGAAGGTGGCGATGTCCGTGCCGCTGCCGCCGAAGACCGTGTTGTTGCTGCCGCTGAGCGTGAACAGGTCGTCGCTGTCGCCGCCATCCAGCGTGTCGTTGCCGTAGCCGGCGAGGCTGTCGGCGCCGCTGCCGCCGCTCAGGCTGTCCGCCGCGCCGTCGTCGCCGCCCGCGTCCAGGATGTCGTTGTCGGTGTCGCCGAAGATGGTGTCGGCGCCCAGGCCGCCGAGCAGCGTGTCGGTGCCGTTGCCGCCGTTCAGGCTGTCGTCGCCGCTGCCGCCGGAGAGGCTGTCGGCATCGGTGTCGCCGAGCAGCGTGTCGTTGCCTTCGCCGCCATCCAGCGTGTCGTTGCCGTTGCCGCCGTTGAGGCTGTCGTTGTCGTTGCCGCCGGAGAGGCTGTCGGTGCCGGTGTCGCCGAGCAGGGTGTCGTTGCCGCCGCCGGCCTCGGCCACGTCGTTGCCGTTGCCGCCGATCAGGCTGTCATTGCCCAGCCCGCCGGAGAGGCTGTCGTTGCCGTCGCCGGCGTTCAGCGTGTCGTTGCCGGCGCCGCCCGACATCGACTGCGCGCCGCTGCCGGCCGCCGTGATGGACACGCCGGTGGTGCTGGCGGGGTTGAACAGGCCGATATTCTCGACGAAGGCGGCGCCCTGGAGGGTGTAGTTGGTCGGGCCGGCGAGCAGGGCGGTGTCCACGCCGTCGCCATCGGCGCCGACGATCGAATCCGAGGCGGCGGTGACGATGAAGGTGTCGTTGCCCGAACCGCCGATCAGGGTGTCGACTGCCAGGCCGTCATTGACGGGGGTGAAGCTGGAGGTGCCGGTGACGAGGGAGCCGTTGAAGCCGGTGACGCTGCCGCCGATCAGGGTGTCGGCATCGGCGCCGCCCTCCAGCCGGTCGAAGCCGGTGCCGCCGACCAGGAAGTCGTTGCCGCCAAGGCCGTAGATGGTCTCCGCGCCGCCGCGCCCGTCCGCGAAGTCGTTGGCCCCGCCCAGCGAGACGGCGCCGTCGGAGGTGGCGCTGGCGCCGTAGTAGGCCAGGCTGTGCGGCGGGGTGCCCGGGATGGCGCCGGCATAGGGTCCGGTCTCGTTGGCGGCGTGGGTGATCTGGGCCTGGTTGAGCGGGGTGATGGGCTGCCAGGTGGTGCCGTCCCAGTAGAAGCCCTCGGCGTTGGTGCCGGGGTTCAGCGCAACCCCGTTGATCGTCGATCCGCTCATCGCAGGGCCCCGTTCACCTTCGGAACGGTGCTATACAGAAACTGACAAAGCCTCAAGATGTAGCGCAATTTATGGTTGATAAGTATTATTTTTGATAAGCATTCTTTTTCATACGGGCCCGCCGTCACCGCCGCATCTTGCCGGCACCTGCCGGCGCGGGCAGGGTTGCGCGTGGGACGCGCCGCCAGGGCGGGCGCGAGGGCCCGCTCGTGCCGGATCTCCGGGAGGGCTCCCAGGCGCCAGCCGCGTCCGGCGCGGGCCGCCGCATCGCGCCGCGCG
>NZ_JAPSMD010000480.1 GCF_027856955.1 Falsiroseomonas oryzae | reverse complement strand
CTCGACCAGGGCGCTGCGTCCGAAGGGCAGCGCCAGCCGGGCGCGGCGCGCCACGGCGGCGGCGCGGCGCCCGCCATGCCGCCAGGCCTCGTCCAGCGCCGCCACCAGCTCCGCGACCAGCTGGCGCGGCAGGGCGGCGAAGCCGATGAGCGGCATCTCGGCGACGAAGGTGCAGCGCGCGGCGGGATCCGCCGACCAGCGGCGGGCATAGGCCAGTTCAACCCGGTCGATCCCGGTCGGGGCAGGACGGCTCGCCACCGCCAACAGCCGGGAGATGTCTAGGATGACCTGCAACGACTCCCCCAGAGCCCCTTCAGGGACCGGCAACAATCCCCCGCCGCCGCACAGGGCGATTTTCGCCCGGCGGCAGCACCATCACGCCGATTTTTGACGCTTTACGCGAATATGATCGCCGCGGCGATCCCGATCAATGAGAAGCCTGTGTGCGCAACCCTAAGCGCCTGAAATGAAAATACACCGGCGCGTGAGGTCGCGTCCATAGGCACAACCGGCCCTGCGCTGTCATGGCCGGCCGGGCCGCCGGCTCGGGCGCAAGGCTCACCCCCTCCTGGGATCCCTGGCCTGCGGAAACGCCCGGCGGCGTCAGTCCTGGTCCGGCCGGATCTCGTTGGCCGATCCGCCATGCAGCAGCACGTCGCGCATGGTCTCTGCGCTCTTCAGCCGGATGTCGGCCCAGGCTTCCGGGGTGTGGAACGCGCTGTGCGGCGTGACGATCAGCCGGCCCTTCAGCCAGGGCTCCCGCCTGCGATAGGCGGCGAGCAGGGCGGGCACGGGTTCCACCGGCGGCTCCACCGGCAGCACGTCCAGCCCCGCTCCGGCCAGGTGGCCGGAGCGCAACGCCGCCTCCAGCGCATCGACGTCCAGGCTGGTGCCGCGGGCGGTGTTCACGACCACGGCGTCCCGCGGCAGCAGGGCCAGCTGCGCCGCGCCGATCATGCCGCGCGTCGTGCGGGTGTCCGGGACATGGATCGAGAGCACGTCGGCGCCGCGCAGCAGTTCCTCCAGCGTGCGGGCGCGGCCGATGCCGAGGGCGCGGTCCACGCCGTTCGGCAGGTAGGGGTCGAAGAAGCGGACCTGGAACCCCAGCGCCTTGGCGCGCAGCGCGACGGCCGTGCCGATGCGGCCCAGCCCGACGATGCCGAAGCCCTGCACCCCCAGCCGCCGGACCAGCGGGCTGTCCAGGTAGCGCCAGGCCGCCGGCGGGTCGTCGCGCTGCAGGTCGTGGTGCAGCGCGATCCCGCGCCGCAGCGCCAGCGTCAGCGCGATGGCATGGTCGGCCACCTCCATCGTGCCGTAGTCCGGCACGTTGCAGACCCTGATGCCGCGATCGGCGCAGGCCGCGCGGTCCAGCCGGTCGTAGCCGACGCCCATGCGCACCACCGCCTTCAGCCGCGGGAAGCGCGCGACGTGGTGCGGCTTCAGCCAGTGGCGGAAGATCAGCAGCCCGTCCACCCTGGCGCAGACCTCGTCGGGCAGCGCGTCCAGCGTGCCGGTATGCGGCGCGCCGCCGTGCAGCACCTCGACCTCGGGGCCCAGGATCTCCTGCTCGAGGGTCGTGTCCGGATACATCGCCTCCGGCTCGAGCACCGTCAGTCGCGCCACCTGGAATCGTCCTTCCGCTGGGTTGCGGAGCGGTATGCGGCGTGCGGCCGCGGTCGGGCAACCCGACCCGGCCGCGCCCCGGCCATGCGGTCGCGGGCTCGCTTGCGCGTGGCGGGAGGCGCCGTGATGATCCGCCCCGGAGAGTTGCGCCGGCAACTGGCGCGGGGAGAGACACGGCGTGACGCGACAGGACGCCGGCATGCATCTGATGCTGATCGGCCTCGCGACCGCGCTCTTCGTGCTGCAGCCGCTGGCCGATATCGGGGTTCTGCCGGTCTGGACGCCGCCGCTGGTGACCATGGCCACGCTGCTGGCCGGCGTGATGTCGCTGGGGCGGCAGCGATGGCTCGCCAGCCTCGTCGCGGCCTCTGTCCTCGTGCTCGCGGTCGGGCTCGGCCTTCGCAGCAGCAGCGCGGAGGGCATCGCTGGCGTGGCCGGCCTCGGCCTCCTCTGCCTTGGCCTTCTGCGCCAGGTGACGGCGGAGGGCGAGGTCACCCGCGCCCGGATCGAGGGGGCGATCGCGCTCTACCTGATGATCGCGCTGGTCTTCGCCACCGCGTACGAGATGCTGGAGGCTGCCAGCCCCGGCGCCTTCACCGGCGCCACCGGGCTGCCGCAGAGCTTCCGCTACTTCAGCCTGGTGGTGCAGACCAGCACCGGCTTCGGCGACATCGTGCCGGCCTCCCCCCTGGCCCGCACGCTGGCGACGCTGCAGGCCGTGACGGGGCAGATCTTCATTGCCGTGCTGCTGGCGCGGCTTGTCTCGCTGGAACTCGCCGCGCGCCCGCCGCGTGGCGGGCGATGAGGCCCCGCCAGTCGGGTCGCGGCGTGCCCTCCGCATTGCCGCGCAGCAGGGCGCGTGCTGCGTGCCGCGGATTGGCGGCGTCGCGCAGGCGTCCCGCCCGCGCCACTTCCCGTGCGGTATGCCAGAGCTCGGCCGGTCCGCGCAGCGAGGCGTTGTAGAGCGCCTCGGCCGCCTTGGCGTGCACCATGTGGCGGGCCAGCGGCGACAGGTGCGGCGGCAGGAAGAGGTGCAGCCCCTCCGACACGCTCAGCAGGCGCAGGCCGCAGCGCGCGGCGCAGGCGCGCAGGCTGGCCGCGGTGTGCAGCGAGACATGGCCGTTGCGTGGCGCCACGTACCACCACTCCGGCCCGGCCTCCGGCGGCACCAGCAGGGTGGTGAAGACCAGCACGCCGTCCGGCTGCAGGCAGGCCGCGGCATCGCGGAAGGTGCCGACGGGGTCGCGACTATGCTCCACCACCTCGAAGGCGGTGACCAGGCCGAACCGGCCCGTCGGCCGCGGCGCTGCGTGGAAATGCGGGTCCCAGTTCGCGAAGCGGTGGCCCCGCTCCTGCATGGCCGCGGCGAAGGCGCCCTGGCCGCCGCCATAGTCGAGCGCCTCCCCCACCCGGCCGACATCCGGCAGCCAATCCGCGACGACACGGGCGAAATAGGCCGGGCGGCTGTCGGCGAAGGCGGGGTCCGCCCGGATGTAGTCGGCGTTGTAGATCTCCGCGGCGAGTTCGGCGTCCGACAGGTGGTCGAAGTCGCCGGTGCCGACGAAGCCGCAGGCGACGCAACGCCGGTAGGTGATCAGGCGCCCCGTCGCGGCGAACACTGGGGCCCCGCCGCGGTCCTCGCAGCAGCGTGCCGCATCCACCTGCCCGAAGGGCCGGGTGGGCGCCCCGCAGCACTTGCACGCGTCCATGCTCCCGACCGCTCCCGCTTCGTTGCGTGATGCGGCGGGATGGCTAACTCATGACGTCGTGTTCATCAAGAAAAACAACACGCCAAGACTGCCGCACCGGACGGGCCCGTCATGGCAGGCCCGCCGGCGACCCCGTGGCGCGGTGTCCGGGCCCCGCTACTTCCGCCACCAGCCCCGCTTGCGCGGCAGGTCCGCGGCCTCGGCGCCGAGAACGATCGGCGCCACCGGCTGTCCGATGACCGGTTCGACCTTTTCCGGCTTGGCGGGCTCGGCCGGTGACGCGTCCGCCACCGGGACCGGCACGGCCACCGGCGCCGGCACCGGCTCTGCCGCCGCCGGTTCAGGTGCGACGGGCGCCGCCGCGGCTGGAGGCTCGACCACGACAGCCTCCACCGGCGGGGTGTCGTGCCGCGTGGCTTCCGCCGGCGCGGCTTCGCCTGCGGACGCCTCGGCAGCGGTGGCGGGTTCGACGGCGTCCGCCGTCGGAAC
>NZ_JAPSMD010000479.1 GCF_027856955.1 Falsiroseomonas oryzae | reverse complement strand
GCTCGTGCCCGCCGGCGAAGCCGGTGCGGCTGAAGAAGGTGTCGATGTTGATGCCGGCCTCGCGCAGCTCGCTGCGCGGCACCAGGAAGCCGGAGGTGGAGTTCGGGTCGGCCCAGGCCAGGCTGCGTCCGCGCATCGCCTCCAGGCTGGTGATGCCGCTGTCGGCGCGGACATACATCAGCGAGACGTAGCTGTCGGACCCGTCGGATTCCAGCGCGACGACCAGCGGCTCGATGTTGCCGTTGGTGTCCAGCCAGATCCGGGCATAGCCCAGCGGGCCGAGGCCAGCCATCTCCAGCTGGCGCGCGGCGAAGCCCTGCAGCACGCCGGCATAGTCGCCCGCCGGGAAGATGCGCGCCGGCACGCCGAAATGCGCCTGGATCAGGTCGCGGTAGCGGCCGTAGCGCGCCAGGCGGTCGGCCTCGTTCTCTCCGCCGAGCAGGCCGATGCGGATCTCCCGCACCTGATCGGCCCATGCGCGGCGCCCGGAAGGCGGCATGGCGGGGGCTTGCGCGAAGGCTGGGACGAGAGGCGCAGCCGCGAGCAGGGCGGCAAGGTGCCGTCGGGTCAGCATGGGTCGGACTCTCCCGGTCGAGGGGTTGGGGCGATCTCGACCGGTCCGACCCGCGCGCGCGCTAGGCCGGCACGGCCGCCGCGCCCGTGCGCCGCGCCGGCGCCTGGGCTGCAGTCGGGTGGGCGGTCTCCTCGAACTCGTCCTCGGAGACGCCGTAGATCTCCTCGACGCGCGCCGCGGTCAGCTCGGCCGGCGGGCCGTCGAACATCACGCGGCCGGCCTGCATCGCGACGATGCGGTCGCAGTAGTGCCGGGCGGTGGACAGGTGGTGCAGGTTGGTCAGCACGGTGATCCCGTCTTCGCGGTTCACCTGCCTGAGCGCATCCATCACCACCTTCGCGTTGCGCGGATCGAGGCTGGCGATCGGCTCGTCGGCCAGGATCAGCTTCGGTTCCTGCAACAGGGCGCGGCAGATCGCGACGCGCTGCTGCTGCCCGCCCGAAAGCGTGTCCGCCCGCTGCAGCGCGGTGTCCGCCAGGTCGAAGCGGTCCAGCACCTGGATCGCCATCGCCCGCTCCTCCGCGCTGAACATCCTGAGCAGCGAGGTCAGCGTGCCGAGCGCGCCGGGGCGATGGTTCAGGCGTCCGACCAGCACGTTGGTCAGCACGTCCAGCCGCTGCACCAGGTTGAACTGCTGGAAGATCATCGCGCAGTCGGTGCGCCACCGGCGCAGCGCCGCGCCCTTCAGCGCGGTGATGTCCTGGCCGCCGTACAGGATGCGGCCTTCCGACGGCTCGGTCAGGCGGTTGATCATCCGCAGCAGCGTGGACTTGCCCGCACCGGACCGGCCGATGATCCCGACCATCTGGCCGTCCGGAATGACAAGCCGCACATCGTCCACGGCCGTCACCGCACCGAAGCGCCGCGTGAGGCCTTGAAGCTCCAGCATCCTCGCCGTCCTTCTCGGAGGCCGCCTATACAAGCGGCCGGTGACATCCACGTGACGCCCATATGACGTCACGATTGCCGCGTGCCCAGCGCCGATCGCGGGCAGCTTTGCAGGCGCCATCGCCGGGGCGATCCTGCCCCGCCCGCGACAGGAGGCGGGACCGCATGATCGCCGATGTCCGAATCTACACGACGCTGCCGAACCGCCTGCCGGAATTCGTCGCCCTCTACGAGGCGAAGGCGTGGCCGCTGCAGCTCAAATACCTGGAGAACTGCCTGGGCTGGTACACCACGGTGGAAGGCGAGTTGAACACCGTGGTCCATATCTGGGGCTATGCCGACCAGGGCGACCGGGAGCGGCGCCGCAACGCCATGGCAGCCGATCCGGCCTGGGGTGCCTATCTGAAGGAAGCAGGCGAGCGCGGCCTGCTGCTGAAGATGGAGAACCGGATCGCCCGCCCCACCGGCTTCTTCACCGCCTTCCAGGCGCAGAGGCGGGGCTGATCCGCGGAACCGAGGGGCAGGGGGCGCGGGATGCCGCGCCTCTGCCCTTGCCGGCTTGGCCCTGGT
Source organism: Falsiroseomonas oryzae (assembly GCF_027856955.1). Taxonomy (GTDB): domain Bacteria; phylum Pseudomonadota; class Alphaproteobacteria; order Acetobacterales; family Acetobacteraceae; genus Falsiroseomonas; species Falsiroseomonas oryzae. The sequence continues at coordinate 1,801 of NZ_JAPSMD010000479.1, read as the reverse complement.
CCAGATACGTTATATCATAACGCTTTCTGCACCGAGAGCCGACATGCGCCGCCGCCACGTCCTGATCCTTGCCGGTCTCGCCCTGCCCGCGCTCGCCGTCCGCCGTGTCGGCGCGCAAGGCGCGGTCCGTGTCGTCGCCTCCTTCTCCATCCTCGGCGACATGGTGGCGCAGGTCGCCGGCGAGCGCGTGGCGCTGCGCACCATCGCCGGGCCGAATGCCGACGCGCACAGCTTCCAGCCGCGCCCCTCCGACGCTGAGGCGCTGCGCGGCGCGGCGCTGGTGGTGCGCAACGGGCTCGGCTTCGACGGCTGGCTGGACCGGATGATCCGCAGCACCAACCACCGCGGCCCGGTGGTGACCGCGACGGAAGGCATCAGCCCGCGCAGCATGCCGGCCCATTCGCACGGCCACAGCCACGGGCAGGGCGGCGGGGATCGGCGGCCGCAGCAAGGTGCCGGGCCGCGCATGGTGCCGGACCCGCATGCGTGGCAGGATCCGCGCCTCGGCGCGATCTATGCGCGCAACATCGCGCGCGGCCTGGCGGCGGTCGATCCCGCCAACGCCACCGCGCACCAGGCCGCCGGAGAGGCCTTCGCCGCCCGGCTCGAAGCCCTGGACGGCTGGATCCGCGACCAGCTGGCCGGCGTGCCGGAGGCGCGGCGCAAGGTCGTCACCAGCCACGACGCCTTCGGCTATTTCGGCGCCGCCTACGGCATCCGCTTCAGCGCACCGCAGGGCGTCTCCACCGAGGCCGAGCCCAGCGCCCAGCAGGTGGCGCAGCTGATCCGCCAGGTTCGCGCGGAAGGCATCACAGCGGTCTTCATGGAGAACATGGGCAACCCTGCCACGCTCGAGCGCCTGGCGCGGGAGGCCGGGGTGCGCGTGCGCGGCCGCCTCTATGCCGACGCCCTGTCGGAGCCGACCGGCCCCGCCCCCACCTACGAAGCGATGTTCCGCCACAACATCGGCCTGCTGGTGCCGGCGATGCGCGGCGATCCGGCGTGAGGCCGGGACACGCCGGCACCTCGCACGCGATCCTGTTCCGAACGGGCTTTGCGGGGTTCCGGCCGGGCCGCCAGGATCGCCGGCATGTCGGGCCTTCCCGGTGACCTCCCCTTCCCCGAGACGGCCGCCGCGGCGCGCCGGCTGATCCCCGAACTTGCCGCACGTGTGGTGACGGAGGATCGCCTCGGCGCGGTGCGCGTGATCGGCGGCGCCGACGCCTCCTCCACCCGCTTCGACCCGACGCGCGCGGTGCATGCGGCGATGGTGGCGCTGGACTGGCCTTCCCTCGTGCCGCTCGGTGAGGCCGGCGCGGTGCGTCGCGGCGGGCTGCCCTATGTCCCGGGTCTGCTCGGCTTCCGCGAGGTGCCGGCGCTGGCCGAGGCCTGGGCCGCCCTGCACCCCAGGCCCGACCTTGTGCTGGTGGACGGCCACGGCCTCGCGCATCCGCAGGGACTCGGCATCGCCTGCCTGCTCGGCCTGGTGCTGGACGTGCCGACCATCGGCGTCGCCAAGTCGGTGCTGGTCGGCGAGGTCGCCGGCGACCTGCCGGACGAGGCCGGCGCCCGCGCGCCCCTCGTCTGGAAGGGGCGGCAACTCGGCATCGCGCTGCGGTCGCGCCGGGGTGCCAACCCGCTCCTCGTCTCGATCGGCCACCGCGTTTCCTTGGACACGGCAATCGCGTGGGTGGAGCGCTGCCTGCGCGGCCGGCGACTGCCGGAACCCACCCGCGCCGCGCACGACGCGGCCGGGGCGCTGCGGCGGCGCTGAGCCGCGGCGTCAGCCGCCGCGTCGCCA
>NZ_JAPSMD010000478.1 GCF_027856955.1 Falsiroseomonas oryzae | reverse complement strand
GCCACCGGGGTCGCCGCGCAGCGTGGCGCGCGCTGTGAGCCGGCCGGTCGCCGGCCGCAGCGCGGCCTCCGCCACCAGCACCGCCCCGCCCTCGATCAGGGTGGCGTCGAGGCCGAGGTCCAGCCCGCCGGCATCGAGCCGCAAGCGGCCCAGAAGGCTCAGCGCCAGCGGCTGGCCGAGCACCGGCTCCGCAACATCCAGCCGGCCGATGCGCGCGCGGTCCAGGCGGATATCCACCGGCAGGCTCGGCAACTGCGGGATCAGGCTGCCCGGCGCCGCGCCCGGGTCCGGCGGCGTGTCGCTGACGGGCAGGCGCAGCACGGCGATGCGCGCGGCACTGAGCGAATCGATCTCCAGCCGGCGGCGCAGCAGCGCGAGCCGCGTCCATGCGACGCTGCCGTCCTCGATCTCGAGCCAGACGCCGTTGGCATCCGAGAGCGTCAGCCGCGCGAAGCCCGGCGTCGACGAGAGCGGGTCGCGCAGCCCCTCGATGCGCAGGCCCGGCACCAGCGAGGCAAGCTGGCGTTCCACCCAGCTGCCGCCGCCGCCGTCCTGCGCGCCGACCGGCAGCGCGAGCGCCAGCAGCAGCCCGAGCAGGGCCAGCAGGCGCCAGCGACGTGCGGCGTCAGAAGCTCTGGCCAAGGCCGACATACACGCCGTAGCCCGGATCGCCCGGCAGCCGGCTCATCGGCACGGCGACATCCAGGCGCAGCGGCCCGATCGCCGTCCCGTAGCGCAGGCCGAGCCCGGCGCCGACGCGCACGTCGCCGAAATCCGGTGCCTCGCTCTGCCCGACCGCGCCGGCATCCACGAAGCCGACCACCCCGATCGGGCCCGAGACGCGCTGCCGCAACTCCACGCTCCCCTCAACCAGGCTCGACCCGCCGAGCGGGCGGTTCTGCGCGTCGCGCGGGCCGATGCCCTGGTAGGGGTAGCCGCGCACCGAGCCGCCGCCGCCGGCATAGAAGCGCTTGTCGAGCGGCACGGAGCCGTCCGCCCCGAGCAGGCTGCCGAGCGTGCCGCGCAGCGCGATGACGGATCCGCCATCGCCGGTGACGTCGAAATAGGTCCTGAAGGTCCCCAATGCCCGCACGAATCCCCCGCCCTCGGCCAGGTCAGCGTAGGGGATGACGTTGGCATCCGCACGGATTCCCCGCCGCGGGTCGAGCAGCGAGTCGGTGTCGTCGTACCGCCCGCCGAACACCAGGCCGGCCAGGGTGTAGGGCTCCAGGTTGCCGTCGCGGCCAATCCGCCCGGTCTCGAAGGTGGGTCCGGCGCGCAGCAGCCAGCGATCGCCGAAGGGGCGTTCGAGCAGCACCGTCGCGACGAAGGCGTCGCGGTCGTAGGCCTCGAGCCGCTCCCGCACCAGGGCGGCGTCGGCCACCAGGCTGGTGCGGCCGTCGAGCAGGGCGGGTCGGCGGAAGCTCGCGGCGATGCGCCAGTTGGTGTCCGCCGTGCCGCCGCCGGTGCCGAGCCGCGAGACTTCCGCCTCCAGCCGAAGCAGCTCGGCATTCCCGAAGACGTTGCGCCGTTCGTAGAAGACGCGGCCGGAGGGGCCGTAGACCGTCTCGTAGGCGAGCGTGATGCCGGCGGCGTTGCGCGGGCGGTCGTTGACCGTGAAGGTCACCGGCAGCCGCCCGGCCTGGTCGAGCCTGGTGCCGGCGCGGGCCCGCACGCCGTCGAAGGCACCGAGCGCCATCAGGTCGCGCCGGCCGCGTTCCAGCCGCGCCGGCGAATAGGGCTCGCCTGTCATGCGCCCGGCGACGCGGTCCAGCAGCGCCCGGTTGACCCGCGTCTCGCCCTCGACCTCCGGGGTGGCGAAGCTGGCGCGCGGCCCGGGCGAGACGGTCCAGGTGACGTCCATCGCCTGCGCCTCGTGGTCCACGATCACCTCGCGGTCGGCGATGGCGGCCAGCGGATGGCCCTCGCGCCGCAGCCGCTCGATCAGCGCGGCCTCGGCGTCCAGCACTGGGCCTGCGCTGGCCGGGTCGCCGCGGGCGATGCCGCCGGGCGTGCCGAGCGCGGCGACCGTCGGCGCATCGGCCTGCTCGGCCGGGCGGAGCGCGATGTTGCGCAGCGTGTAGCGCGTGCCGGGGATGACGCGCACCTCCACCCGGACCTCGCCCGGGGGCGCGGCGGCGAGTCGCTCCGCCAGCCCCGGCGTGCCGAGCGGCATGCCGGCCAGGGTGATCTCCACCCTTCCGCCCCACCAGCCCTCGGCGCGCAGCACCTCCTCCAGCCGGCGGGGCTCGGCCTCGGCGCGGGCGATCAGGCCGAAGGCGTCCACCGGAGCCTCCCCGGCCAGCGCACGAAGCTGCGAGGCTTCGGCGAGCTCGCGGTCCAGCCGTTCCTCGCCGGTCGGCACCAGGGTGGTGGCATAGGGCAAGGTCGCGTCCTGCGCCGCGGCCGGGGCCGCGGCGAGCAGGACGAGCAGCAGGATGTGGAACCGGGCGCTCAGCGACCTCACCGTGCCAGAAGGCGCCCGGCGGGCGCGGGGTTCAAGCGGCCGGGGGTGGAGCGGCCGGCGTCGAAGGGCTACCTGTCATGCCATGGATCCCACCTTCGCCGCGACCCTGGCAACCTGGCGCCGCCACCTGCATGCGCATCCCGGGCTGACGCTTCACGAACAGGATACAGCCGCCTTCGTCGCTGCGAGGCTGCGTGAGATGGGCGTGGCGGAGGTGGCGGAAGGCGTCGGCGGCCACGGCGTGGTCGCCACGCTGCGGCGCGGCGAGAGCAACCGCAGCGTCGGGCTGCGCGGCGACATGGATGCGCTGCCGATCGAGGAGCAGAACGGCGACCTGCCCTGGCGGTCGACCGTGCCGGGCGTGATGCATGCCTGCGGCCATGACGGGCACACCGCGGCGCTGCTGGGCGCGGCGCGGCTGCTGCTGGACGACCCGGGCTGGAGCGGCACGGTGCATCTGGTCTTCCAGCCCGCGGAGGAAGGCGGCGGCGGGGCGAAGCGCATGATCGCCGAAGGGCTGTTCAGCCGCTTCCCGATGGAGCGCATCTTCGGTTGGCACAACTGGCCCGGCCTGCCGGCCGGCACCATCGCGGTGCATGACGGGCCCGTGATGGCGGCAGGCTGCCGGTTCGAGATCGCCTTCGACGGCCATGCCAGCCACGCCGCGCTTCCGCAGCTTTCGCGCGACCCGATGGTGGCGGCGGGGCATTGCATCGTCGCGCTGCAGTCGGTGGTCGCGCGCAACCTCGACCCGCTGGCAGGCGGTGTGGTGAGCGTGACGGTGGTGGAGGGCGGCGAGGCGCAGAACCAGATCCCCTCCCGCGTCACGCTGAAGGGCACGGCGCGCTGGCTGGACGCGGCGGCCGGCACCGCCATCCGCGACGGCGTGCACCGCATCGCGCAGGGGATCGGCGCGACCTTCGGCGTAGAGGCCGCGGTCACATGGCGCCCGGGCGTCGATGTCACGGCGAACCACCCGGCGGAGCGGGACCTGGCTGCCGCCGCGGCCGCCGCGGTGGCCCCGCTTCGGCGCGACGTAGCGCCGGCCATGACCGGCGAGGATTTCTGCTGGTTCCTGCAGCAGGTGCCCGGCGCCTTCGTCTGGATCGGCAACGGCCCGGCCGAGAACGGGCGGGAGCTGCACAACCCGCGCTACGACTTCAACGACGCGATCCTGCCGGTGGCCAGCGGCTTCCTGGCGGAGGCGGCGAAGCGGGCGCTCGCGGCGGGGTAGGGCGGCCGAATGCGCCTGCTGGCGCTGGCGGTACGGCGGGACTGGCGCCGGCCGGGGGCCTGGCTGCCGCCGCTGCTGGCGCTGCTCGGCGCCGCCGTGCTGCTGGCGGCTGGCCCCGGCGTGTGGGCCTGGGGCGG
>NZ_JAPSMD010000477.1 GCF_027856955.1 Falsiroseomonas oryzae | reverse complement strand
CAGGGCCCGGCGCGCCTCCGCGGCCAGCGCCGCGTCGTCCTCCAGCGCGACGACACGGGCGCCGCAGCGTGCCAGGACGGCGGCCGCGTAGCCCGTGCCGGCCCCCACCACCAGCACGCGGTCGCCGTCGCGGGCCGACAGCAGCTGCAGCATGCGCGCGATCACCATCGGCTCGATCAGGCCGCGGCCGCCGGGCAGCCGCACATCCTCGTCGGCATAGGCCAGCGGGGCCAACTCGGCCGGCAGGAAGTGTTCCCGCGGGATCTCGCCCATTGCCGCCAGCAGCCGCGCATCGGTCACGCGGTTCGGGCGCAGTTGCCCGTCCACCATCCGCCGGCGGGCCTCCGCCATGCGGGACGCCATGTCGAGCGCCGCTTGTCCGTGCATCCTAGCCGCCTCTTGCTTCGCGGGGTTTATACGGTCGGGCCCGTTGGCGGCCAAGCCGCGGCGGCGCTTGACCCCGGCAGGCGGCTGCCGGATAGAGGCCGCCAGGGCCGCGTGGCAGAGTGGTGATGCACCGGACTGCAAATCCGTGAATGCCGGTTCGATTCCGGCCGCGGCCTTTCTCCTTCGACAGCCGGCGTCGTCGGCGCCCGTTCCCCGCTCGGGCGGACGTCGCAGGGGCTTCACCGGGGGGCAACGGGTTGCTATAGGCGCCCCCCACGGCTGATCCGGCGTGGCGCAGCGGTAGCGCAGCGGACTGTTAATCCGTTGGTCGTTGGTTCGAATCCAACCGCCGGAGCCATTCTCCCTTCTCCCCTGCGTCAGCCTCGCGCCATGCGCTGCGGGCGAACCTGCCCTGTGTGCGGCCCGCCGAGGCTGGCGCCACCTCCCCGGGCGTCGGATCACGCAGGTTGCACGGAATGGACACGTCCATTCGTTGTCCCTCCGCACTCGGCCGACGTACCCTCGCCAGGAAAAGCCGCGCCTCAGACCAGATCGACAAGTCGTCGCATCGCCCCCCGCGCATGGCTGGAGGAAGGAGAAGCCCATGTCGTTGTCCCGCCGAACCGCCTCGCTGGCCGGTCTCGGGCTGCTGGCCGGCGCCGCCATACCGCGGGGTGCCGCCCTGGCCGAAGGCTTGCGCCTGTTCGAGGGTGTCGAGGATTTCTGGCTGGCGAGCGAGGCCTACATCTTCGGCTACCCGCTGGTGACCATGGAGATGACGCGGCGCGTCGTCACCAACGTCGCCGCGCCGGTCGGCACCCGCGGGCCGATGGGGCACATCATCAAGCTGCGCCAGTATCCCGACTCCAGCTTCCGCGACGTCACCGCGCCAAACGCCGATACGCTCTACACCACCTCCTTCTTCGACGTCGGCCGCGAGCCCTATGTGCTCAGCCTGCCCGACATGAAGGGCCGCTACGCGCTGTTCCCCATGCTCGATGGCTGGACCACGGTCTTCCAGGTGCCGGGCAAGCGCACCACCGGCACCGGCCCGCAGGCCTACGCCATCACCGGCCCGGGCTGGAGCGGCACGCTGCCGGCCGGCGTGACGGAGTACAAGTCTCGCACGAACCTCATCTGGCTGCTCGGCCGCATCTACTGCACCGGCACGCCCGAGGACTATCGCGAGGTCCATGCGCTGCAGGACCAGGTCGGCCTCGTGCCGCTCAGCGCCTACGGCCGGCCCTACACGCCCCCCCCGGGCACGGTGGATCCCTCCATCGACATGCGGACCGCCGTGCGCGACCAGGTGAACGGCATGACCGCCGTGCAGTATTTCACGCTGCTGGCCGAGCTGATGAAGCGCAACCCGCCCGCCCCGGCGGACGCGCCGCACATCGCGCGCTTCGCCCGCATCGGGCTCGTCCCGGGCCAGGACTTCGATGCCAGCAAGCTGCGCGCCGACTTCGCCAGCCGCATCCCGCAGGTCAGCTTCGACCGCATCATGCTGCAGTTCCGCATCAACCCGGCGGTCAAGGACATCAACGGCTGGGCCTACACGACGCGGACCGGCATCTACGGCACGGACTACCTCATGCGTGCGCTGGTCACGGCGATCGGCCTCGGCGCCAACCGGCCGCAGGACGCCGTCTACCCGACCTCGCTGAAGGACGCGGACGGCAGCGACTACAGCGGCGCGAACCGCTACGTGCTGCGCTTCCCGCCGGGCCAGCTGCCGCCGGCGAACGGCTTCTGGTCCATCACCATGGACGACGCCGACTACTTCTTCGTCGCCAACCCGATCAACCGCTACTCCATCAGCGCGCGCCAGGACCTGAAGCGCAACCCCGACGGGTCGGTGGACATCCTGATCCAGAACGCCTCGCCGGGCGCGGATCGCGAGTCCAACTGGCTTCCGGCGCCCGCCGGCAAGTTCATCCTGATGATGCGGCTCTACTGGCCGCGGGAGGAGGATCCCTCGATCATCGACGGCAGCTGGGTGATCCCGCCGGCGCGCAAGGTTCCGTCCTGACGCCCGACGCGGCGCAGTCCTGCGCCGCGCTGGTTGTCCACCTCGCGACCCGGTCAGGCGGGCGAGCGGGCCCGCCGCGGGATGCCGCGCCGGGCCTGGGGTCCGGACAGCCCCGGGCAGCCGGCTCCGGCGGGGCCGCCGCAGCGCCGTCCAGGCTGCATTCCCTCGAGGCCGCCGGCGGGATCCGGAAGCCGACTGGCTCCCTGACGAATAACGGGTCGCGAGGCGGCCGTGCGCCGCGGCATTTGCCTTCGGCGCGCGCTTGATCCACATCGGCCGCGGCATGGGGGAGCGGCGGCAGGGCATCGGGCCGGCATGGTGACGTCCGACACGGCGCGCGCGGCGCGACACGGCAAGGCGGCGTCCGCGAGGGCAGACGGCCTCCGCCGCCGGCGACGGTCCCGGTGATTCCCGCATCCGCGATCGAGGTCGTGGTGCCGGCGCATGATGCCGCCCACTTCCTGCGCCCGACGCTCGAGGCGATTGCCGCGCAGACGCGCCCGCCCGCGCGCGTCACCGTGGTGGACGACCGCAGCACGGACGGCACACCGGACCTGGCCGAGGCCCTGGCGCGGGAACTGGCGCCGCGGCTTGCCATCCGGCTGCTGCGCAATGCCGGCCCGCGCGGGCCGGCCGCCGCGCGCAACACCGCGATCCGCGCGAGCGGGGCCGCCTGGATCGCGCTCTGCGACGCCGACGACCTGCTGCTGCCCGACCATCATGCGACGCTGGCGGCCATCGCCGCGGCACCCGGCACGACGCTCGCCTTCGGCGATTGCAGCCTGTTCGACGGTGCGACCGGCGCGACGCTGGTGCCGAGCCACCACGCCAAGAGCCGCCTGCTCGAGCTGCCGGCGGAGGCGACGCCGGAGGGCGGGCTGCGCCTGCGCGGCTCCAGCTTCGCGGCCCTGCTGCGCGGGCCGCGCGTGCCGACCTCGGCCAGCTTTCTGCACCGCGACGCCGTGATGCGGGCGGGCCTGTTCGACGAGGCGATGATGTTCGCCGAGGACGCCGACCTGTTCCTGCGCCTGGCCTGGCTGGGCGGGGTCGTCTTCACGGATCGCTGCATCGCCCGCAAGCGCGTGCATCCCGCCAACATGTCGGGCGAGGCGAACCGGGCCGGCTTCACGCATGGCGACCTGGTGACTCGGGTCAGGCTCCGCACGATCGCCCGGAGCGCCGATCCCGCGCCGTTCCGGCCCGGGCCGGACGACCTGGCCGTATGCGAGGAGATGGTGCCGCGCGCCGTCCGCGCGCATCTCTACGACGCGTCGCGCGCGGGGCTGCCGGCCTATGCGGAGGCCGCGCGGCTGGCGCGGCGCGCGGGGCTGGGACGGCTGGCGCTGGCGCCGCGCAACCTGGCCCGCGCCCTCGCCTTCGCGCTGCGCCCGCTCGGCTGAGCGCGCTCATCCCAGCCGTCTTGCGCCGGCCGGCGAGAGCCAAG
>NZ_JAPSMD010000476.1 GCF_027856955.1 Falsiroseomonas oryzae | reverse complement strand
CCACCCCGGCCGAGGCGGTCGCCGAGGCCGCCGCCAGCCTCTTCGCCTTCGCCGAGACCCGCCGCCCGCGGGAGGCGAAGGTGCGCGTCGTCCCGCCCGGCCCCGGCCGCGGGCCCCATGCGGTCGTCGAGATCGTCACCGACGACATGCCCTTCCTGGTGGACAGCGCCCTGGCGGCGCTGGCGTTGCGCGGCCGCACCGTGCGTCAGCTGCTGCACCCGATCCTGCCGGTCCGCCGCGACGCCGAAGGACGGCTGCTGGAGATCGCCGGGGACGCGCCGCTGCGCGAGAGCATGATGCGCATCGTGCTGGCGCCCGGGGCGCTGGTGACGCTCGGCGCCGGCCGTCCCGCGCCGGAGCCGGACGACTGGGCGGCGCTGCAGGCGGCGCTGGCCCGCGCCATGGCCGATGTGCGCCTGGCCGTGACCGACTTCGACCCGATGCGCGCCCGGCTGCGCGCCGCCGAGGTCGAGGTGGAGGGGGGCGAGGCGGCGGAGTTCCTGCGCTGGCTGGCCGACGACAACTTCGTCCTGCTCGGCCATCGCCGCATCGCGCTGAACCCGGACGGCACCGCGACGGTGGCGGCGGAGGAGGACCTCGGCCTGCTGCGCGATCCGAAGCTGCCGGTCTTCGACGCGCTGCGCGACCTGCCCCGGCTGCAGCCCGCCGTGCGGGAGACGCTGACGCGCCTGGCCCCCGTCGCGGTCGCCAAGGCCAACATGCGCGCCACGGTGCACCGCCCGCAGCACGCCGACGTGGTGATCACGCGCATCCGCGATGCGGATGGGCGCATCGCCGGCGGGCGGCTCTTCCTCGGCCTCTTCGCCGCCGCCGCCTACAACCGCAACCCGCGCTCCATCCCGCTGCTGCGGGAGAAGGTGCTGCGCATCCTGGCGCGCGCCGGCGTGGACCCGGAGACGCATGACGGCCGCGCGCTGCGCAACATCCTGGACACCTGGCCGCGCGACGAGCTGTTCCAGGCGCCGGAGGAGGCGATCCTGCAGGGCTGCCTGCGCGCGCTGGACCTTTCCATCCGCCCCCGCGCCGCGCTCGTGCTGCGCCGCGACAGCTTCGAGCGCTTCGTCTCCGCCATCGCCTGGCTGCCGCGCGACACCTTCGACACCGGCATGCGCGAGCGCGTCGGCAACCTGATCGCCCGCGCCTTCGCCGGCCGCCTCTCGGCCTTCTACACGTCGCTGGGCGACGCGCCGCTGGCGCGCGTGCACTACGTGATCGGCACCACCCCCGGCGCCGTGCCGGAGGTGGACGATGCCGCGCTGGAAGCCGCCGTCGCCCAGGCCGTGCGCGGCTTCCGCGACCGGCTGGAGGAGGCGCTGGCGCAGGACCGCGGGGAAGCCGAGGCGGCACGCATCCTGGCCCGCTGGCGCGAGGCCTTCCCCCCCGCCTACCGCCAGTCGGAGACGGCGTCGCAGGGCATCGCCGACCTGTCGCTGGCGCAGGAAGCCTCGGCCGGCGACCGGCCCTGGGCCGCGCTCTCGCGCCCGCCCGGCGCGGATGCGCGCACGCTGATGCTGCGGCTCGCCAGCCCCGACGCGCCCCTGTCGCTGTCCGACGCGCTGCCGCTGTTCGAGAGCCTGGACCTCCGCGCCATCGAGGAGGTGCCGCACCGCCTGACGCCGGCCGAGGGGCGGTCCGTCGTGCTGCACGTCTATCGCCTGGAAGCCCGCGCCGACTGCCCGGAGGACCGGCTGCCGCTGGTGACCGGCGCGCTGCACGCGCTGCTGCGCGGCTGGACGGAAGCCGACGGCTTCAACCGCCTGGTGCTGCGCGCCGACCTCGACTGGAAGGAATGCTGGCTGCTGCGCGCGATGTACCGCTGGCTGAAACAGGTCGGCTTCCCCTTCGCGCAGGAGAGCGTGGAGGCCGCGCTGGCCGCCAACCCCGACGCCGCGCGCATCCTGATCGACCTGTTCCACGCCCGCTTCGCCCCCGACGCGGCGGACCGGGACGAGACGAAGCTGGACGCCGACTGGCGGCAGCTGCTGGACGGCGTCTCCAACCCCGACCACGACCGCATCCTGTCGCGCCTGCGCGTGGTGCTGGACGCGATGCTGCGCACCAACTTCTTCCAGCCGAAGGACTACCTGGCCTTCAAGCTGGACAGCGCGCGCGCCGGCGACATGCCGCTGCCCCGCCCGTGGCGCGAGATCTTCGTGCATTCCCCGCGCATGGAGGGCACGCATCTGCGCGCCGGCGCCGTCGCGCGCGGCGGAATCCGCTGGTCCGACCGGCGCGAGGATTTCCGCACCGAGATCCTGGGCCTGATGAAGGCGCAGCGCCTGAAGAACGTCGTCATCGTGCCGACCGGCGCGAAGGGCGGCTTCATCCTAAAGCACCCGCCGCCCGCCAGCGACCGCGACGCCTTCCAGGCCGAAGGCATCGCCGGCTACCGCACGCTGGTGCGCGGCATGCTGGACCTGACGGACAACTTCGAGGGCACGCGCATCGTCACGCCGCCCGGCATCGTCCGCCGCGACGGCGACGATCCCTACATCGTCGCCGCCGCCGACAAGGGCACCGCCACCTTCAGCGACATCGCCAACTCGCTCTCGGCCGAATACGGCTTCTGGCTGGGCGACGCCTTCGCCAGCGGCGGGTCGGCCGGCTACGACCACAAGGGCATGGGCATCACCGCGCGCGGCGCCTGGGTGATGGTGGACCGCCACTTCCAGGAAAGCTTCGGCCACGGCGTGCAGGACGCGCCCTTCACCTGCGCGGGCGTCGGCGACATGTCGGGCGACGTCTTCGGCAACGGGCTGCTGGTCTCCCGCAGGACGAAGCTCGTCGCCGCCTTCGACCACCGCCACATCTTCCTCGACCCCGATCCCGACCCGGAGGCGTCCTATGCGGAGCGGGAGCGGCTGTTCCGCCTGCCGCGCTCCTCCTGGGCCGACTACGACGTGCGGCTGCTCTCGCCCGGCGGCGCGGTGCTGCCGCGCAACGCGAAGTCGCTGCCGCTGTCCGAACAGGCGCGCGCCCTGCTCGGCATCGCGAAGGAGCGCGCCGAGCCCGCCGAGATCATGCGCGCGATCCTGACGCTGCCGGTGGACCTGCTCTACTTCGGCGGCATCGGCACCTATGTGAAGGCCTCCACCGAGACCCAGGCCGAGGCCGGCGACCGCGCCAACGACGCGATCCGCGTGGACGGCGCCGCGCTGCGCTGCAAGGTGCTGGGCGAGGGCGCCAACCTCGGCATCACCCAGGCCGGCCGCATCGAGGCGGCGCGCAGCGGCGTCCGGCTCAACACCGACGCGCTCGACAACAGCGCGGGCGTCTCCACCTCCGACCACGAGGTGAACATCAAGATCCTGCTCGCCGAGGCTGAGCGCGAGGGATCGCTGACGCGCCGCCAGCGCGACGAGCTGCTCGCCGACATGACCGACGAGGTCGCCGCCCTGGTGCTGGCCGACAACCACGCGCAGGCGATCGCCGTGAGCCTGGAGGCGCTCTCCGCCCCCGTGGACCTCGCCGCGCATGGCGCGCTGATGGCGCGGCTGGAAGCTGCCGGCCTGCTGGACCGCGCCGTCGCCGGCCTGCCCGACGAGGCCGCGCTGCGCACGCGCGCCGCCGGCGGCGAGGGCCTGACACGGCCTGAGATCGCAGCGCTGCTGCCATTCGGGAAACTCTGGCTGACCGAGGCGATCGAGGACAGCGCGCTGCCCGACGACCCCGCGCTGGCGCCGCTGCTCGCCTCCTATTTCCCTCAGCCGCTGCGCGAGCGCTTCGGCGCGCTGATCCCGCGCCACCGATTGCGCCGCGAGCTGGTGGCGATGCTGCTGGCGAATGCCGTCGCCAACCGGCTCGGCCCCGCGGCGCTGGCGCGGCTCGCCGGCGCGGGCGGCACGC
>NZ_JAPSMD010000475.1 GCF_027856955.1 Falsiroseomonas oryzae | reverse complement strand
GGCCGCCGCGCGGACGGCACGTTGCGGATCGCGCCGCAGCCGGCTCCCGCCGTGCCGCAGCCGCTGCCCGCCGCGCCGGCGCGGACCGAGGAGAAGGGCCCGCTGCAGGTGCTGCGCGGCCAGGTGATGGAGCGCATCGACCCGCGCGCGGCGATGGACATGCCGGCGGCGCGCGTGCGCGAGCAGCTCGAGCGGCTGGTGCACGAGGTCGCCGGCGCGCAGCGCATCGAGATCTCGGCCACCGACCAGGCCCTGCTGGCGCAGGAGCTGGTGGACGACATGATGGGCTTCGGCCCGCTCGAGGAGCTGCTGCGGGACGACGACATCAGCGACATCATGGTCAACGGGCCGGACTGCGTCTTCATCGAGCGCAAGGGCAAGCTGAGCCGCGTGGTCGTGAAGTTCCGCGGCGCCGCCCATGTCGCCTCGATCGCGCAGAAGATGGCGGCCTCGGTCGGCCGGCGCGTGGACGAATCGAGCCCGCTGGTGGACTGCCGCCTGCCGGACGGCAGCCGCGTGAACGTGGTCTTCCCGCCGCTGGCCCTCGATGGCCCCTGCATCTCGATCCGTAAGTTCGCCAAGCGGAAGGTCGACCTGCAGGGCATGGTCGAGCTGGGCAGCCTGTCCCCGGCGGTCGCGCGCGTGCTGGAGATTGCGGCGCGCTGCCGGCTGAACGTGATCGTCTCGGGCGGCACGGGCTCCGGCAAGACGACCATGATGAACGCGATGAGCCGCCTGATCGACCATGGCGAGCGCATCGTCACCATCGAGGACGCGGCGGAGCTGCAGCTGCAGCAGCCGCATGTGGTGCGGCTGGAGACCCGGCCGATGAACCTCGAGGGCCGCGGCGAGATTACCCAGCGCGACCTGCTGAAGAACGCGCTGCGGATGCGGCCGGACCGCATCATCGTGGGCGAGGTGCGCGGCGCCGAGGCCTTCGACATGCTGCAGGCCATGAACACCGGCCACGACGGCAGCTTCTGCACCATCCACGCCAACAATGCCCGCGACGGCATCACCCGCGTCGAGAACATGGTGCAGATGGGCTCCGTGGCCCTGCCGCTGCGCGCCATCCGCCAGCAGATCGTCAGCGCGGTGGACATCATCATCCAGCTGGAGCGCATGCGGGACGGCAAGCGCCGGGTGCAGCAGGTCACCGAGGTCTGCGGCCTGGAAGGCGACGTGATCACGCTGAACGACCTGTTCAACTTCGAGTTCCAGGGGGAAGGGCCGAACGGCGAGGTGATCGGCCGCTGGGTGTCGTCCCGCGTGCGGCCGGCCTTCATGGGCAAGCTGCGCTACTTCGGCCTCGACCAGGCCTTCGTCCAGGCGATGGAGCAGTAGCCGTGGCTGAGGTCCTGCTCGTCGGCTCGCTGGTCTCGCTGCTCGCCGCGCTGATCCTGATGCGCACGGGGCAGGAGCAGAAGTCGCTGCGCGACCGCGTGCTGGCGCAGGACGGGCGGACGGTCAGCATCCGCCTGGTGGACGAGCCGAGCCTGATCGCCCGGCCGGCCAGCCGCGGCGGCCCGCTCACGCGGATCTCCGGCTGGCTCGGGCTGGCGCCCGGCCTGCTGCCCAACCGCCGCCTGCCGCTGCCCTTCGTGCTGTTGATGGCCGGCGTCACGGGCGGCGTCGCGGCCTGGGGCGGGACACTGGTGCTGCAGGGCCCGGCGGCGATCCTGCTCGGCCTCGCCGCCGCCGCCTTCGTGCTGCGCATGCTCTTCATGTGGGAGGTCGGTCGCAACCGCGACGAGGCGTTCAAGCAGATCCCCGACGCGGTCGGCCTGATGGTGCGCGCGGTGCGCGCCGGCCTGCCGGTGGGAGAGGCGGTGCGCAGCGTCGCGCGCGAGATGCCGGAGCCCACCCGGTCGGAGTTCCAGCGCCTGATCGGCGAGACCGGCATCGGCACGCCGCTCGACCGGGCGCTGTGGGGAATCCACGAACGGACGGGGCTGCGCGAATACGCCTTCCTGTCCGTCGTGATCGGCCTGCAGGCGCAGACCGGCGGCGGCCTGGCGGAGGCGCTGGAGAACATCGGCGACATCGTCCGCAAGCGCGTGGCGATGGCCGCCAAGGCGCATGCGCTGGCCGCGCAGGCGCGCACCTCCGCGATCATCCTGATCGCGCTGCCGCCTGTCTCCGGCACCGCCGTCTCGCTGCTGCGGCCCGGCTACTTCGACAAGCTGTTCGGCGACCCACGCGGCGTGAACCTGCTGACGATCTCCATCATCATGATGATCATCGGCACCCTGGTGATCCGCCAGATGATCAAGCGGGCCGTGTCCGAATGAGCGCGACCCTCGCCGCCCTCCTCGCCACCTCCATCCTGGCGGTCGTCGCTGTGCTGCTGGTGGCCGGAGAACTCACCGACCACCGCATGGCCGACCGCGTCAGGCGCGCCGCGCAGGGCACCGCGCCACCGGTGCGCGAGCAGCGGCGGCTGGCCAATATCGGCTTCACGGTGGCGCGGCTGATCGACCTGGCCGGCCCTGCACGCTTCCTGGCCTCGCCGCAGGACCGCACCCAGATCGAACGGACGCTGGCGCCGCTCGGCGTGCCGATCGCGGTGGCGGGGCCGCTGCTCGTCGCGGTCAAGCTGGTGTTCCTGGTCGGCGGCCCGGCCGCGGCCGCCGCCTGGCATTTCGGCACGGACCGGCCGGGCAACCCGATGGTCAGCCTGATGATCGGGCTGGGCGCGGGCGTGGTGCTGCCGAACATGATCCTGTCGCAGATGCGCAAGCGTCGCATCGCGAACCTGAACCGCGCCATGGCCGACACCTTCGACATGCTGGTCGTCTGCTCCGAGGCCGGGCTCGGCCTGGAGAGCGCGATCGACCGCGTCGCCGCGGACCTGCGCCACGCCAACCCCGCCATGGCGCTGGAATTCGCGCAACTCGGCCAGGAGATGCGGATGATGCCGGACCGCACCGTCGCGATGGAGCGCTTCGCGGAACGCGCCGAGGTGGACGGGCTGCGCCGCCTGGCGGCCACGCTGTCCCAGGCGATGCGCTACGGCACGCCGCTCGGCCAGGCGCTGCGGACGCTGGCAGCGGAGGAGCGGCAGACCCGGCTGATCCGGCTGGAGGAGAAGGCGGCGCGGCTGCCGACGCTGCTGGTGCTGCCGCTGATCCTCTTCATCCTGCCCCCGCTTTTCCTCACGCTGGTCGGCCCCTCGATCATGCAGCTCTTCGACGCCGTCGGGAACATGTGATGCGGCCTCTCCTGCTCGCGGCCTCCGCCGCCCTGATCCTCTCCGGCTGCGCGACGCAGCAGCAGGCGACCACCTCGCCGGATGCGGCGCGCCATCTGCGTGTCGCGGCCGCCGCCGAGCGCAGCGGTCAGCCGGAGATGGCGCTCAACATGTATGCCGCCGCCTTCGAGGCGCATCCGGCCGACCCCGAGGTCGTCTCCCGCTTCACTGCCGCGCTGGTGCAGAACGGCCAGCCGCAGCGCGCCCGCGACGTGCTGGCCGAGGCGCGCCGGCGCAATCCCGGCAATGCCGCGCTGACCCAGGCGGAGGCGCGCACCCTGCTCGAGCTGGGCGAGGCGGAACGCGCCCTCCAGCTATTCGACGCGCATCTGCGGCTGGCGCCGCGCGACGTGCGGTCGCTGAACGGCCGCGGCATCGCGCTCGACCTGCTCGGCCGCCATGCGGAGGCGCGGATGGCCTATCGCGCGGCGCGCGCGGCGGACCCGGACAATGCGGCGGCGGCGGGCAACCTGGCGCTCTCCCTGGTACTGTCCGGCTGCGCCGATGCGGCCGTGGCCGTGCTGGAGGCCGCACCGCGCAGCGGCGCTACGGCCGCCTGGCTCGGCCAGGTCCAGGGCTTCGCGCGCACCGTCTCGCCGGCATCCGGCGACCCGCAGGGCGCGATGCTG
>NZ_JAPSMD010000474.1 GCF_027856955.1 Falsiroseomonas oryzae | reverse complement strand
GGCCTCGAAGGGTCGCGCCGCCGCGCCTGCCGGCCGCGCCAGCGCCGCGAGCGGCAACCCGGCCAGCAGCGCGCGCCGGCGCAGCGCCTCAGGCCAGCCAGCGATGCAGGTTCTCCCGCACGAAGGCGTCGTCGGTCAGCTGCGGATAGCGCGCCGCCACCGCCGTCAGCAGCTCCGACTGGCCGGGCGAGAGCCCCTCGCGCTCGTCCAGGCACCAGATGCCCTCCAGCAGCCCCTGCCGCCGCAGCACCTCGTGGCAGCCGGCGATCACGCCGTGGAAGTGGTGCGCCACGTCGAAGACCGCGGCGTTCATCTCCGTCACCTGCGCATCCAGCGCCAGCAGCCCGGGCGGGATCGGCCCGTCGCCCACCGCGCGGCAGCGCGCATGCAGCTCCACCGCCGCCCGCGTCCAGACCGACCAGTGGCCGAGCAGGCCGCCGACGATGCGCAGCGGCCGCTCGCCGCCCAGGTCGAAGGGCGTCAGCAGATCCGCCACGATGTGGTCGTCGTTGCCGGTGTAGAGCGCGATGCGCTCCGCGGCCCCCGCCTCCTGCACGCCGCGCAGCACGTCCAGCGTGGCATAGCGGTTGAAGGGCGCGATCTTGATGGCGACGACGTTCGGGATGGCGGCGAAGCGCCGCCAGAAGCTGGCGGGCAGGGGCACGCCGCCGACCGCGGGCTGCAGGTAGAAGCCGAACAGCGGCATCTCCTCCGCCACCGCGCGGCAATGCGCGACCAGCTCGTCCTCGCTCGCGCCCTTCCAGGCGGCGAGCGAGAGCAGCACCGCGTGATAGCCCAGGCCGCGCGCCACGCGCGCTTCCTCGACGGCCTGGGCCGTGCGCCCGATCGCGCCGGCGACCAGGATCGGCGCGGTCGCCTGCTCTCCCGCGGCGTCCGCCGCGATGCGCAGCACCGTCTCGTAGAGCCCGACCTCGCGGATGGCGAATTGCGTGGTGTGCACGCCCACCGCCAGGCCGCCGCTGCCGGCATCCAGGTAGTAGCGCGACAGCGCCTTCTGCCGCCGCGCATCCAGCTTGCGCGCCGCGTCCAGCGCCAGCGGATGCGCCGGGATGACGCAGCCCGCCTGCAGCCGGGCCGCGATGCCCGACGGCCAGTCCTGCCAGAGCAGGCCCATCGTCAGAACCTCCCGTCCCGCACCTCGAACTTGGTCGGCTTGCCCAGCGCGCGGCCGCCGCGCGCCACCCAGTCCGCCACCCAGCGCAGCATGATCTCCAGCGGCACGGTCGGGTAGCCGAACAGCGCGAAGGCGCGCGCGGCGTTGGACAGCAGCGCTTCCGGCGCCTCCGTGCCGACGAACTCCGGCTGCCGGCCCATCACCTCCGCGAAGCGCCCGGCGAGCCAGCGGATGGAGACCGTCTCCGGCCCGGTGACGTTCACGATGGGGCAGGCGGGGTCGGCGTGGCGCAGCGCGCGCAGCACCCAGGCATTCGCATCGCCCTGCCAGATCACGTTCGCGTGACCCATGGCCAGCGGCACCGGCGTGCCGGACCAGACCTTGGTGGCGACGTCGTGCAGCACGCCGTAGCGCAGGTCGATGGCGTAGTTCAGCCGCACCCCGAAGCAGCGCGTCCCGCGCAGCGCCGCGGCATGCTGGAACACGCGCTCCCGCCCCAGGCAGCTGGCGGCGTAGTCGCCGACCGGCGCCGGGGCGGTGCCCTCATCCGGCGCCGGCCCGTTCAGCGGCACCATCGGCAGCACGTTGCCGGTGGAGAAGAAGACGATGCGCGAGGACGCGTAGCGCTCCGCCACCGCCGCCGACAGCAGCACGTTCATCGCCCAGGTCAGCGCCTCGTTGCCGGTGGAGCCGAACTTGCGCGCGGCCATGAACACGACGTTCGGCGCATCCGGCAGCGCGGCCAGCGCGGCGCGGTCGCCCAGCTCCGCCGTCAGGCACTCGATGCCCCAGGATTCCATCCGCTCCCGCAGTCCGGGCTCGGACCAGCGCGCCACCGCGATCACCCGACGGGCCGGATCTGCGCGCTTCGCCAGGCGGCAGAGCGTCGGGCCCATCTTGCCGGCCGCCCCCAGCACCAGCAGGTCGCCCGGGACATCCGCGAGGTCCGCGCGCAGCGCCTCGTCGGGGCGCGACATCAGCTCCTCGAGCGTCGCCTCGTCGGCAATCGCCGCCGGCCATCCCATTCCGTTTCCCCCAGCATCCATCGCAGGCGCAGCATGAGCCGGGCGGGCAGGGGACGGAAGGGGGCCGCCCGTCAGGGCTGGTTCATTCTTGTCATGCAACATCCACGTAGGTGCGACGCAGCTTCGCGAGGAAGTCAGGCCGTGTCTTGGCCTGCGTCCCCGCCACCACGTCGCAGCCCGGCAGCAGCGTGTCGGAGGCCGCGAGCGAGAAGTCGCGCACGAATTCCACGCGCGGGTCGCGCGCCGCCGCGATGTCCGCCACCGTGCCGCCGCGCCGCAGCACCTGGCCCGCCACCACGCCGCATTCCACCGCCTGCGTCGCCCCCTGGCCGAGGGTGGGCACCATCGCCTGCGCCGCATCGCCCAGGAACAGCGCGCGGCCGCCGGCGGCCGTGCGGAGCAGGGGCACGGTGGCGGAACGCGCCCAGTGGATGTCGTCGATCTGCGCCGCGATGCGGTCCAGCATCCAGGCCACCGCCGGGCAGGGCGCACCGCCGGGCGGCGTGAACAGGGCGCGCTGCGCGGCCGGGGTCTTCATCCCCTCGTCCACCACGCCATCGGGCCCGATCGGGAAGGTGCCGGCGATGTAGACCGCGCCGCCCGGCACCCGGAAGGACAGCAGCCGCGCATTGCCCTGGAACCACTGGCCGTAGTCGTCGTACGGGCAATCCGCTGCCTGCGTCACCAGGAGGCGCCAGATGCAGACGCCGAGCAGCGTGCCCTCCGGCTCGCCGGCGGTCAGCGCGCGCAGCCGGCTGTAGCGCCCGTCGGCGCCGACCAGCAGGTCGAAGCCGCCCTCGCGCACCAGGCCCTGCGCGGTGCGGAACACCGGCACCAGGCGACCCGCCGCATCCTCCTCCACTGCTTCCAGCGCGTGCCCGTGGCGCGTGCAGCCTGCCACGGGCGCGCGCAGCAGCCGGTACAGCTCCGACCAGCGGATCCGCACGCCCGGCTCCTCCGCCACCTCCAGCAGGTCGAGGTCCAGCAGCCGCGTGCCGTCGGTCAGGTCCACGAACCAGCGGTTCCAGGGCAGCGAGGCGGCGCGCAGCGCGGCGTGCCGCGCCGGCATCGCTAGGCGCAGCGACTTCAGCGCGTTCGGGCCGATGTTGAGCCCGGTGCCGGCTTCCGCGTGGTCGTCCGGCGCCACCCGCTCGAAGGCGGTGACGTCGTGGCCGGGCGCGTCCTGCAGTGCCTCCGCCAGCAGGCTGCCCGCGACGCCGGTGCCGATGATGCCGATGCGCATGGATCCATCCGAGATGACCGCGGCGAGGCGTGCAAGGGCCGCGCCAGCCCGAATAGGATGGGCTCATGCCGCACCTTGCCATCCATCGCCTCTCCATGGCCCATCCGGGCGACCTCTCCGCCCTGGCCGCGCTGATCGAGAAGGGCGAGGTCCGCGCCGGCGAGATCCGCGCGGTGATCGGCAAGACCGAGGGCAATGGCGGGCTGAACGACTTCACGCGCGGCTACTTCACCCAGACGCTGATGCACCTGCTGGCCACCCATACCGGCGATGCCCCGGCGGCACTGGCCGCGCGCATCCCCTGCGTGCTGTCCGGCGGCACGGAGGGCGCGCTGAGCCCGCACTACCTGGTGTTCAGCGTGGGCGGGGCCGATGCGCCGGGGCAGCACGGCCTGGCGCTCGGCACCGCCTTCTCGCCGCCGACGCCGGCGCGGGAGGTCGGGCGCGCGGCGCAGATCGCGGCGGTGGCGGCGGCGGTG
>NZ_JAPSMD010000473.1 GCF_027856955.1 Falsiroseomonas oryzae | reverse complement strand
CGCGGCAGGCGGGCCAGCAGGAAGTCCTGCACCTCCGGCGCGACGCGCAGCTGCCGGTCGGCCAGGAGCTTCCCGAGCTGGGCGGCGAGCAGCGCATCGGACGGCGCACCGATCCCGACCGCCAGCGTCGCCTTGAGGCGGGAGGCGAGGTCGGGCAGCGCGACCGGCCAGCGGGCGAGCGGCTCCCGCGCCGCCAGCAGCAGGGGCGCGGCCTGCTCCGCGCTGCGGTTGATCAGGTGGAACAGCGCGACCTCCGGCGCCGAATCCGCGCCGTCCAGCGCGGTGCCGGAAGCGGGGGCGAGGGCGAGGCCGGGGGTCAGCGCGCGGCCGTCCAGCAGGCGCCAGCCATGGGTGGCGGCGGTGGCGCGCAGCATGTGGGACTTGCCGGTGCCGGCCGGGCCGAACAGCGCCAGGCGGTGCAGCGGCCAGTCCCAGGGCCGGTCGAGCCAGGCCAGCGCCTCGGCGTTGGAGGAATCCTCCACCAAATCGGCCCGCGCGGCGGAGGGGGTCGCGGGCAGCGGCAGGGGCAGTTGGCGGGGATGATCCGGCGCGCTCACCTGCCCGGCATAGCGCAGGGCGGGCGGCGGCGCGATGGAGGCCGGATCAGGCCCGGCGGCGGCGGCGCAGCGCGCCGAGGCCGAGCAGCGCGCCGCCGAACGGCGCGAGCGAGGCGGGCTCGGGCACGGCGGTGGTCGGGAAGGCGAAGTCCAGGATCAGCGCGGAGCCAGCCGGTCGGACCAGACCGCTGAAGTCGAGCCGAAGGTCGTTGCTGACGACGCTGATGCGGCTGGCGTCAAAGGCGCCCCAGGTCGTGCCGGCGTTCAAGGACACGCTGCCCCAGCCGTTGGAATTGGTGAAGACGAAGCCCCGGGCCGCGCCGGAGAGGTAGGTTACGTCAAAAAAAGAATCGATGACGAGCTGGAAGGCAGAGAAGTTCATCGTCGCGAGCGTGACAGCGCCCGCGCCACCGGTAGCTGTAGCGATGAATTCGACACCAGGGTCCGCAACGACCGCCGTTCCGAAGTTGGTGAGCGTCGTACCAAAAGGAACCTGCAACGTCGCGGCGACGGTGTTGCCGAGCAGGCTGGCGGCGGCGTGGCCCTGCGCAACGAGGATCAGCCCGAGGGCCAGGGCGACGGATCGAATATGGCGCATCTGCGAGGTGTCCCGTGCTGTCCACGGGCGGCCGGGTGCTGACGCCGCGTCGAGCCGCCTTGGGCACCGCCGCCCGGATTGCCGGCCAGCAAACCGCGCGCCAAGCACGAACCATATAAATTTTGTTATGTATCAAATACATGCAGCCCGATGCTCCCGCCCTGTGCGGCAGCAGCTGTCAAATTTCCTGACAGAACGTCAGCTTTCCTGACAGTGTACGCGGAGGCCGCCCCCGCCTTCTCAGCCCAGCGGCAGCAGCCGGACCGGGCCCGGCAAGGCCGCGCCGTGCCACAGGCGGTCCAGCAGGTCCCGCGCCGCCGCCCCGCCGGTCACCGGCCCCGCCAGTTCCAGGAACTTGGCCGAGAGGTCGTCGTCGCTCAGCGGCAGGTCGGGGTCGCCCTTGCGGGTCGGCTGGAAGCGCTCCAGCGCACGGCCGTCGCGCAGCGTGACGCGAACCCGCGCCGCGCGGCGCTGCGGATAGGCATCGGCCAGCTCGGGGTCGAGGCTGACGGCGATGCGCGGCATCAGCGCGCGGATCGCCGGGTCGCGCAGGCGTTCCGGCGCGAAGGCGGCCAGGCGCACGCCGCCCAGGACCAGCAGCGCCGCCGCGCAGTATTGCAGGCTGAAGCGCGCCTCCTGCTCGGTCTCGGCAACCGGGCGGTCGCAGATCGTCTTGGTGGGGCCGTAGCCGCCGACATGGATCTGCTCGATGTCCTCGGGGCCGAAGCCATGCGCCCGGCGCAGCGCGTCCAGCCCGTCCAGCGCGGCGAAGATGTGGCCGCAGCAGCCGTGGTTCTTGAAGGTGATGACGGCGATGGCATGGTCCTGCCCGAGGCCGGCCAGGGCCGTCTCCCACTTGCCGCTGTCCTCGCTGGTGGCGGCGGCGAAGCCGACCGGGCCGTGCAGCACGTCCAGCGCGCCGGTCACGCCGGAGGAAGCGGCGAGCGCGGCCAGCGCGCCGGCTTCCGCGGCATGGCCGGGATGCAGCGGCTTGCTCATCCCGGCGCCGCGGAAGGCCTGCTGCAGCCCGCCGGCCATGGTGGCGGCGGTGGCGATGGCATGCGCCGTGCGGTCCGCGTCGCAGCCCAGGACCACCGCCGTGGCGGCGGCGGCGCCCATCGTGCCGATGGTGCCGGTGGTGTGCCAGTTCCGGTAATGGCTGGGCTGCACCGCGAGGCCGATCCGGCAGCCCACCTCGTAGCCGGCAATGATGCCGCGCAGCAGCCCGTCCATGCCGGTGCCGCGGATCTCGGCCGCGGCGAGCGCGGCGGCGATGGTGGGCGAGCCCGGGTGGTAGCCTGAGTCGCGGTGGATGTCGTCGAACTCCACCGCGTGGCTGGCGGTGGCGTTGAGCAGCGCGGCGCGGCGCAGCGGGGATGGCAGGCCATCGACGTAGCTGGTCGCGGACGCTGCGCCGGGCGCCGCTTCCTCCCCGGCCAGGGCGGCGGCCAGCAGCGTCGCGGGCGGCAGGCGGCAGCCCGGCAGCAGCGCGGCGAACCAGTCCACCAGGGCACGGCGGGCATGGTGCGCCAGCGCGGGATCCAGCGGGCGGTCGCGCCAGCCGGCGGCATGGTCCGCGAGGATGAGCAGCGGGTTGTCCATCGGCCCTAGGATCCGGTGCGCGGCGGGTCGAGGTAGAGCGGGCTCTCCAGATACCGCCGCAGCCAGTAGCGCGCGACGACGCCGAGTGCGGCCGCGATGGGCACGGCGAGCAGCACGCCCAGGAAGCCGAAGGCCACGCCGCCGGCGAACAGCGCGAAGATCACCCACACCGCGTGCAGCTCCACCCGGTCGCCCAGCAGGCGCGGATAGATCACGTAGCCCTCGACGATCTGGCCGATGACGAAGACGCCGACCACCAGCCCCACGCCGTGCCAGGTGCCGAACTGCGCCGCGGCCAGCAGCACCGCGGTGACGAAGCCGGTCAGCGATCCGACATAGGGGATGAAGGACAGCAGCCCCGACATCAGCCCGACGATCAGCCCGAGCTCGAGCCCGACCAGCTGCAGCCCGCCGGCATAGAACAGCGCCAGGATCATGCAGCACAGCAGCTGGCCGCGCAGCCAGGCGGAGAGCACGCGGTCGGTGTCGCGCGCCAGCTGGCGCAGCGTGTGGGCGGAGCGCCGCGGCAGCCAGCTGTCGATGCGCGCGATGATGCGCGGCCAGTCGCGCAGCAGGTAGAAGGCGACGATCGGCGTCACCACCACCAGCGTGAAGACGTTGAACAGCGCGACGCCGCCGCCGATGAGGCGGCCCACCGCAGTGCCGAGGAAGGTCACCATCGCCCCGGCCTGGCGCACCGCGAGGTCTCGCAGCTGCGCGTCCACCACCTCCGGCCCGAAGGCTTCCTGCGCGCGTTCCAGCGCGTCGCGCACCAGCGCACCGATGCCCACCACATAGGCCGGCAGCCGCGCGATCAGGATGCCGATCTGGGCGATCAGCAGCGGGTAGATCAGCAGCATGGCCAGCAGCGCGAAGGCCGCCAGGGTCAGCACCAGCAGGAAGGCCGCCAGCCCGCGCGGGACGCCGATGCGGCGCAGCCGCGTGGTCGGCGGATCCAGGAAATAGGCGATGCAGCCGGCCAGCACGAAGGGCGTCAGGATCGCCGAGAACAGCCACAGCGCGAAGAGCAGCGTGGCCAGCAGCCCCAGCACCAGGGACAGGCGCTGCGCCCGCGTGGCGCGCGCCGCATCCGCCGGCCAGCCGATGGCGCGCGCGGGCGGCGCGGGCGGCC
>NZ_JAPSMD010000472.1 GCF_027856955.1 Falsiroseomonas oryzae | reverse complement strand
CGGGCGCGGCGCTGATCCTGGCGTCCGGCGCCGCGCTGCTCGCCGGCGAGCGGCGCGCGGCGCAACGCGGGCCGCAGGCGGCATGAGGACGGTTGCGGCCGCCGGCGGAAGGTCGCACATGGGTCCGCATGTTCCGCCAGTTCGCCGCCTTCTACCGACCGCATCGCCGCCTGCTGCTGCTGGATTTCGGCTGCGCGGCCGCCACCGGCATGCTGGAGCTGATGTTCCCGATGGCCGTCCGCGCCTTCGTGGACCGGCTGCTGCCGGGGCAGGACGTGCCGCTGATCCTGCTGGCGATCGCGGCGCTGCTGGCGGTGTATGTGCTGAACGGCGTGCTGATGGCGGTGGTGACCTATTGGGGCCATGTCCTCGGCATCGCCATCGAGACGGAACTGCGGCGCCGCGCCTTCGAGCACCTGATGAAGCTCTCCTTCCGCTTCTACGACGGGCAGAAGACCGGCCACCTTGTCGGGCGCCTGACCAAGGACCTGGAGGAGATCGGCGAGGTCGCGCATCACGGGCCGGAGGACCTGCTGATCGCGGTGCTGACCTTCCTCGGCGCCTTCGCGCTGATGCTCTACGTGAACGTGGAACTCGCCATGGTCACGCTGCTGGTGGTGCCGGCCGCGGCCTGGGTGATCGCGCATTACGGCGGGCGGATGACGGCCAACTGGCAGCAGCAGTTCGGCCGCGTCGGCGCCTTCAACGCGCGGATCGAGGAGGCGGTGGGCGGCATCCGCGTGGTGAAGGCCTTCGCCAACGAGGCGCATGAGCAGCGCCTGTTCGCCGCCGACAACGACGCCTATCGCCGCGTGAAGCTCGGCGCCTACCGGCTCATGGCCACGGGAATCACGCTGAACTACCTGGGCCTGCGCTTCGTGCAGGTGATCGTGATGCTGGCGGGCGCCATCTTCATCGTGCGGGACGCGATGACGGTGGGCGACTTCGTCGCCTTCCTGCTGCTGGTCGGCGTGTTCTACCGGCCGATGGACAAGATCGCCGCCGTGATCGAGACCTACCCCAAGGGCATCGCCGGCTTCCGCCGCTACCTCGAGTTGATGGCGGTGGAGCCGGACATCGTGGATCGGCCGGGCGCGCGCCCGGCGCCGCCGCTGCAGGGCGCGCTGCGCTTCGAGGGCATCAGCTTCGGCTACAGCCCGGACCGGACGGTGCTGAACGGCATCGACCTGGCCGTGGCCCCAGGCGAGACGGTGGCCCTCGTCGGGCCCTCAGGCGCCGGCAAGACCACGCTCTGCGCCCTGGTGCCGCGCTTCTACGAGGTGGAGGACGGCCGCATTACCCTGGACGGCCACGACATCCGCGACCTGACGCTGGAGAGCCTGCGCCGGCAGATCGGCATCGTGCCGCAGGACGTGTTCCTGTTTGCCGGCACGATCCGGGAGAACATCGCCTATGGCCGCCTCGGCGCGACCGACGCCGAGATCCTGGAGGCGGCGCGGCGCGCGCGGCTCGACGAGCTGATCGCGACGCTGCCGGACGGGCTGGACACGGTGGTGGGGGAACGCGGCGTGCGCCTCTCCGGCGGGCAGAAGCAGCGGCTGGCGATCGCGCGGGTGTTCCTGAAGAACCCGCCCGTGCTGATCCTGGACGAGGCGACGAGCGCGCTGGACACCGAGACGGAGCGCGCCATCCAGGCCGCCCTGGCGGAGCTGGCGCGCGGCCGCACGACGCTGGTGATCGCGCATCGCCTGGCGACGATCCGCGATGCCGACCGCATCGTGGTGGTGGCCGATGGGCGCATCGCGGAACAGGGCACGCATGGTGCGCTGCTGCGCGCGGGCGGGCTCTACAGCGCGCTGCACGCCGCGCAGTTCGGCCCGCCGGAGGCGCCGCGGCAGGCGGGCTGATCAGACCTTCCCGCCATCCACGACGAGATACTGGCCCGTCACCATCGCGCTGTCGTCGGCCGCGAGCCACAGCGCGAGGCGCGCGATGTCGTGCGGCATGACCTTGCGGTGGATGCATTGCGCCTCCAGGTGGCGCTGCACGCCCTCCGGCGTCGCCCAGAGCTGCTCCTGCCGCTCGGTGAACACCCAGCCCGGCACCAGCTCGTTCACCCGGATGCCGTCGCCGCCGAGGTCGCGCGCGAGGCCGCGCGTGAGGCCGCGCACGGCGGATTTGGCGGCGGTGTAGGCGGGCATGCCGCCCTGCCCGCTCATCCAGCTCACGCTGCCCATGTTGATGATGGAGCCCGCCTTGGCGGCACGCATGCCGGGCGCGACCGCCTGGGCGCAGAAGAAGAAGTGGCGCAGGTTGGTCGCCATCCGTTCGTCCCAGTACTCGGGCTCCACCGTCTCCAGCCCGTGGCGGTCGTCGCGCGCGGCGTTGTTGACCAGCACGAGGACATCGCCGAGCCGGCTGCGCACCTGTGCGATGGCGGCGCGCAGCGCGGGGATGTCGCGGAGGTCGCAGCGCAGGAACAGCGCGCCGGTCGCCTCGGCCACTTTCGCGCCGTGCTCTGCGTCGAAGTCGAGGAAGGCCACCTTCGACCCTTGGCGCGCGAATTGGGCGACGAGTTCCGCCCCGATGCCGGAGGCACCGCCGGTGATCAGGACAACCTTGCCCTTGAGGCTGGGATAGGTGGCGAAGGCGTCGTCGGCCATGCGGGAGCCTCTCTTGTTGCGCGCGCGGCCGTGAACGCCGCTTGCACCGCGACGTTCCTGGCGCGGCCGGCGACGCACCGTCGAGTCGCGGGCGCGTCAGGTCAAGGCAGGATGAGCTCGGCCAGGGCGCAGGTGTCCACCCGCCGCCGCTCCATCGCCTGGCCGCTGGCGAAGACGATCCGGATGTCGTTGACGCACATCCGCTGGGGCAGCTGGACGAGGATGGATTCGTTCGGCGCCAGCACGTGCTGGCCGAGCCGGTCCGGCCCCCACTGGTCCACCTGCGAGGAGGAGACGTAGATCTCCCGCATCACCTGGCTGCCGCGGTTGAAGAGGCGGAAGGACGGGTCGCGCGACGTCGCCTGGCGCTGCCCGTAGGCCTCGCCGCCGCGCTGGATCATCATTCGCCGGCGCGCGTCGTTCTGCAGGAACGTGTCGATCATCGAGGAGCCGGGGTTGTTCCAGTTCCGGCCCGTATAGGGGTTGTGCCACGCATCCTGGGCGGCGGCGGGCGCGGGCGTGGCGGCCGGGACGGCCGCGAGCAGCCCGAGGGCGACGATGGCACGGCGAGCGGTGACATACACCCGTTCCTCCTTTGGTCGTCGGCACGCGACGCGGGCGGCGCCGCCCGGGCCTTCTGGCGCGGCGGCGTTTCCCCGGGATGTCGCGGCGGGCGGAGACGGGTTTCGCGTGTTACGCCGCCAGCAGCGGCTGCGGGTCCAGCCAGACCTGGTACCAGGACAGCGAGAAATGCAGGTGCGGGCCGGTGACACGGCCCGTCGCGCCCATCTTCGCGATGGGCTGGCCGCGTGCCACCGCCTCGCCCTCCCCCACCAGCCGCTCCGACAGATGGGCGTAGAGCGTGTTCACGCCGTGGCCGTGGTCGATCACCAGCAGCTGGCCGAAGAAGAAGAAATCGCCCGAGAGCGTGACGCGGCCGGCCAGCGCGGCGCTGACCGGCGTGCCGACCGGGCCCGCCACGTCCAGCCCGTAATGCGGCTGGCGCGGCTGGCCGTTCAGCACGCGCTGGCTGCCGAAGATGCCGCTGATGCGGCCGCGCGCCGGCCAGGCGAGCGGATCGGCGAAATGCGTCAGCACGCTGTCCGCGGCACGCGCGGCGGCCAGGCGCTCGCGCTCCGCGGTGATGCGGCGCAGCGCGGCCTCGTCGGGCGTCACCTGGGCCGGCGGCAGGCCGGAGATGTGCTGCACGTCCCATTGCCGGCGACGCACCTCCAGCGCGCGGGTCTCGGCCCGGCCACCGGGCGGCGTGATGGCCAGCGCG
>NZ_JAPSMD010000471.1 GCF_027856955.1 Falsiroseomonas oryzae | reverse complement strand
GACCGCGCCGCGGCACACCGCGTCCCCGGCGGAGCGCGAGGCGCAGCCGCGCGCCGTGTCGCGTGTCCTACGCGGCCGGCGCGACGGAGAGTCCCCGCACGCCGTGCGTCGCGATCAGCCGCGCGACCAGCCCGCTCGCCTTCGCCTCCTCGACGAAGTCGCGCAGGAAGGCGGCGGCGGCGGCATTGGCGCGGGCGGTGCCGACCGCCTGCTGCACGGCCATGAACTGGCCCTCCAGCACGCGCGCGCCGGGCAGCTTCGCGGCGTCCTCCAGCAGCTTCGGCCTTAGCCCCGCCAGCGCCTCCAGCCCCTGGTCGCGGAAGATCTCGAAGGAGGCGTCGAGGGTGGGCGCGCGGTGCAGCGCGGCCTGGCGGATGTTGCGCTCCAGCCAGAGGTCGTAGGCCGCGCGCGCGGCGACCGCGATCCGGACGCCCGGGCGGTCCACCTGGTCCATGGCGGTGATCGGCGAGCCCGCGGGCACCAGGTAGGTCGCCTGGATCTCGCAATAGGCGGGGCTGAAGGCGATGCGCTCGGCGCGCTGCGGCTCTGCGCCGATCAGGCCGATGTCCCAGGCATCCTTGCCGGCATCGTCGGCCAGCTCGCCCGGCCGCGGATAGGGTACGTAGCGCACCGGCACGCCGAGGCGATCGGCGATGGCGCGCGCCATGTCGGGCGCGACGCCCTGCGGCGCGCCATCCGGCGCGCGTCCGGTGACGAGCAGGAAGTTGCTCAGGTTGATCCCGGCCCGGAGCACGCCGGTGGGGGCGAGCTGGGCGACGACGTCCGGCGACATGCGGGTCAGACTTCCTCCACCGGCCCGCCGGCCTCCACCCAGTCCTTGAAGCCGCCGAGGTTGCGCACGTCGGTGTAGCCCATGTCCTTCAGCGTCTTGCCGGCGAGTGCGGAGCGGCCGCCGGAGGCGCAGTAGACGATGATGGTCTTGGCGCGGTCGAAGGCGGCGTCGTGCAGGGCGGAGGCCGGGTCGGCGCGGAACTCGAGCAGCCCGCGCGAGACGTTGAGCGCGCCCTTCGCCTTGCCGGAGGCCTTGACCTCCGCCGCGTCGCGCACGTCGAGCAGCACGACATGCGGCTGGTCTGCGAGCGACTTCGCCTCCTCCGCGCCGATACGGGGGACCGCGGCGTTGGCGGCGGCGAGCATCTCCTGGACGGTCTTCATCTGCGCTTCCTCCTCGTTCCGGAGGGCCGAGGCTAGGCCCGGGGGGCCTGCCGGCCAAGCCGGGGGTCACGCCCGCCGCATCACGACGATCCGGTTGGTGTTGGTGCCGCGCGCGTTGTTCGCGACACCCCAGCAATTCGCGGTCTTGGTGAAGTCCTGCCGGTTCACCATCACGAAGAGCCGCGCGAAGGGCAGGCCCTCGGCGGCCTCCCACACCAGGCGTTCCAGCAGCAGGCGGCCGCCGCGCACCTCGCCGACCTCGAAGGCGAGATGCCCGCCCGGGCGCAGCACGCGCGCCATCTCCGCCAGCGTCCGACGCACCATCGCCTGCCAGGCCGGGACGCTGCCGTGCTGCGCGATCGGCACGGCGCGGGCGTCGAGCCCGGCGAACCAGCAGCGCAGCCAGTTGTCGCGGGCATACTGCACCACGTCGAGGAAGGGCGGCGAGGTCACGACCAGCGCGACGGAGCCGTCGGCCAGCGCCGGGTTGCGCTCCGCCGGGCCGGTGGTCAGGCAGGGCGGCGGCGCGGTCCGCAGCGCCGGTGGCGGCGCATCGGCCAGCAGGGCGCGGGTCTTGCGCAGGATCAGCGCGGCGACGTCGCGCTCGGGCGGCACCTGGCCGCGGCGTTCGTTGATCCGCCGCTGCGCCGCGACCGAGACGGCCTGGTTCGGCGGCAGCGTGTAGACCGAGAAGAAGCCGGGCGAATGGCCGGTCAGCCGGTTCAGCGCGACCATGCGTATCCAGCCGGCGACCGGATCCGGCTCGGCACCGGGCGGGGCCTCGCGCAGCAGCCAGCGGCGCAGCGCCTCGATCCGGGCGAGCGTCGCCGGCCCGTAGAAGGCGAGGAGCTCGGGCGCGGTGATCGCGCCGTCCTGCCAGTCGATGCTGGCCAGCGCGGCGGCGACGGCCTCGGCCGTGACCGGGCGTAGCCGCGGCCGTGCCAGCATCACGCCGAGCGGGTTGATGTCGTTGCCAGCGGCACGCCGTCCGCGCAGCGCGGCCTCCAGCGGCGTGGTGCCGCGGCCCATGAAGGGGTCGTAGACCGTCTCGCCGGGGCGGGTCAGCCGCTCGATGAAGAAGGCCGGCAGTTGCGGCTTGAAGCAGGCGCGGTAGCTGACCTCGTGCAGGGAATGCGCCTGGCGCTGGCCGGCAGTCCAGAAGGCATTCACCAGATAGGGGACGCCATCCTCCACCCGCTCGAGGCTGGGCTGGCCGAAGGCGTCGAAGGCGCGCACGGCCTGGCCGAAGGGGTCGGCAGGTGGCGGACCGGGCGGGGCGAGGGCCGAATCGGGCGGGGCGGCCATGCCCGATCATGCCGCAACGGGGGCGCCAGGACACGCCCGCCGGCCGGCCCCCTTGCGCGGGCGGGTCGGCATTGGCACTTGCACGCCAACATCGAAGCTGAGGAAACGCAAAGATGCATCGCCGCACCCTTCTGGCCCTGGCAGCGACCGGCGTAGCCGCGCCTTCCGTGCTGCGGGCGCAAGGGACCTGGCCGGACCGGCCGATCCGCCTGATCGTGCCATGGGCGCCGGGTGGGTCCACCGACACCATTGCCCGGATCTTCCAGCCCCGGCTGGCGGCGATCCTCGGCCAGACGGTGGTGATCGAGAACCGCGGCGGCGCCTCCGGCGCGATCGGCGCGGCGGAGGCCGCGCGGGCGCCGGCCGACGGGTCCACCTGGATGTTCCAGTACGACAACGAGGCGTCCAACCAGACGCTGATGCGGCTGAACTACCGCACCTTGGACGCCTTCGCGCCGGTCAGCCTGGTGGCGACCGGGCCGCTGGCCATGGTGGCGCACCAGTCCACGCCCTTCCGCAACTTCCAGGACGTGGTGGCGGCGGCGCGGCGGGAGCCCGATCGCTGGAACTATGCGACCTCCGGCGCAGGCGGGTTGGCGCATATCGCGACGACGCTGCTGCAGCAGCAGAACAACTTCCGCCTGACCCATGTGCCCTATCGCGGCGGCGGGCCGGCCGTGACGGCGGCGGTGGCCAACGAGGTGCCGCTGTTCATGACCAATGTGGTGATCGTGAGCCAGCATATCCGCGCCGGGACGCTGCGCCCGCTCGGCGTGACGACGCGGACCGAGAGCCGGCACGTGCCCGGCACGCCGTCCTTCGCGCAGCAGGGCTTCGGCGACTTCGAGGCGCCGACCTGGTGGGCCTTCTTCGGCCGTGCCGGGACGCCGCAGCCGATCCTGGACCGGATGCATGCGGCACTCACCCAGGCGGTGAACGAGCCGGAGGTGAAGGCGCGCATCGAGGAGCAGGGCTGCGACATCAAGGCGTCCTCCCCGGAGGAATGCCGGCGTTTCGTGGCGAACGAGATCGAGCGTTGGGGCCAGGTGATTCAGCAGAACGGCATCCGCGCGGACAGCTGAGGCGCGGGGCATGGCGGTTGCCACGGGGGCGCCGCGAGGCGCCCCTTCGTGTTTCGGGCCGCTGCCGGAATATCGCCGGAGGGGGTTTGACAGCCTCCGGCCCGGCGCCTAGATAGCGCCCACCGACGACGACGCGTTGGGCACTTGAAGCGGCGGGCACGCCCCGCTATCTTCTGCGCCCCGCCAAGTTGGCGGTATCGGGACAGGCGGCACCGGGTGCCCCGAAAGGGGACAGGGCGGCTTCGTCCCATCGCTCTTTCAAACTGTATATCTGCGAGGGAAGTAGGTCTGGTTTGCCTGGACTGGCTGACGGTTGGCTGCTGGTGAGGTGGCTGATGGTTGGTGGGAAGGGTGGCCGGACGGAGAGTTGGTGATTTGTTT
>NZ_JAPSMD010000470.1 GCF_027856955.1 Falsiroseomonas oryzae | reverse complement strand
CCGGGCTCGCCGCCGTCGTCACGGCGCAGCGCGCGGCGGGTGTGGCGCTGGCGGCGCCGAACGCGCCCGCTGCCGTCACGCCGCTGCCGATGCGGGGCTCGCCGCCGCCGGTGCTGCCGCGCGCGCCCTCCGGCATCGCGCCGCCGGCGCTGCGCAGCGTGCCTCGGGAGGTCGAGAGCACCGGTGACCGGCGCCCGCTCTGGGAGGCGCTGGGCCCGGCGCCGCGCTTCGCTGCCGCGGTCGTCTCCACCCGCCACACCGGCCACGCCGGCTGCGGCTGCGCACGCTGCGGCGGGGGCTGAGCCATGCCGGTGATCATCGATTCCGTCGAAACCGAGATCAGCGTCGATGGCGGCGCGCCGTCCGCCCGCCGCGGCGAGGGCGGCGGCGACGCGGCTGGGCAGCCGCTGGAGGTGCAGGTGGAGGAGCTGCGCGACGCCATCCGCGCGCTGATCCGCGAGGAGCTGGAGCGCGAGCTGCGGCGGAGGCTGCCGGAGCGATGAGCGGCACCCCGCCCCTGCTGGTCGACGCCCGCCCGACCCTCTCGATCGAGGGGCAGGAGGACAGCGCGCTCGGCCGCGACCTGATCCGGCTGGAGACGCGGGAGGACGAGCAGGGCGTGGCGGAGCTGGAGGCGGTGTTCGTGAACTATGGCGCGCCGCCAGCCGGCGGCCCTCCGGGCTTCGTGCATTTCGACCGGCAGCGGGTGGATTTCGGCAAGCGCATCGCGGTGGCGTTCGCCACCTCGGGCCAGGCGGAGACGGTGTTCGACGGCAGCATCTCTGCCATCGGCGCCGCCTACCCGGAACAGCGGCCGCCGGAGCTGGTGCTGGTGGCGGAGGACAACCTGGCGCGGCTGCGCCTGCTGCGCCGTTCCCGCAGCTTCGAGCAGGCGACGGATGCCGACATGGTGCAGCAGTTGGCGCAGTCGGCGGGCCTGCGACCCGATGTGCAGCTGGACGGGCCGACCCATGCGCTGCGCTGGCAGGTCGGGCAGAGCGAGCTGGCGCTGCTGCGCGAACGGGCGGCGGCCCTGGATGCGCGCATCGCCGTGCGCGACGGCGCGGTGAGCGTGAAGGCGGCGCCGGCGCAGGGCCGGCCGATCCCGCTCTCCCGCCTCAACGAGCTGATCCGCTTCGAGCTGCGCGCCGACCTGGCCGGCCAGCGCAGCGCCGTGCGCGTGCATGGCTGGGACGTCGCGGGGAAGCAGGCGATCACCGAGGAGGCTGACAGCGGCGCGGCGCGCGCGGTCGCCGTGGCGCAGGGGCGCACCGGCGCGGAGATTGTCCGCGAGGCCTGGGGCGAGGCGCCGGAGGACCTGCACCTGGAACAGCCCGCGACCTCCGAGGAAGCGCGAAAGCTGGCGGAGGCGCGCATGCAGTCCCGCGCGCGGCGCTTCATCCGCGGCCGCGGCGTCACGCGCGGCACGCCTTCGCTGCGCGTCGGATCGCAGGTGGAGCTGCTGGACCTCGGCGCCTGGTTCTCCGGCGTGTGGGAAGTCAGCGCGGTGCGCCACAGCTTCGACCAGGCGAGCGGCTACCGCACCGAGTTCGAGGCGTGCCGCGCGGCGCTGGAGCAAGGCGCATGATCCCGCCCGATCCCCGCACGCCGCCGCGGCCCGTGATGGCGGGCGTCTATCCCGCCCTCGTGCGCGACGTGCAGGACCCCGAGAGCCAGGGGCGCGTGCGCGTCGAGTTGCCCTGGCTGGGCGGCGATGCGTCCGGCGCGCAGGCCTGGGCGCGGCTGGCGACCCTGATGGCCGGCGCGGACCGCGGCACCTGGTTCATCCCGGAGGTCGGCGACGAGGTGCTGGTGGCCTTCCAGGGCGGCGATCCGAGCCGGCCCGTGGTGATCGGCGCGCTGTGGAACGGCCAGGACGCGCCGCCCGAGACGATGGACAGCGCCAACAACATCCGCTCGATCACCTCGCGCTCCGGCCACCGCGTGCTGCTGGATGACACGCAGGGCGCCGAGAAGGTGGAGGTGGAGACGCAGGGCGGCCAGAAGCTGACGCTGGACGATGCGGCCGGCGGCACGGTCACGCTGGAGCACAGCAACGGCGTGAAGCTGAAGATGGACGCGGCCGGCAACGTGGAGATCACGGCGAATGCCCGCGTCACGGTGAACGCGCCGGCGCAGCTCTCGGTAAGCGCCGGCATGGTGCAGGTGGATGCGGGCATCAGCCGCTTCTCCGGCGTGGTGCAGTGCGACACGCTGATCGCCACCAGCGTGGTCGGCACCAGCTACACGCCCGGCGCCGGGAACGTCTGGTGATGCCGCTCGACGCCGCCCGCCGCCCGCGCCGCCGCCTGGTCGTCCCGGCCTGCCGGACCGATGCGCGGGAGGTGCTGGTGCCCGCCCTGCCCTTCTTCCTGCGCGGCACCGATGCGCCGGAGGCGAAGCGCCCGCCGCTGCTGGGCTTCGAGGGCGCGGGCTTCATGGACGACTTCCTGGCCGCCGTGGCGGATCCGGCGAAGCTGCCGAAGCTGCTGCCCTGGCGCGACTGGGCGGAGCCGCCGGCCGGCGTGCTGGATGCCGCGGGGAATGCGCGATATCCGGCCGAGCTGGTGCGCGAGCGACCGATCGCGCTGGACGGCGACGGTCTGCCCGGCGACGGCATCCCGGCCGGTGCGCCGCCCTGGCTGCGCAAGCTCTACCTGCCGCTGCACGCCCGCTTCACGCTGGTGGCCTTCGACCTGGTGTGCCGCCGGCTCGGCTTCCCGCCGGTGGACCGGGCGCGCGTGATCGGCGCCGGCGCCGTGGTGCGGCGGCTGCGGCCGGACCGGAGCGCGCTGCGCTGGGAGGACTGGATCAGCGCCGATGGCAAGCGCGGTGTCTGGATCGAGCTGAAGCAGCCGATCGAGCAGCTCGATCCGGAGGCCATCGCGCCGGCCGCCTTCCAGGGCCAGGAGCTGGCGTTGCGTGCGCGACTGGGGCTGGCCGCCGATGCGCCGCTGCCAGCCGCCTTGGACAGCGCGAAGCTCGCGCTGCTCGCCGGCGACTCTGCGGACGGCGCGGCGGCGCGGCATTGCACGCTCTACGGCTACGTGCCCGTGCAGTCGCCGGCCGAGCAGGCGCCGGAGGCCGTGCCAGCCTCGCCGGCCGACACCGTCGCAGCGCTGAAGGCGCGCGCCACCGACGCGATGCAGGCGGCGGCAAACGCGGTGCCGCAGCTTGCCCCGCGCATCCGCAACGCGCTCTCCGACCTGCTGGCCGAGACGGTGCTGCCGCCGCGCCCGGATGCGGCCAGCGTGACCGCGGCCTGGGCCACGGTGCAGGTCTTCACCGGCACCTTCCAGCCCGCGCCGCCGGGTGGTGGCGCCGCGGCAGCCGCCCTGACGCTGGACCGTGGGCTCCGAACCGTTCTCAGCTTCGCCTTCGGCGTCCTGCAACCCGCCCAGGTGGATGCGAACGCGGTGAGCCCGGATGCGCCGGAGAGCACCGCAGACTGGCTGGGCCGCGCGCGCTTCGGCGTCGGCGCGCTGGCCGCCGGGCCGGGCGACAAGACCGTGGCCTTCGGCTCTGCCTGGGGGGCGGAGAACCTGAACGTCAACTGGGCGGCCTGGCACACGCTGCAGGCGGAGCGGCTGCACCAGATGGCGGGCGCCATCCTGGACGGTAGCGCGCTGCCGCAGGCCTGGCCGGGACAGCCGGCCGCGCTGGATGCCGACGACCTCGGCCTGCTGCTGGGCTGCGCGCTGCTGCGGCTGCGCGTGCTGCGCCTGGCGCTGGCGGCGGAGCTGCGGCGGCAGATGTTCGGCGCGGCGGCGGAGCTCGCTTCCCTGACGGCGATGCTGGACGGGCTGCCGGCGCAGACGCCCGGCGTGCTCGGGCAGGAGATCGCGGCGGCGCTGGGCCTGGAAGCCTGGCGCGGCACGCCGCAGGAGCCGAGCTGGCCGGTGCTGGACGCCGCGACGCCGAAGGGCAGCGGCGACCTGCGCGCGCATCGCG
>NZ_JAPSMD010000469.1 GCF_027856955.1 Falsiroseomonas oryzae | reverse complement strand
ACAGCCCGCGCAGCTCCGGCGGCGCCGACAGCGCCGTGCCGGCAGCCAGCCGGGCGACGCGCACCCGGGAATGATAGGCAAGGCCGCGCCCTGGCTCGGCCGAGTGGTACTGGGCCACCGCCTCCGCCCAGTTGCCGGTGCGCGCGTGCAGCTCGCGCAGGAAGCGCACGGCATAGGCGACGTTGCGCGGCGGGTCGAAGGCGGCGTCGAGGTCGGGGAAGGCGTCGGGATGGAAGAACAGGTTCACCTGCATGCAGCCGACATCGACGGAGCGGACGCCCTGCGCGCGCAGCGCCTCCACCTGGGCGATCGCGGCCGCCTTCGTCTCGGGGTAGCGGCCGGTGCCGCCGGCGTTGAGAGCGAAGGGCCAGGGCGCGATGCCGCCGCCCGGCGCGGCCCGCCCGCTCTCGACCCGTGCGATGGCGAGCAGCAGGCCCGCCGGGATGCCGGCACCGCGCTCGGCGTCGGCAATGGCGCGGCCGCAGGCCGTCCAGGGATCCTCCTGCGCCCGGGCCGGCCCGGCGCCGAGGCACAGCAACAGGGCAAGGCAGGTCAGCCGGCGCATGGCCGGCGCAGCCTGCGCCGGGCAGCCGGCACGGTCCAGCGCGGTTGACCGCACCCGCCGGCCTCCCTAGCGTTTCACTCCAAGCAAGACGGTCCGGGACACGCACGACCATGGGTCCGATGCACCGGCCCCCGCGCCCGACCCGGGCGCAGGCCGTAAGCCTTTCCAACCCGCCGGGCGGCGCGCTGGCCCCCGGGCTGGACGACCGCGGCGCCGCGATCCTGCGCGAGCTGGTGGAGCTGTACGTCGCCACCGGCGAGCCGGTGGGCAGCCGCACGCTCTCACGCCGGCTGCCGCAGGCGCTCTCGCCCGCCACCATCCGGAACGTGATGGCGGATCTGGAGGATGCCGGGCTGCTCTTCGCGCCGCACACCTCCGCCGGGCGGCTGCCGACCGAGCGCGGGCTGCGGCTGTTCGTGGACGGGCTGCTGCAGTTCGGCGCCCTGGCGGAGGAGGAGCGCGACGCCATCGCCGCCCGCTGCGCCGCCGGCGGGCGCAGCCTGCAGGACACGCTGGCAGAGGCCGGGCAGATGCTGTCCGGCCTGGCAGGCGCCGCCGGGCTGGTGGTGGCGCCGAAGAGCGAGGCGCCGCTGCGCCACATCGAGTTCGTGGCGCTCGGCCCCGGCCGCGCGCTGGTGGTGCTGGTCACCGCCGACGGCCAGGTGGAGAACCGCGTCATCGAGGTGCCGGCCGGCCTGCCGCCCTCGGCGCTGGTGCAGGCGGGGAACTACCTCAACGCGCGCCTGTCCGGCCGCACGCTGGACGAGGCGCGGAGCGCCGTGCAGGCGGAGATCGCCGCGCATCGCACCGCGCTGGACGAGCTGACGCAGCAGGTGATCGCCGCCGGCCTGGCGACCTGGTCCGGGGGCGTCGGCGGCACGCTGATCCTGCGCGGCCAGGCGAAGCTACTGCAGAACCTCGACGAGCAGCTTCGCGTGCGGGAGATCCAGGCGCTGTTCGAGCGGCTGGAGACGCAGGAGACGATGCTGCGGCTGCTCGATCTCGCGCAGCGCGGCGAGGGCGTGCAGATCTTCATCGGCGCCGAGAGCGGCCTGTTCGACAGCGCCGGCCTGTCCATGGTGGTGGCGCCCTTCCGCAACGCGCAGGACCAGCGGATCGTCGGCGCGATCGGCGTGGTGGGACCGACTCGCATCAACTACGGGCGCATCGTGCCGGTGGTGGACTACACGGCCCGGGTGATCGGGCGGCTGCTGGGGTAGGGCAGCGCGGATCAGCCGGGGGTGCTGCCCTTCCGCCGTGTGCCGTGCGGCCGGCGCCTGATGTAGAGCGCCCGGGACGGGCCGCCAGACGCCCGCTCCTCGATCTCGAAGACCGGCATCGCGGCGATCAGCCCGCTGAGCTTGGCGAAGCCCCAGGAGCGGGAGTCGAATTCCGGCGCCTGCTGGTAGATCTTCGTACCGACCGCACCGAGATGCGCCCAGCCGGTGTCGTCCGAAGCGGCGTCCACTGCCGCGGTCAGCAACTCGACCAGCTTCGGATCGTCGATGACACGCTTCGCCGTCTTCCCGTCCGGCGCCGTCAGCTGCGCCGGTTTGCGTAGCAGGAGCTCCGTGTAGACGAAGCGGTCGCAGGCGGCGACGAAGGGCCGCGGCGTCTTCTTCTCGCCGAAGCCGATGCAGAGCAGCCCTTCCTCCCGGATGCGGCGGGCCAGGCCGGTGAAGTCGCTGTCGCTCGACACCAGGCAGAAGCCGTCGAGCCGGCGCGCATGGA
Organism: Falsiroseomonas oryzae; assembly: GCF_027856955.1. GTDB lineage: Bacteria > Pseudomonadota > Alphaproteobacteria > Acetobacterales > Acetobacteraceae > Falsiroseomonas > Falsiroseomonas oryzae. The sequence continues at coordinate 1,666 of NZ_JAPSMD010000469.1, read as the reverse complement.
GCAGGTCCATCGCGTCGATGATCATGGCGCTGTCGGTGGCGTTCTTGCCGACCGTGTAGCGGAACTGCTGCACCGGCTGGATGGAATGGTCGAGCAGCGCCGATTTCCAGCCACCCAGGTTCGGCGTCGTCCAGTCGCCATAGGCCCGCCGCAGGAAAGCGACGCCGTAGCGCGCGACCTCGGCCAGCAGGCCCTCCACCACGGAGGGCTGCGCATTGTCGGCGTCGATCAGCACCGCGAGGCGGGCGGAGGCGGGCGCGTCGGGCGGCACGGGATCCGGTGGCATGGGTCGGTGCACCATCGGCGCAAAGACGGGGCACGGCAAGCGCCGCGGCGGTGCAGCTTGGCGAGGCGGCCGGCGTTGAGGCGGGAGTGTCGCTCGCCCATCGCGCCGGATCCGTCATCATGCGCCTGCCCAGCCTCGGTGTCCTCGCCTTCGCGGCGCTCGCAGGCCATGGTGCCCTCGCTACGGAATGTCCGGGCGAGGGGCGCTGGGACCAGCGGAGCTATCGCAATGCACGCTTCGCCTTCGGCTTCGACTACCCGTCCTTCTTCGTGCTCGACCCGGGCAGCGTGCCGCCGGGGGGCGACAGCGCCCGGTTCTGGACCGTGGACCGCCGCGCCACGGCGGTGGTGAATGCCGCCGAGAACGCGCCCGGCCGGTCGCTGCGCGACATCATGCAGGACGCCGAGGGCGACGTGGTCCAGAACGCCGGCGGCGAGATCACCTACCGCCGGATGCGGGACAACTGGTTCGTCATCAGCGGCTACATGGTCGGCCGCATCTTCTACAGGCGCACGCTGCTGACGCGACAGGACACCGTGGCGACGCTGTGGCTGGAGTTCCCACGCGAGATGCGGCCCTGCCTCGACGGCGCAGTGACCCTGATGTCCCTCTCGTTCCGCGAACGGTAGAGGCTACTCCTTCGCCGTCCCGCTGAGCGGCGGGGCATCGCGCGCCGGGCCGGGTTTCCGCAGCATCTCCTCGGTGCCGCCGCTCTCGTCAGCGGTCTCCGTCCTGGGGGACGGCGTCACCGGCGCCTTGGCCGGCGCCGCGTCGGCTGCCTCGCGGTTGCGGGCGATCTCGGCGCCGTAGCCCTGCTCCGGCGTGATGCCCGGGTTGCCGGGATCCTCCTGGTCGCGCCGCACATCATGCGGGCCGACGCTGGTGGGCCGCGCCGTCTTCGTCCGCGTGTCGGGCCTGTTCGGGAAGGAGGTGCCGCCCTTCCGCCCGCGATCCTGGTCCGCCATGGCCGTCCCTTCCTCTGCGCCGGCTGAACGCAGGGCCGGGCGGGTCGTTCGGTGCGGGCTGCGCGGAGCGCATCGGCGATCCATATTGGTGGGTGGTCGCTGACGTCGTGTCGCGAGAGGTGAAGTCCCATGCGGACCTGCCCGCTCATCCTGCCCCTTCTCCTGGCGGTGCTCACCGGCTGTGCCGCGGTGGTGCCCAGCGGGCCGACCGTCCTGGCCCTGCCCCCGGAAGGCAAGGATCTCCAGCGCTTCCAGGGCGAGGACAGCCAGTGCCGGGCCTATGCCTTCGCGCAGATCGGCTACGTCCCGGCGGCACCGCCCGGTGCGCCCGCGGCTGCCGGCGCCGCGGTCGGTGCCGCGGCCGGCGCGCTGATCGGCTCGGCAAGCGGTGCGGCCGGTGCCGGCGCGGCGATCG
>NZ_JAPSMD010000468.1 GCF_027856955.1 Falsiroseomonas oryzae | reverse complement strand
TTGGTGTCGCGCCGGCCGGATCGCACCGGCGCCACCGGGCGCGCCGCGGTGCCGCAGGCGCTGCGCGCATCGGGCCGCGCGAAATGGTCGGGCGCGATGGCGGCGAAGCCGTGCGCCGCCAGCAGCCGCAGGGTCGCATCCGCCTGCGCGTCGTAGCCGCCGCAGCCATGCGCGAAGATCACCACCGGCATCGCTGTGCCGATGCGCCGCAGTCGCGGCGCGGCGTCCGCCATGCGCACCGGCTCCTCCTCCCCGGGCAGGATCACGTAGGCCTGGCTCCAGGTCCGCTCGACAGCGGCCGCGTCGTCCGCCGCCGCGACCGGCCCGTCGCCTGTCGCGGCGCATCCGGCCACCAGCGCAAGCGCCATCAGCGCCGCCACCGCACGTCCGGGCATGTTGCTCCTCCACACGGGTTGCGTGGAGGGCGTAGCGCCGCGGCGGTTGAGAAAGCGTTCGCGCGCGGCCGGTCCGCGCGCGACTCAGCGGCGCGACAGCAGCCCGATCAGCATGGCCGTCACGGCGGCGCCCAGCAGGCCCTTCTTCGCGCTCTGGCTGCGCAGCAGCGGCGCCAGCACCAAGGCCCGCGCGGCGCCGTCGCCCAACTGCCGCACCGCCTGCTGCCGCACCAGCCGCGCCTCCTCCGCCACCGGATCATGGCCGGCGCGTCGCGCGGCGAACAGGAATACGGTCAGCAGCACCAAGTCGCCCACCGCGACCAGCAGCGCCGCGCCCACCGGCCCGCCATTCCGCGCCAGCGCGGCGAAGGCTGCGAGATGCAGCATCATCAGCAGCATCAGCGCGAAGGCCGCCGCGACGCCCGCCAGCGCGGCCTGGATGCCGCGGGCCCGCAGCATGCGGCGCAGATGCAGCCCCTCCGCCTCCATGGCGGCGCGGGCCAGGCGGAAAAGGCGCATCGGCGCGTCGCCTCAGTGGTGGCGCTTCTCGTTGGAATGGACGTAGGTGTGCCCGCCCATCAGCCGGCCGAGCAGGTAGCCGCCCACCGCCACCAGCGCGACGGTCAGCAGCGGCCGCTGCCTGACGGTGTCGGACAGGGCGTAGGCATTCTCCTCGATCGTCGCGCGGGCACGTCGGGTGTAGTCCTCCACCGTGTCAGCCGCGGAGCCGAGCGCAGGCGTGACACGATCCTCCATCAACCGCTCCACCTGGGCGCGCAGCCGGGCGAGTTCGGCGCGCGCATCCTCGGCCAGGCGCTGGCCCGAGGCAGCGGCGTCGCGCCCGAGGCGCGAGGCATCGTCCTGCAGGTTGCGCATGTCGTTGGCGGGCTGGGACATCTTGTCTCCCCTTCATTCCGAGTTGCGTATCCCGCAACGAACGCCCGGCACCGCGGCAAGTTCCGGCCCTGCGCCGGTTGACAGGGCACGAGCGCGCGCGGAGCCTCGCCGCATGGACGGCCCGCTGCTGCGCTTCGAGCGCGTGTCGAAGAGCTACCCGGCACCGGCGCGCGGCGACGCGCAGGCGCGGCAGCCCGCCGCGCTGGACAGCCTCGACCTCGACGTGGCGCGCGGCGAACTGCTGACGCTGCTCGGGCCCTCGGGTTCCGGGAAGACGACCACGCTGATGCTGCTGGCCGGCTTCGAGACGCCGGACACCGGCCGCATCCTGCTGGAGGGCCGCGACATCGCGCGCCTGCCGCCGCACCGGCGCGGCATCGGCGTGGTGTTCCAGTCCTACGCGCTGTTCCCGCACATGTCCGTCGCCGAGAACGTCGCCTTCCCGCTGGAGGCGCGCGGCGTCCCGAAGGCGGAGCGCGCGGCGCGCGTGGCACGCGCGCTGGAGATGGTGCGCCTGCCCGGTATGGCGGAGCGCCGCCCGGCGCAGCTCTCCGGCGGGCAGCAGCAGCGCGTCGCGCTGGCCCGCGCGATGGTGTTCGAGCCGCCCATCGTCCTGCTGGACGAGCCGCTGGGCGCGCTGGACAAGGCGCTGCGGGAGGAGATGCAGCACGAGATCCGCGGCCTGCACCAGCGGCTCGGCCTGACCATGCTCTACGTCACCCACGACCAGTCGGAGGCGCTGACGCTCTCGGACCGGATCGCCGTGCTGGAAGGCGGCCGCCTGCGCCAGGTGGCGCCGCCGCGCGCGCTGTACGACGAGCCCGCGGATGCCTTCGTCGCCGGCTTCGTGGGCGAGAACAACCGCCTGCCGGCGACGCTGCTCTCGGCCGTGGGTGGCGTCGCACGGCTGCGGCTGGACGACGGGGCGGAGGTCCCGGCGCGGATGGACGACGCCGCGGCCCCCGGCAGCCGCTGCGTGGTGATGGTTCGGCCGGAGCGCATCGTGCTGCCCGCCGCCGGCCCCGCCGCGCTGCCCGCCTGCCTCGTGGAGGCGCTGTTCCAGGGCGACCACATCCGCCTTCGGCTGGCCCTGCCCGGCGGGGCGGAGATCGTCGCCAAGCAGCCGCCCGGCGCCGGCGCCATCCCCGAGCCCGGCGCCGCGGTGGCGGTGACCTGGGCGCCGGAACATGCGCGGGCCTTCCGCGACGACGCCGCCGCGCGATAGCCTTCCCGCCGGGCATCGGGACAGGAGGACGCCATGCGACGCAGGACGTGGATCGGGGCGCTGGGCGCGGCGGCGCTGGCGCTGCTCGGCGCGGACAGCGCCGCGGCGCAGAGCCGCGACCTGACCGTGGTGTCCTGGGGCGGCGCCTACCAGGACGCGCAGCGCGAGGTCTATTTCCGGCCCTGGATGGCGGCACGCAGCCAGCGGATGCTGGAGGAGACCTGGGACGGCGGCGTCGGCGTACTGCGCGCGCGCATCCAGTCCGGCGCCAACACCTGGGACGTGGTGCAGGTGGAAAGCGAGGAGCTGCTGATCGGCTGCGAGGAAGGCCTGTTCGAGCGGCTGGACTTCACCGCGATCGGCGGGCGCGACAACTACATCCCGCAGGCCGTGCACGAATGCGGCGTCGGCGCGATCTACTACAGCTTCGTCCTGGCCTGGGACCGCGCGCGGCTGCGCGAGGGCCCGCGCAACTGGGCGGATTTCTTCGACACCGCCCGCATCCCCGGCCGCCGCGCCCTGCGCCGCGGCCCGAAGACCACGCTGGAGATCGCACTGCTGGCCGATGGCGTGCCGGCCGACCAGGTGTATCGCGTGCTGGCTACGGAGGCCGGCGTGGACCGCGCCTTCCGCAAGCTCGAGACGATCCGCCGCGACCTCGCCTGGTGGGAGCGCGGATCGCAGCCGCCGCAATGGCTGGCCTCCGGCGAGGTGGCGCTGACCAACGCCTACAACGGCCGCATCGCCGCGGCGAACAGCAACGACGGCCGCGACTTCGGCATCGCCTGGAGCCAGAACCTCTATACGCTGGATTCCTGGGTGATCATGCGCGGCAGCCCGAACCGCGACCGTGCGCTGGATTTCCTGCGCTTCGCCGGCCAGGCGCAGGTGCAGGCCGGCCTGCCGCCGCGCATCCCCTATGGCGTCACGGCGCGCGGCGCCAATGCGCTGCTGACGCGCGACGTGCTGACGCAGTTGCCGACAGCGCCGCAGAACGCGGAGAACGCGCTGCAGATCGACGACAAGTTCTGGCTGGACAACCTGGACCGGCTCAACCAGCGCTTCAACGCATGGGTCAGCCGCTGAACGGCTGACCCAGGCTGCACGTCGCACGTGCGCGGCACCGGCCGCGGAGGGCGTTCGCCCGCTCGCCCGGCGCGTCGCGCCGGGCGCGAGCACGGGTGAAGCCGATGCGGCGGGGCCTGCACGCGGGCACGGTGCTTCTCGTCGCGCCGCTGCTGCTGGCGCTGCTGATTGGCTTCGTCGCGCCGATCGGCGCCTTCCTGTGGCGCGCAGTCGCCGATGACGAGGTGGCGGCGGTTCTGCCCCGCACCATCGCCGCGCTCGCCGCCTTCGACGGCGCGACCGTCCCGGACGCCGCCTTCGCGGCGCTCGCCGAGGACCTGCGCGCCGCCCGTGCGCGCGACGCGGAGACCGGCGCCGGCAGCGT
>NZ_JAPSMD010000467.1 GCF_027856955.1 Falsiroseomonas oryzae | reverse complement strand
GCTCTGGCGCTGGTCGTCGGGCGGCGGCGGGGGATCCAGCCCGTCCGCCGGCGGCGGCGGGCGGAAGGGCGGCGGCTCGTCGCCGCCCTGGAACAGCGGCGGCGGCGGGGGCGGGGGCAGCCCATCGGCAGGCGGCGGCGCGACGAAGGGTGGCGGTTCCTCCCCGGACGGCGGCTCGTCCTCGCCCTCGGGCGGTTCGCGCCACTCCCCGGCCGGGTCGCGACCGGGCGTGTCGCCGCTGTCGTGCGACTGGCTCTTGCGCAGCACCTCCGCCAACTCGTTCCGCCGCAGCCGCGCATCATACTCGGGATCGTCGGGGTCGCGGGTCGGCGCCATGGCCGGGTCGTGCTGCACGATGGTGCCGGTGCCCTGGCCCGTGCCGGGCTCGAGGCCGCCGAGCGTGTTGTCCTGCCAGTAGTCGCCCTCCCGCACTGCGTCCGGGCCGTTCTCAGGATCGCCCTGCGGCACGTTGACGCTGCCGTCCTCGGGCGGCTTGGTGAACACCACGGGGTGCTGGCGGTTCTCGGCCGCGGCCAGGATGTCGCAGGTGTCCGGATCGTCGCGCATGTCCTGCAGTTCGCCCACCACGCGCGTCGCGTAGTTCGCATCGCCGTCGGCCTGGATCACGAAGCCCTTGTCGCTGTCCTTGCTGCTGCTGACGCGCAGCTGCCCGTCGCCGATGTCGGTGACGTACATCGCCTGCTTCACCTTGAGCTGGCGATGCCGCCGGCCGCCGCCCTTGCCGCCGGCCCTGGCCTGCTGCGCCAGCCAGTCCGGCGGCTCCCCCGGATCGGCCTGTGCGGCGCCGAGCGGCTCCTCCAGCACCGGGGCGGGCGGGTCCTCCGGGCTGTTCTGCTCCTTGTCCGGCACGATGGCGCCGACCGTCTGCACCCCGACCGGCGTGATCAGCACGTGGGAGTTGCCGACCACGAGCTGTATCTGCGAGCGCGCATGGAGCATCAGGAAGTCCGCCGTCAGTACCAGCTGCTTGTCCGAGGAGGTGAAGCTCACGCCGGTGACGCCGGCCAGCGCGCTGCCGCCCACGGTGCGATGCTCGTCGGAGGTCACCTTGTCGTAGCGCTTCTGCGCGACCTCCAGGTTCTGCTCGCCGCCGATCGAGGTGAAGGCGCCGCCGCCGGAGTCCGCGCCCTTCGGCGGCGGCCCCCCGCCGACGCGGATGTGGTGACTGCCGCGCGTGGTGTCGTAGCGGCTGCCGGTGCTGGTGGTGTCGAGCCGATGCTCGGCGCGCAGCAGGAACTGCTCCTTCCCCTGCTCGTCCTCGAAGCGGATCATGTGGAAGCCGGCGTCCCGCGCGCCCTTCGCCGGGGTGGAGCGGGTGCGGATGCCGCTGCGCGTCGTGCGGTCGTTGACGGTGGCGGCCAGGTCCTCGCGGTGCTCCAGGTTGCGCCCGGCGACCGACAGGGCAGGGAAGGGCAGGTGCGTGCTGCCGGAGCCCGCATTGTAGGCGCGACCGACGATGATGGGCCGCTCCGGGTCGCCGTCCAGGAAGCCAACCAGCACCTCCTCCCCGATGCGGGGCAGGAACTGCACGCCGTAGCGCTCCCCCGCCCAGCCTTCGGCCACGCGCACCCAGCAGGTGTTGCGGTCGCTCGCCAGCCGGTCGTCCGCGGGCTTGTCCGGCTCCGGGCCATTCGGCCCGGGGTCCCAGGCGAAGCGGATGCGCACCCGACCGAGCGCGTCGGTGAAGATGTCGTGCTCGGTGGTGGCAATGCCCTTCGGCCCGACCACCAGCGCGAGATGCGGTCCCGCGGCGAGTGGCCGCGACGCGCCCGGTGTCGGCCAGCGGTCCGGCTGGAAGTCGCCATCCACCGGGATCGCCTCGAAGGCGCAGGCATAGCCATGCGACTTCTCGAAGCCCTCGGAGACCGCGTCCACCACCGTCTTGGCAAGGCTGCCCGCCGCCGTCAGCGCGGCGACCAGCGCGCTGCCGCCGCGGCCGATCGCCTTGCCGACGCTGTCCGGCAGGCCGGAGGGGTCGGAGGCGCCGGGCTTGTTCTTCAGCCAGTCATGGATCTCGATGGCCTTGGGCAGGCTGTCCGCCTTCACCTTGTCCCGCACGCGCTCCGCCGCCTCGCCGAGCAGGTCGTTCTCGCGCTCGTCGTCCTTCAGGCCGGTGGCGCCGGCGGCGGCCTTGCCGGCCTTCTCGCCCAGCACCAGGGTCAGCGCGCTGCCCAGCGTGCCGCGCACCACGCTGACGAACTTGTCGCCGAAGCTGCGGTCGTCGGCGAAGTGGAAGGCCTCGATCGCGGCCAGCTTCACGACGTAGCTCTGCCCGTTGAAGCCGGCCTTGGTGTCGTCGCGGCTGACCGAGAAGTGCCGGCCGGCCGTCAGGTCCACCTGGCGCGTGCGCCCCGAGGCCGAGACGACCGAGGCCTCCGCCTGGTGCATGCGCCGCGCGGCGGGCGGCGTCGGCAACTCCTTGCCGGCCCGGGCGGGGATGGCGTCGAAGGCGGCGGAGGGGAAGATCTCCGCCCGCAGCCCGATGTTCTGCGCCGCCATCGCATAGGCGTCGTGCACGGCCGCGAAGTCCACCGGCGTGTTCTTCGGGTCGAGCTCGTTGAAGTCGCCGAGCTTCACGTGCTGGCCGGTGCTGACGAAGCTGCGCTTGAAGGCCGTGATGTCGAAGGGGCCGGTTCCGCCCTTCGTCACATGCATGAAGCCGATCGAGGGCGGCCGGTGCTCGCCGTCCGACAGCACCATCTCCTCGCGCTGGATGTCGTCGTCGTGGCGGAACCGGTAGGAGATCCCGTGGCGGTCCAGCAGGCGGTGGACGAAGGCGAAGGTCGTCTCGTTGTACTGCGCGCAGAACGGGATGACGTGCTGCTTCACCTCGTCCGAGAGCAGTCGCTTGTCGAAGAGCATGTGCTGGAAGGGATCCAGCACCTCGTGCAGGATGTCCACCAGGGTGCGGTTCTCGAACACCCGGTTGCGCTGGTCGAAGGCGGCCAGGCGGAAGGTGGGGACGAGCCGCGCGCGGTAGGTGCGGCGGCCGTTCAGCGAGCCGAGGCGCTCCAGCGTCTCGATCACGCCATAGCGTGTGACGTGCCCCTCCTGCGGCTTGCCGTTCACCTCGGCGTTGCGCCGGATCCTGAAATGCGCGGCGTGGCCGACGATCCGACGCGCTTCGACCTCCACCTCCGGCGTGCCGACCATCGTCAGGTCGAAGGCATAGGGCATGGAGATGCCCTCGGCGCCGGAGACATGCACCAGGACCAGCGGGTCGTCGCGGTCCGGGTCGTTGCGCCGGCCGTCGCGGGCGGTGTCGAGCGCGGTGAAGACCTCGAGCTCGCGTCCCTTGTTCTTCAGCGCCATGGCGGGGCTCCGTCAGGGGACCGGGTTGCTGACCTGGCCCGCGAAGACCACGCTGATCGTGCCGCCCCAGAGGCATTGGCAGGTGCAGGTGTCGTCCAGCCCCGGCTCCTGCGCGATGCGCACCGCGCGGTTGCCGGGCATCCAGGGCGTCTGCGTCATCGGCTGGCAGGGCTGCGGCGTCAGCACGCCAAGCGCCGCGGCGGTGGCCGCCGCCACCTGGGGGTTGGCCGGGCTCATGCAGGCGCCGAAGGGGCGGATATTCACCATGGGCTTGTGATCCATGATGGTCGCCTTGCCCTTGTGCTCCAGCGTGACACCGTGCCGTGGCGGCACGCCGAGCGTCGCCGGGGCCATTCCCATGGTGCAGGCGATCACCGCGCCGTCCACCACCCAGAACGGCATCGCGCGTCCTCCTACAGTGCCGGCGGGCCGGGCGGCACGGGCGCCGCGGGGGGCTCGAACAGAAGCGTCACGCGCGTCTCCTCGCCGGCCGGCGCCAGGGTGACGAGGCCGGACGCGGCCGCCACCAGGCGCCGCATCGCGGGCTCGCCGGGCAGGATGGCGCCGGACAGTCCGCGCGCGCCGTGCGCTGCCGCATGGACGGCGATGGCCCCGAGCAGGGCCGCGCCGATGCCGCTGCCCTGGC
>NZ_JAPSMD010000466.1 GCF_027856955.1 Falsiroseomonas oryzae | reverse complement strand
ATCGCCGTGCTGGGCGGCCCGGGCGGGGCCGAGCGCGCCATGGCCGCCCCGGTGCTCGCCGCCCTGCCGCAGGCCGTGGACCTGGTCGGCGCCCTGTCGCTGCCGGAAGCCGCGGCCGTGCTGCGCCGTGCGGCGCTGTTCATCGGCAACGATTCGGGCCTGATGCATCTCGCCGCCGCAGCCGGCGCGCCCACGCTCGGCCTGTTCGGCCAGTCCGACTCGCGGGAATACGGTCCCTGCGGCCCGCGCGCCGCCGCCGCCATCGCCGATGGCGAGCCTCTGCGGACCACCATGGCGGCGCTGCCGGTGGAGCGCGTGGTCGCAGCCGCGACGCGGCTGCTCGCCGCGTGACGCCGCGCCGGATCCTGTTCGCCACCCAGACCTTCCCGCCCGATCTCGGCGGGATGGAGGGGCTGATGGGCGGCCTCGCCACGGCGTTGGCCCGCCACGGCCTCGCCGTGGAGGTCTTCGCCGACCGCATCCGCTCCGACCGCCCGGAGCTGACCGACGCCCTCTTCGCGCTGCGGCGCTTCGGCGGTCCGCGCCCGCTGCGCCGGTGGCTGAAGCGGCGCGTCGTCGCGGCGTCGCTGCGCGCCGGCCCGCCCGCGGCGCTGGTCGCCGACAGCTGGAAGAGCGTCGAGGCACTGCCGCGCGTCGCGGCGCCGCTGCTGGTCCTGGCGCATGGCATGGAGTTCCCGCCCGAACCCTCCGCCCGCAAGGCCGCGCGCATCCGCGCCGCGCTCGCCCGCGCCACCGGCGTCGCGGCGAATTCCCGCTACACGCTGGACCGGCTGCGCCCCTACCTGCCGGCAGCCACGCGCTGCGACGTGATCGCCCCGCCCATCGACCCGCAGCCCGAGCCGGCCGAAGCCGCGTTGCGCGCCGTGCAGGCCGTCGTCGCCGGCGATGGTCCGGTCCTGCTCACCCTGTCACGGCTGGAGCCGCGGAAAGGCGTGGACCAGGTGATCCGCGCCCTGCCCGGCCTGGCTGCGCGGCATCCCGGCGTGCTGCACCTGGTCGCCGGCGGCGGACCCGACCTCGGCAGGCTGGAAGCCCTCGCCGGGAGCCTGGGCGTGACGGACCGCGTCCGCTTCCTCGGGCGGGTGGACGAGACCACCAAGGCGGCCCTGTTCCGCTGCGCCGACCTCTTCGCCATGCCGGTCCGGCGCGAGGGCGCTTCGGTGGAGGGCTTCGGCATCGCCTATCTGGAAGCCGCCTGGCACGGCCTGCCCGCCCTGGCCGGCCGAGAGGGCGGCGCGGCCGAGGCGGTCGCGGCAGGCGAGACCGGGGACATCTGCGACGGCGCCGACCTCGCTTCGGTGGAAGCCGCGCTGGCCAGGTTGCTCGCCGATCCCGACGTACTGCGCGGGATGGGACGGCGCGCCGCCGCGCGCGTGCGCGCGGAGTTCCTCTGGCCGCAGGCGGTGCCGCGCTACCTTGCCCTTCTGGAAGCCTGACGCCCGGCCCTTGGCCTCGCGCCGCCGATGCCCGATGTAGGGTGCGTTACGGGCGGGGAGCCGGCATGTCGAGCTACGATCTGGTGCTGCGCGGCGGCACACTGGTGCTGCCCTGGGGCACCGAGCAGGCGGATGTCGGCGTGCGTGCCGGCCGCATCGCTGCCATCGGCGACCTGCGCCGCGCCCATGCCGCCGAGGAGATCGACTGCCAGGGCCTGCACGTCCTGCCCGGCCTGATCGACAGCCATGTGCATCTGCGCGAGCCCGGCGACCCGAAGGTGGAGACGATCGAGACCGGCACGAAGGCCGCCGTGCTCGGCGGCCTCGCGGCGGTGTTCGACATGCCGAACACCGCGCCCTCCATCACCAGCCGCGAGCAGATCGACTGGAAGCGCGACTTCATCAGGGGCCGCGCATGGTGCGACATGGGCTTCTATGTCGGCGCCCTGAAGACCAACATCCCGTCGCTGGCCGAACTCGAGGCGCAGCCCAATGTCTGCGCCATCAAGGTCTTCGCCGGGTCCTCCACCGGCGACCTGCTGATCGAGGACGACGAGAGCCTGGAGCGCGTGATGCGCTCCGGCCGCCGGCGCATCTGCTACCACTCGGAGGACGAGTACCGCCTGCAGGCGCGCAAGCCGAACTACACCAGCGGCATGCCGCACCGGATGCATGCGGAATGGCGCGACGTGGAGACCGCCTTCCTCGGCACGCGGCGGCTGATGGCGCTGGCCCGCAAGACCGGCCGCCCCGCCCACATCCTGCATGTCTCGACCGCCGAGGAGCTCGAGTACCTGAAGGACTTCCGCGATGTCGGCTCGGTGGAGGTCCTGCTCAACCACCTGACCCAGACCGACGAGGCGTACGAACGCCTCGGCGCCTATGCCGTGATGAACCCGCCGATCCGCGACAAGCGCCACCTGGAAGCCGCCTGGGCCGCGGTGCGCGACGGCACGGTGGACACGGTGGGCAGCGACCACGCGCCGCATTCCCGCGCGAACAAGGAGAAGCCGTGGCCCGACTGCGCCGCGGGGCTGACCGGCGTGCAGACCATCGTGCCGCTGATGCTCGACCATGTCAGCGCCGGCCGGCTCCCGCTGACGCGGCTGGTGGACCTGATGTGCGCGGGGCCTGCGCGGATCTACGGCGTGGTCGGCAAGGGGCGGCTCGCGGCCGGCTACGACGGCGACTTCACCGTGGTGGACATGAAGCGGAGCCGCACCATCGAGGAAAGCTGGATCGTCTCGCCCTGCGGCTGGACGCCCTTCGCCGGGCATCGCTGCACGGGCTGGCCGGTGATGACCATCGTGCGCGGCCACGTCGTGATGCGCGAGGACGAGGTGCAGGACGGCCCGCTCGGCGCGCCGGTGCGCTTCGCGGCGTAGTCGAGCGCCGTGCCGCCCGGTCAGCGCACCGGGTCGGCCACGCCGCGCTGGGGGGCGCCTGGCGGCGGCGTGGTCCAGCAATCCACTCCGCCGAGCGAGCGGGTGCAGAACGGCATCGGCGCCGGCGGCCCGGGCGGCGGCGCGCACCAGGGCTGGCGCCGTTCCAGCCGCACGGCCGAGCAGTCGCGCCCCGTGACGAGGCTGGCCACCTGGTCCACAGGCGTCCGGCCGGTGAAGATCAGGGAGGCGCCGTTCACCACGGCCGCGGGGCCCAGCGACGAGTCCAGGCACCCGCCCAGCGGGACGACGAGCAGCAGGATCGCGAAGGCGTCGGGCCGGCGGCGCATGGCCGCAGCGTCTACCGCACGGGCTTAACGCCCCGTGACCGCGCCTGTATGGTCCGGCCGCCCCGCCCGGCAGCGCGGCAACCACGTCGCCCGCGAGGGCGGCAGACAGGTGGCCCGCCGGCGCCGTCGGGCCGGCAGACAGAAGGACGCCCCGTGCCCGATATCTTCGACGAGGTCGAGGAGGATCTCCGCGCCGAACGCGCCCGGAAGCTGGCCCAGAAATGGGGCGGCGTCGCCCTGGCCGTGGCCGTGCTCGCGCTCGGCGCCACCGGTGCCTGGCAGGGGTGGCGCTGGTACGAGGCCCGGCAGGCGGCCACCGCCGCGGAGACCTACCTGACCCTGCACCGCGCCACGGAGCGCGAGGGGGCCGACCTCGCCAACGGCGCGAACGGCTTTGCCGCCCTGTCGCGCGAGGCGCCGGGCGGCTACCGCACCCTCGCCCGCCTGCGCGCCGCCGCGCTGAAGGCCGAGACCGGCGACCTGCCGGCCGCGCTGGCGCTGTGGGGCGAGGTGGCCGGCGACCGGGATGCCGACCCGCTCTACCGCGACCTGGCGACGCTGCTCTCCGTGACTCACGCCATCGAGACCGGCGATCCGGCGCAGCTCGCGGCGCGGATCGCCCCCCTCACGGCAGAGGGCAACCCCTGGCGCGCCTCGGCCCGCGAGGCGCAGGCGCTGCTCGCGATCCGCCGCGGCGCCGGCGAGGAGGCGCGGCGCATCCTCGAAGCGCTCGTCGCTGACACCTCCGCCCCCCAGGGCGTGCGCGAGCGCGCCCAGCGCGTCGCCGCGGGCCTCCGCTCATGAGCG
>NZ_JAPSMD010000465.1 GCF_027856955.1 Falsiroseomonas oryzae | reverse complement strand
GGGCGCAGCGCGCCGCGCAGCGCGAGCAGCACCTCCTCCCGCGCCAGCGGGCGGCCCGGGCGTTCCAGCACCACGCGCTCCGCCCCGCCCACCGGCCGCCAGGCCACGCCGTTGGCGCGCGCGATGGCCGCCAGCTGCGCCGCTTCCACCACGAGCCGCCCGCCCGGCGCCGGCGCGGGTCCCAGCACCGTCGCACCGCGCGGCCCGGCATTCTCGAACAGGTCTGCCAGACGGACGACTCCGTCCTCCACCACGGCGAAGGGGCGGAGCGTCGCGAGCTCCGCCCGCGCCGGCGCTGCCCACAGCAGCAGCAGCAGCAGGATCCGCATCGCGCTCACCGCAGCCGCGACAGGGTGGAGAGCATCTCGTCGCTGGCCGAGATGACGCGGCTGTTCATCTCGTAGGCGCGCTGGGCGGTGATCAGGCTGGTGATCTCCTGCACGACATTGACGTTCGATGTCTCGACGAAGCCCTGCAGCACCTGGCCATAGCCCGGCGTGCCCGGCGCGCCCTGCTGCGCGTCGCCCGAACCCGGGGTTGCCAGCAGCAGGTTGTCGCCGATCGCCTCCAGCCCGCCCTCGTTGGCGAAGATCGCCAGCTGGATCTGGCCCACGTTCTGCGGCTCGATCTGCCCGTCGATCTTGGCCAGCACCTCGCCGTTCGCGTTGATCGTCACGTCGGTGGCGTTGGCGGGGATGGTGATGCCGGGCTGCACCACGAAGCCGTCGGCGGTGACCATCACGCCTTCGGGCGACAGGGCGAAAGTGCCGTCGCGGGTATAGGCGGTCTCGCCGCTGGGCAGCTGCACCTGGAAGTAGCCGTTGCCGCGCACCGCGATGTCGAAGCGGTTGCCGGTCTGGCTGAGGCTGCCCTGTTCCGCGATGCGATAGACCGCGCCGGTCTTCACGCCGAGCCCGATCTGCGCGCCGGATGGCAGCACGGAACCCGTGTCGGAGGATTGCGAGCCGACCCGGCGGAGGTTCTGGTACAGCAGGTCCTGGAACTCGGCCCTCCGGCGCTTGTAGCCGGTGGTGCTCATATTCGCGATGTTGTTGGAGATGACCTCGACGTTCGTCTGCTGGGCCATCATGCCCGTGCCGGCTATGTGCAGTGATCGCATCCTAGCGTGCCCTCAGACGCCGGGCGGCGGCTCCGCCGCCTTGGCTTTCGCGCAGGCATCGGGTGTGCCCGGCGATGCTGCCGGTCTGTGCGCGGCGCGCCTTCGCGCGCTCGGCCCGCGATGCTGGCCGCCCGCTTCTGCTCCTGGTCTGGCGCATGCCTTTTCTCCCTATCGCCGCCGCAGGATGCGCTCGACGGCGCTGCCCAGCCGCTCGCCCTCGCGCTCGGCCATCTGCGCAACCATCTGGAAGTGGCGCATGTCGTCGGTCAGCCGCGTGAGTTCCGCCACGGCGCGGACGTTGCTGCCCTCCGTCGCGCCCTGCACCACGCCGGGGCGTTCCACCGCCTGCGCTGGCATGTCGGCCGGCGCCGCCAGGTTCCGCTCGCCTTCCGCCTGCAGCCGCTGCGGGTCGGCGAAGCGCACGGTGCGCAGCCGGCCGGCGGGCCCGTTCTCCGTCGCCACGCTGCCGTCGCCGCGGATGTCGATGCGGGCCGAGCCCGGCTCGATGCGCAGCGGCTGGCCTTCCGCGGTCAGCACCGGGCTGCCTTCGGGGTCCACCACCCGACCCTCCGTATCCAGCGTGAAGCGGCCGGCGCGGGTGAAGCGCTCGCCGCGCGGCGTCTCCACCGCGAAGAAGGCATCGGGGTCGGACAGCGCGAGGTCGAGCGGATTGCCGGTGCGCGCCAGCGGAGCGGCGTTGGCGTCGCGCCAGGTGGCGCGGTCCTGCGCGAAGGCCAGGTCGCGGCCGCCGCGCGGTGCATCGGCACCCACCTGGCGTTCCAGCACGGCGCCGAACAGCGGCCGGTGCGCGCGGAAGCCGGGCGTGTCGGCATTGGCGATGTTGTTCGCCGTCACCGCGGTCGCGCGCTGCGCCGCGACGAGGCGTGAGAGGACGATGTAGCCGGGGCTGTCCATCCGGGGTCGCTCCGATCGGTTCGGCACCCCCACCGCAACTCGCGTGCCACCTTCCGTGCCGCCCGCCGCGGCCCGGCTTGCCGGGCGGGCGGCAGGATCTGCCCGGCGGCGGCAGGGCGCGCCGTCCTGCAAGGCTTCGTTAAGCCCGCCCCGCGCAGACTGCCCCCGCCAGGCAGGAGGCGGATGGCGCGCCATGGCGGCGAAGGGGGACAAGGCGAGCGCACCGGCCGGGGAGGCCGGGGCGGAGGACGCGTCTAAGAAGGGCGGCAAGAAGAAGCTCGTCCTGCTGGCGCTGCCGGTGGTGCTGCTCGCGCTCGGCGCGGGGCTGTGGTTCGGCGGCATTCTGCCGCCGCTGCTCGGCATGGGCGGCGCGCCGGCGCAGGCCGCGCAGTCTGCCGAGCCCGCGCCGCCACCGCCGCCGCAGCCGGCCTTCGTGGACCTGCCGGAGATCGTCTCCAACCTCAATGCGCCCGGCCGCCGCGCCAGCTTCGTGCGGCTGCGCGCGCGGCTCGAGGTATCGCGGGCGGAGGACGTGGCGGCGGTGCAGGCGGCCATGCCGCGGCTGGTCGACCTCTTCGCCACCTACCTGCGGGAGGTGCGCCCGGACGAGCTGCGCGGCTCCGCCGGCTCGCACCGCCTGCGGGAGGAGCTGATAGCCCGCGCCAGCATTGCCATCGCGCAGGACGCCCGGGCCGACCGCCCGCCGCCGCGCGTCACCGACGTGCTCTTCGTGGAGATGCTGGTCCAGTGAGCGGCAGCGAGGAGGAGGACCTGGCCGCCGCCTGGGGCGCGGCCGTCGAGGGGGAGGGCGCCGGCGCCGCCGCGCCGCAGGCCACCCGCGTGCTGAACCAGGCCGAGATCGACAGCCTGCTCGGCTTCGATTCAGGACCCGCCGGCGACGGCAGCCTGAGCGGAATCGAGCGCATCATCTCCTCCGGCCTCGTCGCCTATGAACGCCTGCCGATGCTGGAGATCGTCTTCGACCGCCTGGTGCGGCTGATGACGACGACGCTGCGCAACTTCACATCCGACAACGTCGAGATCAGCATCGACGCGATGGCCTCGCAGCGCTTCGGCGACTACCTGAACTCCATCCCGCTGCCGGCCATGCTGGCCGTCTTCCGCGCGGAGCAGTGGGACAATTACGGGCTGATCGTGGTGGACAGCCCGCTGATCTATTCCGTGGTGGACGTGCTGCTCGGCGGTCGGCGCGGCACCGCCGCCATGCGCATCGAGGGCCGCCCCTACACCACCATCGAGCGCACGCTGGTGGAGCGGCTGATCGGCGTGGTGCTCGGCGACCTGAAGGCCGCCTTCGAGCCGCTCTGCGAGGTGGATTTCCGCTTCGACCGGCTGGAGGTGAACCCCCGCTTCGCCGCCATCTCCCGCTTGTCCAACGCCGCCGTCGTCTCCCGCATGCGGATCGAGATGGAGGACCGCGGCGGCCGTCTGGAAGTGCTGCTGCCCTACGCCACGCTGGAGCCGGTGCGCGAGCTGCTGCTGCAGCAGTTCATGGGCGAGCGCTTCGGCCGCGACAGCATCTGGGAGACCCATCTGGCGGAGGAGCTGCGCCAGACCGAGGTCTCGCTGGATGTCGTGCTGGACCGCCAGACCGTGCCGCTGAGTCAGGTGCTGGACCTCAAGGTGGGCGACCGCATCCTGCTGGCCTCCTCGCCCGGTGCGCCGGTCTCGCTGCGCTGCGGTGACGTCGCGCTGTTCCAGGCGCAGCTCGGCCGACGGGAGAACCGGCTGGCGGTGCGGATCGAGACGGCGCGGCCGCTGCCGCCGCCACCGGCGGAGGATGCGGCATGACGACTCTGGAATGGCTGGCGCAGGCCGCGCTGCTCGTGCTGCTGCTCGTGCTGATCCCCTTCGCCTGGCGCCTGGAGCGGCAGATCGCCGCGCTGCGCGCCGCCGGCGGCGGCCTGCGGGACGGCGCCGTCGGCATCGCGGAAGCGACCGCCGC
>NZ_JAPSMD010000464.1 GCF_027856955.1 Falsiroseomonas oryzae | reverse complement strand
GGGCGGTGCCGTGCAGGGCCAGGCCAACCGTGCGACGCCGGCCGTGCCCGCCACCCCGGCCACGCCCAGCCAGGCGCCGCGCGCGACCAACTGACCTGCGCACCCCGGGCCGCCCCCGCCAGGGCGGCCCGGCCCCCCTTGTTCCCCGGGAACCGCACCCGCGCGTGAGGCCGATCGCGGCCCGGTTGACGCACATCAAGGTCATGTGCCCCATAGCCCCCGATAGAAGGCCGGGCCCAACCGAGAGGCCCGCCGGCCCGAGGTTGGGGGAATACGCATGTCCGACTCGCTGATCGCCGTGAAGCCCGAGATCGCCGCCAAGGCGCTGGTCGATGCGGCGAAGTACCGCGCCATGTACGAGCAGGCCGACAAGGACCCCGACGCGTTCTGGCGCGGGGAGATGGGCCGCATCGCCTGGATGAAGGCGCCGACGAAGATCAAGAACGTCGATTTCACAGGCGACGTCAGCATCAGGTGGTTCGAGGATGGCGTGCTCAACGCCTCCGTCTCCTGCCTCGACCGGCACCTGGCGACGCAGGGCGACCAGGTCGCGATCATCTGGGAAGGCGACGACCCGAACAGCGACGCGAAGGTCACCTATCGCCAGCTGCATGAGCGCGTCTGCAAGCTGACCAACGCGCTGCGCTCGCTCGGCGTGAAGAAGGGCGACCGCGTCTGCATCTACCTGCCGATGATCGTGGAGGCGGCGGTGGCGATGCTGGCCTGCGCGCGGGTCGGCGCCATCCACTCCATCGTCTTCGGCGGCTTCTCGCCCGACAGCCTGGCCAGCCGCATCCAGGACAGCGAGTGCAGCATCCTCATCACCGCCGACGAGGGCCGACGCGGTGGCCGCAAGGTCCCGCTCAAGACCAATGCGGACGAGGCGCTGAAGACCTGCCCGTCCATCCGCCACGTCATCGTCGCGAAGAACACCGGCGGCAACGTGCCGATGCAGGCCGGCCGCGACATCATGTGGGACGAGCTCTGCGACAAGCAGCCCGCGACCGCGGAACCCGAGCCGATGGGCGCGGAGGACCCGCTCTTCATCCTCTACACCAGCGGCAGCACCGGCAAGCCGAAGGGCGTGCTGCACACCACCGGCGGCTACATGGTCTGGGCATCCTTCACGCACCAGTACGTGTTCGACTACAAGCCGGGCGAGATCTACTGGTGCACCGCCGATGTCGGCTGGGTGACCGGCCACACCTACATCGTTTATGGGCCGCTCGCGAACGGCGCGACGACGCTGATGTTCGAGGGCGTGCCGAACTACCCGAGCGTGTCACGCTTCTGGGAAGTGATCGACAAGCACCAGGTCAACATCTTCTACACCGCGCCGACCGCGATCCGGTCGCTGATGCGAGACGGCGAGGCGCCGGTGAAGAAGACCAGCCGCAAGTCGCTGCGCGTGCTGGGCTCGGTCGGCGAGCCGATCAACCCGGAAGCCTGGCTCTGGTACTACCGCAACGTCGGCGATGAGCGCTGCCCGATCGTGGACACCTGGTGGCAGACCGAGACGGGCGGCATCCTCATCTCGCCGCTGCCGGGCGCCATCGCGCAGAAGCCCGGCTCCGCCACGCTGCCGCTGCCGGGCGTGAAGCCCGCGCTGGTCGATGGCGAAGGCAAGATCATCGAGGGCGCCGCGGAGGGCAACCTGGTGCTGCTCGACAGCTGGCCGGGCCAGATGCGCACGATCTACGGCGACCATGCGCGCTTCGGGCAGACCTACTTCTCCACCTTCAAGGGGATGTATTTCACCGGCGACGGCGCGCGGCGCGATGCGGACGGCTACTACTGGATCACCGGCCGCGTGGACGACGTGATCAACGTCTCCGGCCACCGCATGGGCACGGCCGAAATCGAGTCCGCGCTGGTCGCCCATCCGAAGGTCGCGGAGGCCGCGGTGGTCGGCATGCCGCACGACCTGAAGGGCCAGGGCATCTACTGCTACGTGACGCTGAAGTCCGGCGAGGAGCCGTCCGAGGCGCTGCGCAAGGAGCTCGTCGCCTGGGTCCGCAAGGAGATCGGCCCGATCGCCGCGCCGGACGCGATCCAGTGGGCGCCGGGCCTGCCCAAGACCCGTTCCGGCAAGATCATGCGCCGCATCCTGCGCAAGATCGCCGCGAACGAGACGGACGGGCTGGGCGATACCTCCACCCTCGCCGATCCGGCGGTGGTGCAGGACCTGATCGACAACCGGGTCGGCTGACCCGCGCCGGCGGCCGGGCCGCCCGGCCGCCACGCATGCCGGGGCGCCACGTTGCGCCCCGGCGCCCTTGGGCGCACATGCCCCGCGCATGCCCTCCAAGCCCGACGCGATCACGCGGCTGATCCTGGTGCTTGGCCTCGGCGCCGGCGCGTCGGCCCTGGCCGGCCGTGCGCTGGATCCGCTGGTCGGCGTGATCGGGGTGGAGTTCGGCCAGGCCGCGGCCACCGTCGCGCTGCTCGGCACCGCCTTCGCCCTGCCCTATGCGCTGGTGCAGCCCGTGCTCGGCCCTGTCGGCGACGCGATCGGCAAGCGCCGGGTGATCCGTGTCTGCCTGGTCGTCCTCGCTCTCGCGCTGGCCGCCAGCGCTGCCGCGCCGGACCTCTGGACGCTCGGTCTGCTGCGGGTGGTGGCGGGCGGCGCCGCAGGGGGCGTCTTCCCGCTGGCCATCGCGACCATCGGCGACCGCGTGCCGATGGAACGCCGGCAGCTCGCCTTGGCCCGCCTGCTGGTCGCCGGTCTCACCGGCTCGGTGCTGGGCGGGGCGCTCGCGGCCGTGGTGGCGCCCTTCATCGGGTGGCGCGGCGTGCTGCTGGTCTGCGCCGCCGTGGCCCTGGCGGGGCTGGTGGTGCTGCGCGGCGAGGACGAGCCGGAAGGGGGCAAGCGGCTCGACCTGGGTGAGACCCTGGTGCGCTACGGGGCGATCCTGCGGCTGCCGGCGGCGCGCGTGCTCTACGTCGCCGTCTTCCTGGAAGGGACGCTGATCTTCGGCATCTTCCCCTTCGTCGCGCCTATCTTCCTCGAGCGCGGCCTGGCCGGGACCAGCGGCGGCCTGACCGAGGCCGGGCTGGCGGTCACGGCCTATGCGCTGGGCGGCTTCGTCTTCGCCGCCCTGGCGCCGCTGTTGCTGAGGCGGCTGGGCCAGGTGCACATGATCCGGCTGGGCGGCGTGCTCGGCGCGGTGGCGCTGGCCGGCCTGGCCTTCGCGCCGGCCGCCTGGCTCGGGATCGCAGCCTGCCACGTGCTCGGGATCGGCTTCTACATGATCCACTCCTCGATCCAGACCCGCGTCACGGAGGTGGCGCCCCAGACGCGCGGCACGGCGGTGGCGCTGCACGCCTTCTGCTTCTTCCTGGGCCAGTCGGTCGGCCCGGTGGCCATGGGTGCGATGCGGGGGGTACTCGGCCCCGAGGTGGCCCTGCTCGCCTCGGCCGGCGGCCTCGTCGTGCTGGCGATGTGGCTGGCCCCGCGGGGGGCGCGCCCGCCCGGTCGTTGAGCAGGCGGTCGGTTCCCGATTCGCCCCGGATCGGAACGCAGGGCGAATAGAGGCTGGATTGCCGGTTTCGGAATGCTGGGATTTCAACGGGCTGTCCCGAGTCGCGCGAACGAATCGCTGACAGTCGCGCGCTGTTCTCCGGCCACAAGACCTTGGGGTGCCGCCGGACCACGACCACAAGCGGGTTCCGATCCGGCCCGCCGAGTCGCGACTCGACGCGCCACAAGCGATTGGGGTCATTCGCCTTTCGACCCACAATCATGTTCGCGCCGTGCTGTCCGAGTCGCGCGAAAGATCCTGACTTTGGCGCGGCGGATATCGCGGATCAGAAGTCGCTGACCCGTCCCTTCCGCTCCCAGTCGCCATAGCGCGTCGGCTCGGGGCCGGCGGGCCCGCCGACCTCCTTCGCCCGCATCCGCACCGGCTCCTCCGTCGGCGGGTCGCCGGCGGGCGGCACCTTCTCGCCGGGCAGCGGCGGCTCGATGGCCGGGGGCGGCTGCGCCGGGCCGGGGGTGGGCTCCGGCAC
>NZ_JAPSMD010000463.1 GCF_027856955.1 Falsiroseomonas oryzae | reverse complement strand
TCGGCCCGCGCCACCCCCGCGCCGGCAGCGTCGCCCGCGCGGACGGCCTGTCCGGCCAGGACGAGGATGTCGCCCTCCGGCACGGTGCCGAGCCGGCCACCCCAGCGCGCGAGCGCCAGGGCGAGCATGGCGCCGAGCAGCACCGGCCCGAATGTCGCGAGCGGGTCCTTGCCCAGCGTCTCCCAGGGATCGCCGAAGCCGAGCGGCGCATGCAGCGCCCAGGGCACCAGCACGGAGGCCGCCGCCAGGGCGAGCCAGCACGCCGCCAGCGGCGCCGCTGGCCGCGCCGTCGCATCGGGCGTCACCGCCGCCAAGCGGCGGACGAAGTGCAACATCAGCAGCGTGGAGCCCGCCGCGGACAGCGCCGTGAGCAGCGCCACCACACCGGCGCCGAGCTGCGGCTTCACCGCCGCCTTCGCCAGCGCCCCTCCGGTGCCGGGCAGGCCGCCGAAGCCGAGCGCCAGGACCAGCGCCGGCAGCAGCACCAGCCAGCTGCGCCGCCACCCGCCGACCGCGGCGGCAACGCCGACCGCCAGGAACAGCGCGCCCTTCGCCAGCGCGTGGTGCGTGGCATAGAAGGCGACCGCGATCGCCGTCGCGGGCTCCGCCAGCGCCAGGCCCATGCCCAGCGCCGCGGCCGTCACGCCCATCTGGCTGATGGTGGAATAGGCCAGCACCGATTTCGGGTTGGACTGCGTGATCCCGCAGCCGACGCCCCAGAAGGCGGTGACGAAGCCGATCGCCGCCAGCACGCCGCCCCAATCGGCCAGGCCCGCATCCACCGGCAGGAAGCGCAGCAGGCCGATGATGCCGGCCTTGACGATGGCCCCGCTCAGCACCGCGGAAGCCGGCACCGGCGCCGCCGGATGCGCCAGCGGCAGCCAGACATGCAGCGGCACCAGCCCCGCCTTCAGCCCGAATCCCGCGACCAGCAGCCCGAGGGCGACGCCGCGCAGCGGGCTGTCGGCCAGCGCGGCGACCGCATCGGCGATGGCGAGGCTCGGGCCCGGCACCGCGTCGGCCATCAGCGCGAAGCCGAGCAGCAGGCAGAGCTCGCCCATCACCGCCAGCAGCAGCGTCACCGCGCCGGCGCGCCGCGCCTTCGGCGTGCCGTCATGCACGATCAGCCCGAAGGCAGCCAGGCTGACGGCGGCGAAGGCAAGGTAGAAGGTCAGCAGGTCCTGCGCGACGAAGGTGCCGAGGCTGCCCGCCAGCGTCACCAGCCACCACAGCGCGAAGCGCCCGGCGCCGGGCTGCCGCCCGATGGAGGCGCCGGCATAGGCGCCCGCCACGCTCCACAGCAGCGCAGCCGCGCCGAGCAGCAGGGCCGAGGCGCGGTCCAGCGCCAGCGTGAAGCGCAGCCCGTCGCCGTCGAGCGTCAGCGGCGCAGCCTCCGCCGCCAGCAGCGCGCACGCGAGGCCGGGCAGCGGGGCCAGCCAGAGCAGCCCCGGCATGCGCCGGCGCGGCCCGTCCCACAGGCAGGCGAGCAGCAGCGCCAGCGGCGTGGCGAAGCTGCCCACCAGCAGGAGTTGCGCGACGGTCACGGCAGCACCGCCGCCGCGCCAGGAAGCCGTCCGATCTGCACCAGCTGGAAGGAGGCGAGCGGCAGCAGGCCGAGCAGGACGGAGATCAGCGCCAGTAACAGGGCGACGCGCTGCGGCCCGAGCGCCACGGGCGAGTGTGCGCGCGCCTCGTTCGGCGACTCGCCGAAGGCGCCGCCGATCACGCGGTAGACGTACCCGCCGGTCAGCAGCCCGCCGCCCACGATCACCGCCGCCCACCACCACTGCCCCGTCGCGACGGCGGAGGTCAGCAGCAGCCATTTCGCGGTGAAGCCGCCGCTGGGCGGAATGCCCATCAGCGACAGCCCGGCGAGCCCGAAGGCGATCACCGCCATCGGCACGATCCGCGCCGCGCCGCCCAGCGCCGCCACGCGGTCATGCCCGAGCGCGCCGGCGATGATCCCGGCCGCCAGGAACATCGCCGCCTTGGCGAAGGCGTGCGAGGCCGCCTGCAGCACGCCGCCCGTCCAGGCGCGGGCGGAGGCGATGTCGTCGCCGGCCAGCACCAGCGGGAACATCAGGAACAGGTAGCCGATCTGCGCCACGGTGGAATACGCCACCAGCAGCTTGAGGCGGGACTGCCGCAGCGCAACGAGGCTGCCGACCAGGATCGCCGCTGCGCCGAGGCCGGCGAGCAGCGGCGCCGCCGCCACGGCCAGCACGGGCGGCATCACCCAGAACCACAGCCGCAGCAGCAGCACGAAGGACGCCTTGAGCACCAGGCCGGACAGCACCGCGGACGCCGCCGGCGGCGCCCCGGCATGGGCCGGCGGCAGCCAGAGATGCAGCGGGAACAGCGCCATCTTCGCCACCAGCCCCGCCGTCATCAGCGAGGCGGCCAGCATGGTCGGCAGGTCGGCCCGCGCCTGCCCGGCCAGCGAGCGGACGTCCAGCGTGCCATAGGCGCCGTAGAACAGCGCGGTGCCCAGCAGGTAGAGCACCGAGCCGATCAGCGCGAAGAGCAGGTAGCGCAGCTCCGACCGGAACTGGCTCGGCCGTCCCTCCAGGCAGGCGAGCGCGAGCGCCGCGAAGGTCAGCATCTCCAGCGCGACGAACAGGTTGAACAGGTCGCCGCCCAGAAAGGCCGCCGCCAGCGCGGCCGCCAGCGCCAGCAGGAAGGTCCAGAAGGCGAAGGCGGCGCGCGTCTCCGCCCCGCCGGGCGGCGTCGCATGCTCGGCGCGGCCGAAGGCGGCCACCGCGAACAGCACCACGGCGCCGGTCAGCAGCATCGCCGCCGCCACGCCATCGGCCAGCAGCACCAGGCCCAGCGGCGGCAGCCAGCCGCCGACCGGATAGACCAGCGGCGCGCCTGCGCGCAGCACCGCAGCGGCCAGCAGCAGCGCGACGGCCACGCCAAGGCCGAGCGTCGCCAGCGCCAGCCGCTCCGCCGTACGGCCGCCCAGCACGAAGGCGGCCAGCATGCCGCAGACCGGCAGGACGAGCGCCACCACCACCAGGCCGGCGCCGGCCGTCGTCGTCATCCCTGGCCTGTCCCGTCGTCGGGCGGCTCCGCGATGGTGGCCGCGCCGGTGATCTGGTGCATGCGCAGCGCCATCGTCACGGCAAGCGCGGTGGCCGCGAAGGCGACGACGAGGCCGGTGATGACCATGGCCTGCGGCACCGGATCGTCCCCGCCGCGCCGCGCCACCACGCCGAACAGCAGGAAGACGCCGGCGCCCAGCAGGTTGAAGGCGAGGATCTTGCGCAGCACCGCCGCCTGCACGACCAGGCCAAACAGCCCGATTGCGACCAGCCCCGCGCCGGTGAGGCCGAAGACCGCCGCGCCGCTCACGGCGCGCGCTCCGGCGGGCCGGCGACCAGCAACGCCAGCGCCGCGGCGACCGAAAGCGTCATCGCGGCTTCGACCAGCAGGATCAGCGGCTTCCCGAGGCCAGGCGGCCAGGCCAGGAAGGCATCGGCCAGCACCCAGCCCAGGAATCCGGCCAGCAGGAAGGCTGCGGGCCCGGCCACCAGCATCAGGCGCACGCCGCGATCCGCCACCGACGGCGCCTGCACCAGGCCGGCGATCCAGGCCAGCAGCCACATCCCGGCCAGCACCGTGCCGCCCTGGAACTTGCCGCCCGGCGCATCGGCGCCCACCCAGGCCACGTAGATGCCGACGACGATACCGATGGGCGGCAGCACGCGGGCGAACAGCGCGAAGGGCCCGTCCTGCTGCGGCGGGAAGCGCGGGCCCGGCCGCCCGCCCCAGCGCGCATCGGGCGCCATCGACCACACCGCCAGCACCGCGAAGACCAGCACGACCGATTCCAGCAGCGTGTCCAGGCCGCGATAGGCCATCAGCACCGCCGCGACGGCGTTGCCGAGCCCGACCTCCGCGCTGCGCGCGCGCGCCTCCGCCGCGAGGCTCGGTGCGGGATCGGGCAGCAGCAGCACGGCCAGCGCGAGCAGAAAGCCCAGCGCGCCCGCCAGCAGGCCGGCGGCGACCGTCTGCGCGCGGCCGGGCGTCG
>NZ_JAPSMD010000462.1 GCF_027856955.1 Falsiroseomonas oryzae | reverse complement strand
CTCGGCGACCGGCGGCGGCGCGGCGGCCTTCGCGGCGTCGGCGGTGAACTGGATGCGCGTGAGCAGCTTCGTCCGACCGCGCTCCACCGCGCTGAACAGGAAGGGGTTCAGCAGGATGGAGAGGATGGCGCCGGCCAGCACGAGGTCGCGGCCCTCCTCCGGCAGCAGGTGCAGCGCCACGCCCAGCCCGACGAGGATGAAGCTGAACTCGCCGATCTGCGCCAGCGCGGCCGAGACCGTCAGCGCGGTGCCGGTGGGATGGCCGAAGGCGCGCACGATCAGGAAGGCCGCGATCGACTTGCCGAAGACGATGATCAGCACGGTCGCGACCACCGCGAAGGGGTCGTCCAGCAGCACCGCGGGGTTGAACAGCATGCCCACCGAGACGAAGAACAGCACCGCGAAGGCGTCGCGCAGCGGCAGCGCCTCGTCCGCCGCGCGCTGCGACAGCCGGCTCTCGCCCATCATCATGCCGGCGAAGAAGGCGCCGAGCGCGAAGCTGACGTCGAACAGCTTGGCCGCGCCGAAGGCGACGCCGAGCGCGATGGCGTAGACCGCCAGGCGGAACAGCTCGCGCGAGCCGGTGTGGGCGGCGTGGTGCATGATCCAGGGGATGATGCGACGGCCGGCGATCAGCATCACGGCGACGAAGGCGGCGACCTTCACCAGTGTGAGGCCGACGGTGGCCGCGATCTCCGCCGCGGGCAGGCGCGTGTCGGAGGAGAGCGCGGGCGCCAGCGCGGGCAGCAGCACGAGGGCGAGGACCATCACCAGGTCCTCCACGATCAGCCAGCCCACGGCGATGCGGCCGCGCTCCGATTCGAGGATCCGCCGCTCCTGCAGGGCGCGCACCAGCACGACGGTGGAGGCGACGGAGAGCGCGAGTCCGAAGACCAGCCCGGCGCCGATGCCCCAGCCCAGCATCCAGGCCAGCCCCATGCCGAGCAGCGTGGCGACGGCGATCTGCGCCACAGCGCCGGGCACGGCGATGTTGCGGACGGCCATCAGCTCCTTCAGGGAGAAGTGCAGGCCGACGCCGAACATCAGCAGGATGACGCCGATCTCGGCGAGCTCGTTGGCCAGCTTCTGGTCGGCGACGAAGCCCGGGGTGAAGGGGCCGACCACGACGCCGGCGACGAGGTAGCCGACCAGCGGCGACAGGCGCAGCCGATGCGCCGCCATGCCGAAGACGAAGGCGAGCAGGAAGCCGACGGCGATCGTCGCGATCAGCGGCGTGTCATGGTCCGGCATCTTCTGCTCCCTGCGTTCAGGTCCCTAAATACGGGCCGCGCAGGGCGTTTCAACCGGAAATCCTGCGGAAACGTGGCAGGAACAAGGGAAAATCTCGCAAGATCCCGCCATCACGCCGCGGCGTAGCGGCTGATCGCGAGATCGTCATGTGCGATCTCCGGCGCGCGGCCCGTGACGAGATCCGCCAGCAGCCGGCCGGAGCCGCAGGCCATGGTCCAGCCCAGCGTGCCGTGCCCGGTGTTGAGGAACAGGTTGGCGTACCGTGTGGGGCCGACCACCGGCGTGCCGTCCGGCGTCATCGGCCTGAGACCGGTCCAGAAGCTGGCCTGCGCCACGTCGCCGCCGCGCGGGAAGAGGTCGGTCACGGAATGCTCCAGCGTCTCCCGCCGCGGCTTGCGCAGGCGCAGCGAGAAGCCGGCGAGTTCCGCCGTGCCGCCCACCCGGATCCGGTCGCCGAGGCGGGTGATCGCGACCTTGTAGGTCTCGTCCATCACGGTGGAGACCGGCGCGGCTGCCTCGTCGGCGACAGGCAGCGTCAGGGAATAGCCCTTCACCGGATAGACCGGCACATGGACATGCAGTGGTCGCAGCAGCGCCGGCGTGTAGCTGCCCATTGCCACCACGTAGCGGTCGGCGGCGAAGCGCCCGGCATCCGTCTCCACGCCGGTCACGGCGCCCGCCTCGGTGGTCAGGGCGCGGACGGTGACGCCGTGGCGGAAGGTGACGCCGGCGGCAGCGGCCAGCGCGGCCAGGCGCTGGGTGAACAGGAAGGCGTCGCCGGTCTCGTCGCCCGGCAGCTGCAGGCCGCCGACGAACTTGCCGGGCACCAGGCGGAGCGCGGGCTCGGCGGCGATGGCGCCGGCGGCGTCGAGCAGCGCGTGGCGCACGCCGAAAGCCTTCAGCACCTCGACATCGGCGCCGACCGCGTCGAGCTGCTTCTGTGTGCGGAACAGCTGCAGCGTGCCCCTGGTGCGCTCGTCATAGGCGATGCCGGTCTCGGCGCGCAGGTCCCGCAGGCAGTCCCGGGAGTACTCCGCGAGCCGCACCATGCGGGCCTTGTTGGCGCCGTAGGCGGCTTCCGTGCAGTTGGCGAGCATCTGGCCGAGCCACCGGTAGAGCCCGCCATCCAGCCGCGGCCAGAGGACCAGCGGCCGGTGACGCATCATCAGCCACTTCAGCGCCTTCACCGGAATGCCGGGGCCGGCCCAGGGGGCGGAGTAGCCGGGCGAGACCTGGCCGGCATTGGCGAAGCTGGTCTCCATGCCCGGCGCGGGCTGGCGGTCCAGCACGGTCACCTCGTGCCCGGCGCGGGCGAGGTACCAGGCGCTGGCGACACCGACCACACCGGAACCGAGGACCAGGACGCGCATGGGAAGCCTCCGTCGTGACGGGGCTAGGATAAGCGCGCGGATCGGCGAATTTCCGGCGGATCTGACGCAGCCAGTGGCGGTCTGGCAGCATTTCTCGTAGGATATTGCGCAATTTCGCAGGATATGCGGCATGGATGAGATCGACCGCGCGATCATCCGGGAACTCCGCCGCGACGGGCGCATGCCGAATGCGGCGCTGGCCGCGGCGGTGGGGCTTTCGCCCTCCGCCTGCCTCCGCCGACTGCGCTTGCTGGAGCGAGACGGGCCGATCCGCGGCTACACCGTGGTGCTGGACGAGACGCCGGCGAAGGACACGGTGACCGTCATCGTGCAGATCACGCTGGAACGGCAGACAGACGAGCATCTGCGCCGCTTCGAGGATGCCGTGCGCCGCTGCCCGGAGGTGCGGGAATGCCACCTGATGACCGGGATGTCGGACTACCTGCTGCGGGTGGAGGCGCGCGACGCCGCCGACTACGAGCGCATCCACAAGGAGGCGCTGTCGCGCATGCCGGGGGTGGCGCGCATCCAGTCGAGCTTCGCGATCCGCACGGTCATCCGCGGCTAGACCGGCGCAGCCCTGACTGTGTTCGGGGCTGCGCCGGTCTCGCTTCTGTGGCCCAGCGATTCACGCCCTTCGCCGTGCCCACCTTACGGTGTGCACGCTCAGGGCGATCGCGGGCTAGGGGCGCGCGGCGTGTCCGCCGCGCGCGCCGGTTCCGGACCTACCGGTCAGAGCCGACCGGGCGAAGCTGCGGGCGGCGCCCGCGCTCGCTAGGCTGCTGGATCTCCACCTCGTCGCGGCGGAGCGTCTCGCGCACCGTCTCGACCCGCTGCGAGCGTTCGGTGCGGACCACCACCTCCTCGCGCAGGCGGAGGTACTTCTGGACGACCGGCACCTCGGCGGTCTCGACGACCTCCACCGTGACCTCGGTCAGCACCTCGCCCGTCGGCGTCTGGCCGACCGGGCGGCGGCGCTCCACCACCACGC
The DNA here is from genome assembly GCF_027856955.1 of Falsiroseomonas oryzae. GTDB lineage: Bacteria > Pseudomonadota > Alphaproteobacteria > Acetobacterales > Acetobacteraceae > Falsiroseomonas > Falsiroseomonas oryzae. Next base: position 431 of record NZ_JAPSMD010000462.1, on the reverse strand, counting down.
GCTCCTGCTGCAGCGTCACCTCGCGCTCCACCGGCGTCTCCACGACGTAGCGGCGGATGCGGGCGGTGCCGCGGTTCTCCGTGCGCTTGCCGACCTCCAGCACCTCCTCGCCGAGCGGGATCACCTCCTCGGCGCCGGCGACGTTCCGGGCAGGCGCGGTCTGCAGCCCCTGCATCATCCCCATCCAGGGCGCGAAGAAGAGGTTGGTCAGCGCGGAAGCCGACGCGCGGGGCGCGGCCAGCCTTGCCGAGTCGGACCCGCTGGCGGCCATGCGCGTCATCTGGCGCGCCATGTCGGCGGCCGCCGTCATCGGCCGCGTCGCCGCCTCAGCAAGCTGGCGGGCGCTTTCGCGCGTGCGGCGCCTGGCGGCCTCGGCCTCCTGGCGGACGGCGTCCGCTTCCTGGCGGACGGCCTCGGCCGCGCGGGCCTCG
>NZ_JAPSMD010000461.1 GCF_027856955.1 Falsiroseomonas oryzae | reverse complement strand
GGCGGCCCGCCCCTCGTCCCGCGCGGCGAGGACGCGCTGGACCGCGTGGCGGCGGCCATCGCGGCGCGGCAGGGCCGCCACCCGCGCCAGAGCTTCGCCCTCGGCCCCTCCGCGCCGGAACGGGTGAAGGCGGAGACCGTGCCGCGCATGGCCGAGGCCGCCGCGCGGCTCGGGATCCCGGTCTTCACGCATCTCTACGAGAGCCGCGCGACGGTCGTGCACGCGCGCCACACCATGCCCGGCGGCTCGATCGTCGAGTTCCTGGCGCAATGCGGGCTGCTCGGGCCACAACTGACCCTGGCGCATTGCGTCTGGCTGGACGAGGAGGAGATCGCGCGCCTGGCCGCTGCAGGCACGAACGTCGTGCTGAACCCCATGGGCAACCTCAAGACGCGCAGCGGCGTGGCGCCGGTGAAGGCGCTGCGACGCGCCGGCGTGCGGCTCGCGCTCGGCGCCGACAACTGCTCCTGCTCAGACGCGCAGAACCTGTTCCAGGTGATGAAGGCCTTCTGCGCCCTGCCCGCCGTCTCCGACGACCCCGACGAGGCGCCGCCGCCGGCCGCGGAGGCCTTGCGCGCCGCGACGCAGGGCGGGGCGCGCGCGGTCGGGCTGGAGGGGCAGGTCGGCGCAATCCGGCCGGGCATGCGCGCCGACCTGGTGCTGCTCGACCTCAGCGACCCGTCCTGGGTGCCGCTGAACAGCGCCATCCGGCAGCTCGTCTTCACGGAAGGCGGCCGCGCCGTACGCACCGTGCTGGTGGACGGCAGGATCGTGCTCGACGAAGGCCGGCTGACCACTCTGGATGAGGCAGCGCTGGCCGCGGAGGCCGAGCGGCTGCTGCCCGGCCTGCGCGCCGACGCCGCCGCGGTGCGGGAGCGCCTGACGCCGGTCTTCGCCCTGCTGGAGGAGGCGAACCGGCGCGCATGGGCCGAGCCGGTTCCGCTCTGGCGCTATGTCGGCGGCTGCCCGGCCTGCGGCACCCGCGGCCTGCGTGCCGAGGTCGTCCCGGGCTGACGCACCGCGCTACGGCGCCTGGATGTTCGCCGTGCGGATCAGGGTGCGCAGCTGCTCCACGTCGCGGCGCACGAACTCGCCGAAGGCGGCGCGCTCGATCCGCCACGCCTCGCCGCCGCTGCGCTCCTGCGACTCGCGGATCGCCGGATCCGCCAGCACCTTGCCGATCTCCGCATGCAGCCGGTCCAGGATCGCTGGCGGTGTCCGGGCGGGGGCCATGAGGCCCACCCAGATCGACTGCTCGTAGCCCGGCAGCACCGCGGCCACCGTGGCGACGCCGGGCAGCACCGGGCTCGGTGCGGGACCGGTGGCGCCGATGGCCCGCACGCGGCCGGTGCGGATCGTCTCCAGCATGGAGGGGATCGGATCGAAGCACAGCTGGACCTGGCCGCCCACGATCGCCGTGCGCATCTGGTCGCTGCTGCGGAAGGGAATGTGCTGGAAATCCACGCCGGCCTGCATGCGGAACAGCTCCGCCGCCAGGTGGTGGCCGCTGCCGATGCCGGGATTGCCGCAATCCAGCCGGCCGGGATTGGCGCGGGCATGGGCGATCAGCTCCGGGATCGAGTTCACCGGCAGCGAGGGATGCACCACGACCGCCAGATGGTTGAGGTTCAGCGAGGAGACCGGAGCAAGGTCGCGCAGTAGGTCGTAGGGGCGGTTCGGGATCAGCGTCTCGTTGGCGCTCTGCGTGCTCGTGACGATGATGAAGGTGTAGCCGTCCGGCGCCGACTTCACGACCGAATCGGTACCGATCACGCCGCCGCCGCCGGTGCGGTTCTCCACCACCACGGACTGCCCCAGCGGCTCCTGCAGGCGCTGCGCGACGGTGCGTGCGATGATGTCGGCGGTGCCGCCGACGCCGAAGGGCACGATGAAGCGGAGGGACCTGGTGGGCCATGGCGCCTGCGCCAGGGCGGGCATGGCGAGCGCCGAGAAGCCGAGGGCAAGCGTGGCGCGACGGGTGGCGGGCGTGCTGGTCATGCGTACGGGCCTCTGCTGCGATCGGGCCAGCCTAGCAAGCGGCGCACCAGCCTGTCCCCCCGCCTGCTTCCGCGCGGCGCTAACGCGCGACATGCTGCGTCCATGAGCACGCCCCCTCCCGCACCCCTCTGGCCGCTCGGCCGCCAGCTTGCCGCGATCGCCGAGGGCAGTCTGACGCCGGCCGCGTTGATGGCCGCCACGCGCGCCCGTGCGCGGCAGTTTGCCCGCTTCCGCGCCTTCTCCGCGCTCGACGAGGCAGGCGGAGATCCAGCACCGGGCCCGCTGGCTGGCGCCACGCTCGCCGTGAAGGGCAACATCCCTGTGGCAGGCCTGCCGCACACCGAGGGCAGCGCGCTGCATGTCGGGCGGATCGCGCCGGCCGATGCCGCCATGGTCGCCGCGCTGCGGAAGGCCGGCGCCGTGCCCCTCGGCATGACGACGCTGTCGGAGCTCGCGATGTACGCGGTGGAGAACCCGTTCGAGCCGATGGGTCTGAACCCCTGGGACGTGTCGCGGACGGCCGGCGGGTCCTCGACCGGCTCGGGGGTGGCGGTGGCGCTCGGCCTGGCCGCGCTCGGCCTCGGCACGGACACCGCCGGGTCGGTGCGCAATCCGGCCGTGCATTGCGGCATCGTCGGCTTCAAGCCGGGATTCGGCGTCTGGGACTATGCCGGCGTGCCGGTCTGGTCGCCATCGCTCGACACGCTCGGGCTGCTGGGGCGGAGGGTCGACTGCGTGGCCCGCGGTGCGGCAGCGCTCGGCACACCGTCGGGCCCGCCGCCCCCGCGGCTGCGCCTTCTGGTGCCGGCACGGCTGGTTGCCGGTGTTGCCGACGGCGCGACGCGCACCCTCTTCGCTGCGGCGCTGTCGCGCCTTGCGGCCCACGGGATCGCCCTGACGGAGGCCGAGGTTCCGCTCTGGGCGGAGGCGGACGCGGCGGTGGGTACCATCGCGCTGGCTGAAGGCGGCGCTGCGCTGCGCGCCCTTCCCGCGGAGGCGCCGATCGGCGCGCATCTGAAGGCGCGAGCGGCGCTGTCGGCGCAGCTTCCGACGGAGCAGGTCGCCGCGGCGCGGGACGTGCTCGCCCGCTTCGCGGCTGGCCTGCAGACGCTGCTGGACCGCGTCGCGGCGGATGCCGTCGTCACGCCGGGCTGGCCCTTCGCCGCGCCTCCGATTCCCGCCACGACGGTGGATTTCGATGGGCGCGCCGTGCCGCTCGATCCGGCGCGCAGCATCTTCATGCGGACCGCGAACGCCGCCGGCGCCCCCGCCCTGGTGCTGCCCGCCGGGCTCTACCCCGCCGAGGGCGTGCCCTTCGCCCTGCACCTGCTCGGCCGGCGCGGCGGAGACGGCGCGCTGCTCGCGCTGGCCGCGCAGGTCGAAGCCGCGCTGCCCGAGGCACCCGTGCCGCCGGTCGCGCTTACCGGGCTCTGACCACCATCGCGGCGAGCCCGCCGCCCGGCGGCGCCTGCTGCTCCGATCCGCCCGTGATGAAGGCGCGCGTGGTGCCGAACAGCGCGCCGACCAGGCCCGAGGCGACGGGCCGCATGTGCTTGTCGGGATCGAGCTCGCTCTCGAACACCGTGGTGCGCCGGCCGCGCACCATCCCGCCAGGCCGGACGCCCACCTTGAGGAACAGCGCCTCCGGCGCACTGGCGGTGAACAGCCCGTCGGCATCCGGCGGCAGGCCGGCACGCCGGGCCAGGCGCAGCAACGCGGGCGCGTCCAGGATGTCCGCCAGCGGCTCCGTATCCAGCACCAGGTCACCACCGGCGCCTGGGACGTTGGCGAACAGGATGACGTCGCAATGGCCGAGCTCGGTGCCGGAGAAGCACATCGCGCGGCGGCTGTGCAGCATCGGGTCGCGGCCGATGGTCGCGTCCGTCACCTGCGAATCATGCACCTCGCCCAGGGCGAGACCGACGCCCAGCGCCGCGACCGCGCGCGCCGTGGGCGTGGAGCCGGCCCGCGCCGCGACCGCAGGCGGAAGCTCGCCGAGGTGCCGGCGCGGCAGGACCGGGCTTTTCACGAAGACCAGGGCGACCTGCGCGGGCGTGGCACCGGCATCCGCCATGGCGCGCCGCACCGCTTCGGCCACGGCCAGCGCA
>NZ_JAPSMD010000460.1 GCF_027856955.1 Falsiroseomonas oryzae | reverse complement strand
AGTGGTGGTGCTGGGCAATGGCGACGTCGCCTGGCTCGGCAGCCCGCCGGTGCAGCGCGCGCTGCGCGGCGAGGCGCCGCCGGGCGACGCCTGCCCGGCGCTGGTGCAGCTCGCGATCTCGGCGCGCGGCGCGCCGGCGCGCTTCGCGCATGCGCGCGGCGCAGGGTTCCCCGACATCGGCGCGCCGCCCTGCCCGCAGGTGTTCCAGGACTATCCGGCGCTGCTGGCCTTCCTGCTGGACACCAGCGTGCTGCTGACCGGGGAGGTACGGCAGCCCGGGCTCTATCCCATCCAGGACGATACCGGGCTCGATCAGCTGCTGGCGGCGGCGGGCGGCATCACCGACGGCGCCGATCTCTCCGCCATCGAGCTGGCGCGGGAGCCGGCGGAGCAGGGCGGCGCCATCCCGCTGACGCGCACGCTGCTGGACCTGCGCAGCCGCAACTTCCGCGCCGTGCGCCTTTCGCCGCGCGACGTGATCCGCGTGCCGCGCGGCTTCACCGACCGCGAGACGGGGCCGGTGACGCTGGTGGGCGAGGCGCTGCGGCCCGGCGTGTACGACATCCGCCGCGGCGAGCGCCTGTCGGAGCTGCTGGCGCGCGCCGGCGGGCTCACGCCCCAGGCCTATGCCTATGGCACCGTCTTCACGCGGGAGAGCGTGCGCACGCGCCAGCAGGAAGGCTTCGCCCGTACGGCGCGCGACCTGGAGACGGCGCTGATCCAGGTGGCGGCGGGCCAGGCGAATTCCGGCGGCTTCGGGCAGCCGACCGACCTGGGCGGCCTGGTCACCGCAGGGCAGGCGCTGGCCAGCACGCTGCGCCAGGCGCAGGCGGCGGGACGGATGGTGGTGGAGGCGAACCCGGTGGTGCTCGCCGCGCGGCCGGAGCTCGACGTGCTGCTGGAGCCGGGCGACCTGATCGTCATCCCGAAGCGGCCGAACGAGGTCACGGTGGTCGGCGCGGTGCTGAACCCCGGCAGCCTGCAGTTCCAGTCCGGCTGGCGGGCCAGCGACTACGTGCGGGCGGCGGGCGGCACGCAGCGCTTCGCGGACGCGTCCCGCGCCTTCGTCGTGCTGCCGAACGGGCAGTCGGCGCCGGCGGGCATGTCGGGCTGGCAGGCGGGCGGACCGCCTGTGCCGCCTGGCAGCCTGGTGGTGGTGCCGCAGGATCCCTCGCCCTTCGAGACCCGCGGGCTGATCCGCGACCTGACGGCGATCCTGAGCCAGGTGACGATCTCCTCCGCGGCGCTGGCGGTGATCGCGCGGGAGCTGCGTTGAGGGGGTGGCGCTCGCGGGGGCTCTGCCCCCGCGCCCCCGCCGGGGGGCATGATGCCCCCCGACCCCCCTCATCTGTTTTCAACGCCGCAGGCGGAGGGGGCACTTCGGCCCCCTCCGCCTGCGGCGTTAAACGGACGCGAGGTCCAGGAGGCTCAGCCTCCTGGTGGGGGGTGCAGGGGGGCAAGGCCCCCCTGCGACACGCCGCCCTCCTCCTCGCCGTCCTCGCCGCGACGCCGGCCATTGCGGAGGAGGTGCCCGGCACCGGTTCGATCTATGGCGGCGTCGGGCTGCTGGAGATGCGCAATGCGCGCTTCCGCCCCGACGGCACCATCGAGGCCGGCACCGCGCTGCGGCACCAGCGGCGCTTCTGGTTCCTGTCCTTCCAGGCGCTGCCCTGGCTGGAGACGAGCTACCGCCTGACCGAGCGCCTGAACGGCACGACCGGCGAGGGCATGACGAGCGACCGCGCCTTCGACGTGAAGATCCGCCTGCTGCAGGAAAGCGACTGGCTGCCGGCGGTGGCGATCGGGCTCCAGGACTTCATCGGCACCGGGATCTATTCGGGCGAGTACGTCGTGGCATCGAAGCGGTTCGGGCCGCTGGATGCGACACTCGGCCTGGGCTGGGGGCGGCTGTCCACCTACGACGACATGCGCAACCCGCTGATCGCGCTCTCGCCCAGCTTCGAGAACCGGCCGCGGGAGGTGGACCAGGGCGGGTCGATCAACACCTTCAGCTTCTTCCGCGGCGAAAGCGCGGGCGTGTTCGGCGGGCTGGAATACTCGGTGCCAGAGTTCTGGACGCCGCTGGGCACCGTCGAGGGGCTGCGCGCCAAGGTGGAGTTCTCGGCGGATGCGCTGCGCGACGAGCGCGGCGGCTGGCCGGCCAACACCACCAACCTGCGCGGCCTGGCGCAGAGCCGCGTGAACTACGGGCTGCAATGGTCGAACGGCTCGCTCGATCTCGGGGCCGGCTGGCTGTACGGGACGGATTTCGTGGTCCGCCTCTCGGCGCGGCTCGACCCCTCCAATCCGCCAGAGGTGGAACAACCGCCGCCGCCGGCGCTGACGGCGCGCCCGGTGGTGGCGCCGCCCGATCCCGAACGCGCCGCCATGACCGCGCTGCGCGAGGCGGGCTTCCGACCGGTGGCCGTGCGCATCGAGGGAGCGCAGGTGCGCATCGCCGTGGCAGGCGGGCGGCAGCGGACGCTGGCCGCTGCGGCGGGACGCGTGATGCGCGCCGTGCAGCCGCACCTGCCGCGGGAGGTGGAGCGCATCGTGCTGTCCTGGCGGCAGGCCGGCGCGGAGATCGCGCGCCTCGCCCTGCCGCGCGCGGCGATGGAGGCGGCGGTGCGCGGCCAGGGCAGCGCGGAGGAAATCTTCTACGCCGCCGAGCTCGGCCCCGCGGGCGCGGACGCCTTCGGCCGAATGAATGGCGGCGTCGGCGTCACCTGGGGAATCGAGCCGCGGCTGCAGACGCTGTTCGGCGACCCGACGCGCACGCTGCGCTGGCAGGTGGCGGCGGTGGCCGGCGCGCGGCTGGAACTCGGCGAAGGCGCCTCGCTGGCCGGCAGCGTGGCGCAGAGGCTGGCGGGGAACCTGGGCGGCGCGCCGCCCTCCGACAGCCTGCTGCCGCATGTGCGCAGCGACGTCGCGCGCTACGCGCGGGAGGGCGAGACCTCTGTGCCCGCGCTCTACGCCGAGCGCATCTGGACGCCGGGCCGCGACATCTTCGCCCGCATCACCGGCGGCTGGCTGGAGCCGATGTTCGCGGGCGTGTCGGCGGAGGTGCTGTGGCGGCCCTACGACCGGCCCTTCGCGATCGGCGCCGACATCGCGCAGGTGGTGCAGCGCGAGTACGACGGCGGGCTGGGCACTCTGGGCTACAACGTGACGACGGGGCAGGTCTCGCTCTATGCCGACCTGCCCTGGTTCGGCACCTATGCCGTGCTGCGCGCGGGACGCTACCTGGCGGGCGACTGGGGCGGGACGATCGAGCTCGGCCGGCGATTCGCCAGCGGCATCGAGGTGGGCGGCTTCGCCACCTTCACCGACGTGCCGTTCAGCACCTTCGGCGAGGGCAGCTTCGACCGCGGCATCTATGTGCGCGTGCCGCTCGACCTGTTCGGCATCGCGACGCGCAACGTGGCGACGGCGCTGATCCGCGGCGTGCAGCGCGATGGCGGGCAGCGGCTGCAGGTGGACAACGGGCTGTGGGAGATCACGCGCGACGGCCGCGCGAGGGCGTTCGAGGAGGGGTTCAGGGGGTTCCTGCGATAGGGCCTTCCGCATCATGGCCGCGCAGGTGAAGATCGCGCCCACGATGTCCTGGATTGGCGGCCGGGGGATTGCCGATGGGGCTGCTCGACGAAGCGAAGAAGCACGGATGGTGGCTTGCCATCGCGGGTACCGTGCTCGGCATCGTTCTGGCGGACGGCGTCAAGGCCGTGGTGGCCCGCGGCGTGAGCTGGGCGGATCGCACCCTGAACCCGCCGCAGATCGTGGTTCGGCTGGCCGACCACGGACCCGCGGATGAGGGGGCGGCGGTTGCCTCGCTCTACGGGCTGAAGGGCGCGCAGCCCGAGCGGCTGGGCGAGCGCCGCTGGTCGGGCGTGTCCGTCGTGGCCTTCCCGGACATCGCGGAGGGCTACTACCTGATCCGGGTGGAGGCCCCGGCGCCGGAAGGCCGGCGGCGGTTCGAGGACAGCGTGCAGCTTGCCGGCACCACGCGGGAGGTCTCCCTGCCGCCCCGCACATCCGCGCAATGGCGCGCCGTGGCGCCGGCGCCGCCAACCGCCGCGCCCGGCCCGCCGGCTGCACCAGGCGCCACAACCGGCGCGCCGGCGACAGAGG
>NZ_JAPSMD010000459.1 GCF_027856955.1 Falsiroseomonas oryzae | reverse complement strand
ACGGCCAGGCCCTCCGCCTGCAGCTCGGCCAGCGCCAGGCGCACGGGCGTGCGCGACATGCCAAGCGCCTCGGCCAGCGGGATCTCCGCCAGCCGCTCGCCGGCGCGCAGTCGGCCGGTGAAGATCCGCGCGCGCAGCTCGATCAGCGCCCGTGCCGCCTGGCCGCGCGTCTCGCGGGAGGCCTGGCCGCGCACCTCCCGCGTGCTCATGCGCCGACGCCCGGCACCGGCCCGACCTCCCGCGCCACCGCCAGCAGCGTGCGGCGGATCCAGGCATGGCCGGCATCCGCCTCGAACCGCCGATGGAACACCAGCGACAGCCGGGTGTGGCGGATCTCCACCGGGCAGGGCCGCACCACCAGCCCGTGCGTCTCCGCCAGGCGCAGCGCGAGGCGGCCGGAGAGCGTCATCACCATGTCGGTGCGCATCAGGATGTCCGGCACCGCGCCGAGATGCGCCACCACCGCGCCCAGTCGGCGGGGATGCCCGGCCGCCGCCAGCGGCCCGTCCAGCGCCCCGTCGCGCGAGCCGTTGGCGGAATGCAGCAGATGCGGGAAGGCGGTGAAGCGCTCCAGCGTCATCGGCCCCTCGGCCAACGGATGGCCAGCGCGCACCAGCGTCAGGAAGCCTTCCGGCAGCAGACGCAGGCGGGTGTAGAGCGCCGGCGGCTCCGGCAGGACGGCCACGGCCAGTTCTGCCTCGCCCGCCTCCAGCAGCGTCTCCGCATTGGTGCGGTCGGCATGGCGGATGGCGAGCAGGGCATGCGGCGCCTCGCGCGCCATCACCTCCAGCAGCGGCGGGGCCAGCACGCGCTCAGCGTATTCGCTGAGCGCCACGGTGAAGACCCGGTCGGTGGAGGCAGGGTCGAAGGGCGCGTGAACCGCGAGCGTCTGGCGCAGCCGGTCCAGCACCTCGGCAACTGGCGCGGCAAGGGACAGCGCCAGCGCGGTGGGTTCTACCCCGCCGGGGCGGCGCAGGAACAGCTCGTCGTTCAGCGCCTGGCGCAGCCTGGCGAGCGCGTTGGAGACGGCGGGCTGGGACAGGTTCAGCTTCTCGGCGGCGCGTGTGACGTGCCGCTCGCGCGCCACTGCGTCGAAGACGCGGAGCAGGTTGAGGTCGAGGGTCTGCAGGTCGGCCACGCTCCGCCCCCCAGTGGCGCCTTGGATGGCGCCGCCGGGCGCCGCGTCCTTCATCACCTGCGGTGATGATGACCGTTCCGCACCACGGTTGGAAGGCCGAGGCGATCCGGCGCGATATCGGCGGCGACCGAGGCAAGGCGCCCCGGACCTGAGATCAGGAGACGACGATGAACCTCGACGAGCGGACCACCACCCCCTACGCGGCGCTTCTGCTGCGCGTGTCCATGGGCGTGATGTTCCTGGCGCATGGCCTGCTTCTGAAGGTGATGACCTTCGGCCTGGCCGGGACGATGGGCTACTTCGGCTCGATCGGCTACCCGCCGGTGCTGGGCGCCGTGGTGGCCATCGCGGAGATCGCGGCCGGCCTGGCGCTGATCGCCGGCGTCTGGGTGCGCACGGTGAGCCTGCTGTCCATCCCGATCCTGCTTGGCGCGACGATCCAGCACCTGCCCGCGGGCTGGGTGTTCAGCGCGAATGGCGGCGGGTGGGAATTCCCGGCCTTCTGGACGGCGGCGCTGCTGGTGCAGGCCGGGCTTGGCGCCGGCGCCTTCGCCCTGGACCCGGCGCGGCTGCTGGGCCGCGACGCGGCCCCGGCCCGGGCCTGACCGGACGGAGGCGGGGGGCGAGGGCACGCCTCCCGCCCCGCCCTACAACTTCCGCGCGCAATTTGGATCCGTTTCGGACCCAATTTTGTAAGGCATGTGATAAAGTACGCGGGCATAACGTGCGGATTGTGCAACTCTGTCGGATGAAAGTGAACTTTCCGTCACACGCAAAGTAACCATTGCCTTGGTTTGCAGCACCTACTAGGGGTTGTGCGCACAGAGACGTGATCGCGTTCCTTCGCTGCGCGTAACGCAAGTCCACAGCGCATTAACCCGGCAGAGGCATGCACCCCAGGATGGCGCCGCGGATCATCCTCATCGACGCGAACCGGGACGAAGGAACCGGCCTCGCCGCCTATCTCGGGCGGCATGGCCTGGCGACCGAGACCTGGACGACGCCGGAGCCGCTACTGCAGCGGCTGGTCGCGCACCCACCCTCGCTGATCGTGCTGCATCGCCGGCTCCGGCTGGAACCCGACCTCGGCACGTTGCGCCGCCTGCGCGCGGCATCCACCGTGCCGGTCATCCTGCGCGCGATGGATGCCGATGACGAGGTGGACCGCGTGCTCGCCCTGGAGATCGGCGCGGACGACTACGTGCCGAGCGGCACCAGCGCGCGGGAGTTACTGGCGCGCATCCGCACCGTGCTGCGCCGGGCCCGTGGCGGCCTGCCCATCACGCCGGAGGCGCGGTCGGGCTGGCGGCTCTGCCTCAAGCAGCGCGAGCTCTTCGCACCGGACGGCAGCGCGCGGAACCTGACCTCCACCGAGTTCGAGCTGATGCAGATCCTGGCGCGCCAGCAGGGCGCGCCGGTGCAGCGCGACGCGCTCTCCCTCGCCGTCCTGCGGCGGCCCTACCACCCGGAGGACCGCGCGCTGGACAACCTGATCCTCCGCCTGCGGCGCAAGCTCGGCGACGACGGGGCGAGCGCCAGGCTCATCAAATCGGTGCGAGGCGTCGGCTACGTCTTCACGGGGTTCGACGCCGGCGCGGCCTTTCCGGTCGGCCATGTCGAGGCCGAGCTGAACGGCCATCACGGCCCCTTCGCATAGTGTCGAAAACTGTCGTTACCACCTAGGCGCGAATTTGCGGCGCAGCATACAACCATGAACTGTGGTGACGCCACCGCAAAGGTGCGTCGCTCCTGCAGGACAAGGACCTCGACATGGACGATTTCGCCTCCATACCCGGCTCATGGTTCGGCACAGAGGACGCGGACGTCATCGATGCCGATGCCGCCTTCCCCGGCGTGCTGGACAACATGCTCGTCACCTTCGGCGGCAACGACTACGTGCTGGCCGGCAAGGGTGACGACCTCGTGCTCGCCGGCCGTGACAACGACACGGCGCTCGGCGGCCAGGGCTCCGACGCCCTCTTCGGCGAGGACGGCAACGACCAGCTGGACGGCGGTAACGACGACGACGTGGTCGATGGCGGTGCCGGCAACGACTCCATGGTCGGCGGCAACGGCAAGGATAGCCTGTTCGGTGGCGACGGCAACGACGCCATGGACGGCGGCAACGACGACGATGTGGCCTTTGGCGGCAACGGCAGCGACCTGATGAACGGCGGCAACGGCGCCGACCGGATGGAAGGCGACGACGGCCGCGACACGCTGTTCGGCGGCAACGGCGACGACTGGCTCAGCGGCGGCGGGGCGGCGGACCTGCTGGTCGGCGCCACCGGCAAGGACACGCTGACCGGCGGTGCCGGCAACGACACCATGATGGGCGGCAACGGCTCCGACACCTTCTACTTCGAATCCGCCTTCGGCGGCGACGTGATCCTGGACTTCCGCCCGGGCGAGGACATGCTGGCACTGAAGGCCGGCATCAACGGCACTGGCATCGCCGCCCCCGGCGACCTCGCCACCTTCGTCAGCGGCGGCCCGATGGGCGCTGTGATCTCGATCGGCGGCGACAGCATCACGCTGGTCGGCGTCTCGCGGGACGACCTGCTGAGCAACCTCGCCGACTACGTGAAGATCGTCTGAGGCGACGGACGGGGACGGCATGGCGCAACACGCCGAACGCCCGGAGGCCCGCGGGCGACCGCGCGCCGACGGGCTTCCCGCCCCGCCCCCGCCACGCATCGCCTGGATGCCCGCGGGCTTCCTGGTGATCGAACTCGCCGGCTCGCCGCCGGCCCGGCCGGGGGAACCCCCGGCAGGGCCGGCGGAACTTCTTGTCGGCGGCCTGCGCATGATGCCGCCCGTGGCGAGCCTCGGCCTGTCCGACACGACGCTGGTACTGGCGCGTACGAGCGCCGCCTGCGCGCCGGGCGCGCCGTTCGAGCTGCGACGCGCGGGCCGCCTGCTCGGCACTGGCATGCTGGGCGCGCCCGAGGATCCCCGCACGCTGCTCGCCGACCGGCCGGCTCCCGACCAGGAGGCCGCGCTG
>NZ_JAPSMD010000458.1 GCF_027856955.1 Falsiroseomonas oryzae | reverse complement strand
CGCGCGGCAGCCTGGCCGGCGCGACGGCGGAGGCGACCGGCCGCCCGCTGCGCCGCGCGCTGCGGCGGACCGCCTTCTGGGCGCTGGCCGTCACCTTCTGCTGCCAGGCCTTCGTGTTCTTCGGCCTGGCGTTCCACCTGCTGCCGCTGCTGCAGGAACGCGGGCTGTCGCTGGGGGGCGCGCTGCTGGTGGTGGCGATGCACGGGCCCTGCCAGGTGCTGGCGCGGGGCATCCTGTTCGCGCTCGGCAGCCGCGTGCGCGACATCCGCACCATCGGCTATGTCGGCGTCGCGCTGCCGCCGCTGGCCATGCTGGTGCTGGCGCTGGCCCCGGACGCGCCGGGGCCGTTGCTGGGCTTCGCGGTGCTGTTCGGCATCTCCAGCGGGTTGATGACCATCCTGCGCGTCTCCGGCACGGCGGAGATCCTGGGGCGGGAGGGCTATGGCCAGATCGCCGGCGCCCTGAGCACCGCCGCGGTGCTGCCGCGCACCGCCGCGCCGCTGGCCCTCGCCCTGGTGTGGGAGGCCGCCGGCGGCTACGCGCCGGTGCCCTGGCTGCTGTTCGGCGTGACCTCGCTGGGTGCCGCCGCCTTCCTGGTCGCGGCGCGGGACCGGACCCCGGCCTGACGGGGCAGCCCCGCGCCGGGCGGTGGTTGACCGGCCCGGCGGCCTCTGCGATTCGCGCCCTCCCCGGAACCGTCACCGGCCGGCCATCCGGCCGTGATCGCCGCATGGGCGGCACCGATGCTAGACTGCTGCATGGAACAATCGACCGACACGACCTTTCCCGCCGACCCCTCCACCCCCGCCGAGGCGGGCGGCACGCTGATCCTGGCGCTGCCGAAGGGGCGGATCCTGGCGGAACTGGCCCCGGTGCTCTCGCGCGCCGGGATCAAGCCGGCGGCCGATTTCGCCGACGAGGACAGCCGCCGCCTGCGCTTCGAGACCAACCATGCGGGCCTCGACGTGGTGCGCGTGCGCCCCTTCGACGTCGCCACCTTCGTGGCGCATGGCGCGGCGCAGATCGGCGTCTGCGGTGCCGACGTGCTGATGGAATTTGACTACGACCAGATCTACGCCCCCCTCGACCTCGGCATCGGTCGCTGCCGGGTGAGCGTTGCGGAGCCGCAGGACATCGCGGGGCAGGACATCGGCAAGGCGTCGCGCATCACGGTCGCCACCAAGTATCCGGCCATCGCGCATCGCCACTTCGCGCAGAAGGGAATCCAGGCGGAGGTGGTGCACCTGAACGGCGCGATGGAGCTGGCGCCCTCGCTCGGCCTGTCGCGCGTGATCGTGGACCTGGTGCAGACCGGCTCCACCCTGAAGGCGAACGGGCTGGTGGAGACCGACGTGATCGCGCATGTCACCTCCCGCCTCATCGTCAACCGCACCGCGCTCAAGACGCGGCCGGAGGCGATCTCCGGCTGGATTGCGCGCTTCCGCGCGGCACTTGCGGAGCGCGACGCGAGATGAGGACGCTCGACACCAGGGATACCGGCTTCGAGGCCGCCTTCCGTGACCTGCTGGACCAGGCGCGGGAGACCACGGCGAAGGTGGATGCGGCGGTTGCCGCGATCATCGCGGAGGTGCGGGCGCGCGGCGACGCGGCGCTGGTGGAGCTGACCGCGCGCTTCGACCGCTGGTCGCCGAGCTCCGCCGTGGCGCTGCGCGTCACGCCGGCGGAAATGGAGGCGGCCGCGGCTGCCATCGCGCCGGAACGCCGCCAGGCGCTGGAGCTCGCCGCACGCCGCATCGAGGCCTTCCACCGCGCGCAGTTGCCGCGCGACGTGGAGCTGGAGGAGCCGGGCATCCGCACGGGCATGCGCTGGGGCGCGCTGGATGCCGTGGGGCTCTACGTGCCCGGGGGGAAGGCGGCCTATCCGTCCTCAGTGCTGATGAATGCGCTGCCGGCGCGGGTGGCGGGCGTGGGGCGCATCGCGATGTGCGTGCCCACGCCGGATGGGCTGCTCAACCCCCTGGTGCTGGCGGCGGCGCAGCTGGCCGGCGTGACGGAGGTGTGGCGCATCGGCGGCGCCCAGGCGGTCGCGGCGCTGGCCTGGGGCACGGAGGGGATCGCCCCGGTGGACCGCATCGTCGGGCCCGGCAACGCCTATGTGGCGGAGGCGAAGCGCCAGGTCTTCGGCCGGGTCGGGATCGATTCCATCGCCGGCCCGTCGGAGGTGGTGGTGATCGCCGACGGCACCAACGATCCGCGCCACGTCGCCCTGGACCTGCTGGCCCAGGCCGAGCATGACGAGGCCGCGCAATCCATCCTGGTCACCGACGATGCGGGTTTCGCGCAGCGCGTCGCCGCGGCGGTGGAGGTGGAACTGCGGACGCTGCCGCGCGCCGCGATCGCCGGCGCGTCCTGGGCGGCGCATGGCGCCGTGATCCTGGTGCGGGACTGGGCGGAGGCGGCGGAGCTGACCAACCGTCTGGCGCCGGAGCACCTGCAGATCATGGTCGCCGATCCGCGCGCGTTGTTCGGCAGGATCCGCCATGCCGGCGCGGCCTTCCTGGGCCGCTGGTGCCCGGAGGCCATCGGCGACTACGTGGCCGGCCCCAACCATGTGTTGCCCACCGGCCGCACCGCGCGCTTCGCCTCCGGCCTCTCGGTGTTCGATTTCCTCAAGCGCACCACCTGGGTGGAGACGGATGCGGAGGGGCTGGCGGCGATCGGGCCTGCCGCGGTGCGGCTGGCCGAGGCTGAGGGGCTGGACGCGCATGGCCTGAGCGTCGCCGCGCGGCTGCCGCGGTGAGCCCCGCGGCGGGTGCGCGGGCTTGACATGCGGCGCAGGTTGCGTGCTTGACCCCGTGGGGCGTGAGGATCATCTTCCCGCACGAATCTGAATATTTTGCCCGGTCGTCCCGCCACTTCCCCCCGGCATGGCGGCATCGGGCGCGACACGATGAAGGAGCCTCATGTCGAAAGAGGACATGATCGAGTTCAGCGGCCAGGTGGTCGAGTTGCTGCCCAACGCGATGTTCCGCGTGAAGCTCGACAACGACCACATGGTCCTGGCGCATACCAGCGGGAAGATGCGCAAGAACCGCATCCGCGTCCTGGCGGGCGACCGCGTGAACGTGGAGATGACGCCCTACGACCTGACCAAGGGCCGGATCACGTTCCGATATAAGTGACCTCAGGCGCCGGCGCGCGCATCCGCGCGCTTGGCTTTCGCGCCGGCCACTGGACCGCCGGCTGGGCTGTCGGTTTGTGCGTCGTGCGTGAAGCGCGCCTTCGGCGCGATGGCCGCATTCGCGGCCTCGGCCCGCTGCGCGGGCCGCCAGTTCGGATCCTGTAATGACAGTGCCTCTTGCCCGCCCGCCGCTGGTCCTGGCGTCCGCGAGCCCGCGGCGGCTCGAGCTGCTGGCGCGGATCGGGGTGGTGCCCGATCGCGTGCTGCCGGTGGACCTCGACGAGACGCCGCGCAAGGCGGAGCTGCCGCGCGAACTCGCCGCCCGGCTGGCGCGGGCGAAGGCGGAGGCGGCGCGGGCGGAGGCGCCGGAGGCGCTGGTGCTGGCCGCCGACACCGTGGTCGGCGTCGGGCGCCGCATCCTGGGCAAGCCCGCGGATGCGGCCGAGGCGCGACGCTTCCTGGAGCTGATGTCGGGCCGCCGGCACCGCGTGATGACCGGGGTCTGCCTGATCCGGCCGGACGGGAAGCGGTCCGAGCGGCTGGTCACCACCATCCTCGCCTTCCAGCGCCTGACGCCGCAGCAGGTCGCGTTGCATCTGGACTCCGGCGAGTGGCAGGGCGTGGCCGGCGGCTACCAGATCCAGAAGCGCGCCGAGGCCTGGGTGCGCTTCCTGTCCGGCAGCCATTCCAACGTGGTCGGCCTGCCGCTGTTCGAGACGGCGCAGCTGCTGCGGGGCGCGGGTTGGCTGCGGCCCTGATCCTGTCCTCGGTCTCGCCCGGTGAACGCCGGGTGGCGCTGCTGCGCGACGGCCGGCTGGACCTGGCGGCGGTGGAGCGCCCGGCGCGGCCGGACGGCGTCGGCGACCTGCACCGCGCGCGCGTCACCGCCATAGCCCGGCCGATGGCCGGCGCCTTCCTGCTGCTGGCCGATGGCGCGACCGCCTTCCTGCCGGACAGCGAGGCGCCCGACCGCAAGGCGGTGCAGCAGGGCGCCATCCTGCCCATCCGCCTGATGCGCGCCGCGCAGGGCGGCAAGG
>NZ_JAPSMD010000457.1 GCF_027856955.1 Falsiroseomonas oryzae | reverse complement strand
CTGGCGATGCGCCAGCACGGCGCGGCAGGCCGGCAGCGCGGCGTCGCGCAGGATGGCGGCCTGCGGCGTGTTGCCGCGCCCGGCCTCCTCCACCGCCTGCAGCAGGCGGCGCGCCGCATCCTCGCGCCCGGTCGCGGCCAGCGCCATCATCCAGTGCGGCTGGGTGAAGGCGGAGAGCGTGTCGCCGATCCGCGCCTCCGCCTTGTCGGCCAGCTCCGTCCAGCGGTCGCCGGCGGGCACGCCCTGGCGTTCCAGCCGCCACAGCATGGAGGCCGCGTTCTGCACGTCGATGTAGAGGTCGGGCATCGCCTGCGTGACCGGGCTGGCATGGTCGCGGAAGCGGCGGTCGTAGAGCGCCAGCACCGCGTCGAACTCCGCGCGTTCCACATGGAACATGGCGCGGTGCCACCACAGGTGGTGCATCAGGTTGTTGCCGCCGGCCCAATGCGGCTCCCCGGCGTCGAGCCAGGCGATGCCCTCCGTACGGCGGCCCTGCATCTCCAGCACATGGGCGACGCCATGCGTGGCCCAGAGGTCGCCGGGGTCGAGTGCGACCGCGTCGCGGCCGGCATGCTCGGCGACGGTGTAGTTGCCGCATTCCTCGTTGGCGAAGCAGCGGCAGGCCAGCACGCTGCCCCAGCCGGGGATGGCATCCGACCAGCGCGGCAGGATGCGCTCCACCAGCGACAGCATGCGTTCGGGCGCGCCCATCCAGAAGGCGCAGAAATGGTGCAGGCGGAAGGCGAGGATGTCGTGCGGATGCTCCGCCACGATCTGCTCCCACACCGCCAGCGCGCCGTCGGTGCGGCCCTCCACCCAGGCGCGCAACGCGGCGATGTGGGCGCGCTCGCGGTCGGTGGCGGGCAGCGCGGCGGCGCGGGCGAGGGCTGCCTCCGCGCGCGGGACCATGGCGCGGTCATAGGCGAGCATGGCGAAGAGCCCGGCCATGGCCTGCGCCAGCGGCGCCTGCGGGTCGAGCTGCAGCAGCGCCTTCAGCCGCGCGCCGGTGTCGAAGCGGTAGCGCAGGAAGCCGTCGATGACGTGGTCGTAGGCGCGCGCCGCCTCCTCCGAGGCGATGGTCAGCGCGTTGCCCTGTGCGTCCTGCGGCATGGCGGTTCTTCCCTACGGGTGGCGCTAGCCTAGCCTGTCCCGGGCCAGGCCGTGCAGACCCTGCGGGAGGGCCGCCGCGGCTCAGCCGAGGTTGGCGGTGTAGACCCCGCTGTCGCCGTCGATGCCGCGCCAGGCGGCGACGATGCGGCCGCCCACCTGGACCAGGCCGGGCCGCCCGGCGGTGCCGACATCGGCGATCGGCACCTGGCCGGAGAACTCGCCGCCCGCGTCGGTGCGGGCGAACCAGATGGTGCTGTCGCCGGGCACGCCCTTCCACAGCAGCACGATCTCGTCGCCGCGCGAGATGGCGGTCGGCGCATCGCTGGAGCCGATCGGGATGCGCTGCTGGCCGGCGGCGAGGTTGCCGGCGTGGATCGGGGCGACCATGGCCTGCGGGCCCCAGATGCCGTTGGCGGGGTCGACCAGCTCGGCCTGGAAGATGTTGGTGTCGCCGCCGACGCCCTTCCAGAACATCCAGAGCCGCCCGTTGTGCACGACCAGCGCCGGACCGAGCGAGGTGCCGCGGCCGGCGATCGGCGCCTGCGGACGCCAGCCGCCGGGATCGAGGGTGGACCAGTAGATGGCGCTGTCGCCGTCCACGCCCTTCCAGGCCATCACCATCTGTCCGTTGAACTCGACCAGCGCCGGCCGGGCGCTGGTGCCGACATCGGGCACGCGGTCCTGCGGGGTCCATTGAGCGCCGTCGAGCACCGAGGTGTAGATCGCGCTGTCGCCCGGCACGCCCTGCCAGGCCATCATGGCGGTCGGGCCGAGGCGCGGCGAGGTGTGGGCGGCGATGGACGGGCCGCCGGAGGTGCCGAACTCCGTGCGCTGCTGTCCGCCCCAGCCGATGCCGTCGGCGCTTTCGGACCAGTAGATGGCGGTGTCGCCGTCGGTGCCCTTCCAGGCCATCAGCACCCGGTCGGTGCGGGAGGTGAAGGACGGGATGGAGACGGTGGCGAGCGCCGGGCCGTGGGTGGAGGCGCGGTCGGTCAGCGGGCGCTGCGGCGACCAGCCGTAGAGGCTGGTGATCGCGCGCCGCGTCTCGGCGTCCAGCGCGACCAGGTTGGGGGCGAAGGGGTACATCACCGCGGCGGGGTCGGTGGAGTGCGACAGGCCGAGCACATGGCCGGCCTCGTGCAGCACCAGGGCGGCGAGCAGCGGTTGCGTCCAGGCGAAGGGCGGATTGCCGTTCGGCATGTTGGGCAGGCCGACATCGGCGAGCAGGTTGAGGGTGCCGCGCTGCGGCGGCGCGCCGCTGCCGAGCGCGCCGTTGCGCAGCTGCGACAGGCGCGGGTCGAGCGCGGCGCCGCCGAAGCGGACGTTGATGTCGGACCGCCCGCCCGGCACGGCGGGCGTGAAGCTGAAGAACGGCTCGGCCGCCTGGTAGGCGTTGAAGGCGGCGAAAACCGTCGCGGTCACCACGGCCGGCGGCAGCGTGCAGCCGGCCGGGTTGATCGCGATGGTCAGGTTGCCGCGTTCCCAGCGGCCGCTCGGCGCGCCGAAGCTGCGCGGGCCTAGGCCGCCGCCCGGGGCGCCATCGGGTTCGGCGCAGAAGCGGCGGGTGAGGAACTCGATCGCATCGAGGAAGCCGGGGCCCGTCGCCGGGATCTCGTCGGTCCCGAAGCGGCCGGCGGCTGCCTTCAGCGCCTCGGCGATGCTGGTGCGGCGCTGCTCGGTGGCGTCGGTGCCGACCGCGGCGCCGAGCGGGCCGAGCATTCCGGCATCCCGCAGCCGCCGCTCCGCCTCGGACAGGGTCTGGTCGTCGAGCGTGCCCACCACCTCGGCGATGGAACTGCGTGCCCGGGCCACGCTGCCGCGCCGGCCGGTGGTGGTGGTCGAGGTGTGCCTGCCCCCGAAGCGTCCGGACATGCGTGCATTCCCGCGATGATGCGGCGGCAGGCTAGTTGGACGTCGACGCCAGCGGCCAGCGGCATCGTGCGGGCCGTCGGGCGCTCGCGCAGATGTCAGGGCCGTCAGAAGGTTTCCACCCAGGGGCGCAGCTCGATCTCCTGCGACCAGGCGCTGCGCGGCTGCATCGCGGCCGCGAAGGCGGCCTCGGCGATCGCGTCGGGATCGAGCAGCGTGTCCTGACCGGGATCGGGGCGGCGGGCGCTGCGGATGCCGCCATCCACCACGATGTGGACGACATGGATGCCCTGCGGGTGCAGCTCCCGCGCCAGCGCCTGCGACAGGCCGCGCAGCGCGAACTTGCCCATGGCGAAGGGCGCCGAGCGGGCGAAGCCCTTCACGCCGGCCGAGGCGCCGGTGAGCAGGATGGTGCCGCGGCCGCGCGGCAGCATGGCCCGCGCCGCCTGCTGCGCGACGAGGAAGGCGCCGAAGGCGCAGACCTCCAGCGTGCGGCGGACCTCCGCGGGGTCGAGGTCGGTGACCGGGCCGCGGACGCGGAAGGACGGGTTGTAGAGCACGATGTCCGCGGCGGCGGCCTGGGGCGTGGCGAAGAGCGCGGCGACCTGCGCGGGGTCGGCGGCGTCGCAGGCATGGGTGGTCGCGCCCGTCTCCGCCGCCAGCGCGGCGAGCTTGCCGGTGTTGCGCGCGGCCAGCGCGACGGCGTGGCCGGCACGGGCCAGGCGGCGTGCGAAGGCGGCGGAGAAGCCCTCGCCGGCGCCGACGATCAATGCCTGCCGCATCCGCGTCCTCAGCCCTGCCGTGGCGCGAGCAGGATGACCGCGGCGCCGCCCAGGCACAAGGCGGCGCCGAGGACGTCCCAGCGGTCCGGCCGCGCGCCCTCCACCGCCCACATCCAGGCCAGCGAGGCGGCGATGTAGATGCCGCCATAGGCGGCGAACGCACGCCCGGCAAAGGCGGCGTCCACGCGCGTCAGCAGCGCGGCGAAGAGCGCCAGCAGGAGCAGGCCCGGCAGCAGCCACCAGCCCGGCTTGCCGAGCCGCAGCACGGCCCAGACGGCGAAGCAGCCGGCGATCTCGGCGAAGGCGGCGAGCAGGTAGAGCGCGGCCGCGCGGGTCACGCGCCCGCGGCCCGGTGCGCCGCGATGTCGGCGCGCCAGTCGGCGTCGGGCGCGGAAACCGAGGCAAGCCGCGGCTGCGCGCGGTGGCCGGG
>NZ_JAPSMD010000456.1 GCF_027856955.1 Falsiroseomonas oryzae | reverse complement strand
GGCGGCGGAGCGGCATCGCGCGCGCTTCGCCGCGCTGGCGGCGCAGCGCCCGGCGGAGATGGCGCGGCTGCGGCTGCGCCGGCTCGACCGGGGCGACTACGCCGCCGAGGTCGCGCGTATCGCGGCCCTCTACGACGACGCCTGGGCGGAGAACCGCCACGCCGTGCCGCTGCGCCCCGGCGAGGTCGCGGGAATGGCGCGGCTGCTGCGGCCGCTGCTCGTTGCCGGCGAGGTGGTCTTCGCGGATTGGGACGGCGCGCCGATCGGGCTGGTCTCCATCGTGCCCAACATCGAGCCGACCCTGCCCGCGGACGGGCGGCTGCTGCCGCTGGGCTGGCTGCCACTGGCCCGGGCGCTGCGCGGGCGGGTGGACAGCGCGCGCATCCCCATGCTCGGCATCGCCCGCGCCTTCCGCCGCCACCCGGCCTCCGCGCTCGCCATGGGCGCGCTGCTGGCGGAAGCGATCAGCATCGCGGCCGGGCGTGGCTGGCGCCAGGTCGAGATCTCCTGGATCCTCGAGGAGAACGCGGCGATGCGGAACGCCATGGCGCGGTTGCCGGCGCCGGTGACCGGTCGCTGGCGGCTCTGGCGCAGCCTGCCGCCGCGCTCTTCGTGACGTTCCCGATTTCCGGCGCGGCATTGACAGACCGGGGGCGCGCCCGGAGGTATGCTGCCCGCATGTCGCCGCGCGATGCCACCCTGCCGCCGGAGAACGAACCCGGCCGGCCCGGTCGTCGCTTCCTGTTCCTGCAGGGGCCGATCAGCCCCTTCTTCGTCGAGGTCGCGACGGGACTCGCCGCGCTGGGGCACGAGGTGCACCGGATCAACCTCTGCCTCGGCGACCGGCTGTTCTGGCGACGGATCCCGGGCGCGCCGCCGGCGGTGGATTTCGGCGGGCGGCCGGACGAATGGGCGGGCTTCGTCGGCCGCTACCTCGAGCGGCAGCGCATCACCGACCTGGTGCTGCTGGGTGAGCAGCGCGACTGCCATCGCGAGGCGATCCGCGCCGCGGCGCTGCGCGGCGTGGCGGTGACCGTCACCGATTTCGGCTATTTCCGGCCGGACTGGATCACGCTGGAGCGCGACGCGATGGGCGGCGACAGCCGCTTCCCGCGCGACCCCGCCGCGATCCGCGCCCTGGCCGCCGGCCTGCCGCGCGCCGACCTCGAGGAGCGGCTGCGCGACTCCTTCCTGCGCCAGGCCGCCTGGGACGTGCTGTACCACGTGGCGAACCTGCTGCCCTGGCCCTTCCCGCACTACCGCAGCCACCACCTGCACCATCCGCTGGCGACCTATGCCGGCATCGCGCGGCGCCTGCTGCGGCGGCGCGCGGAGCACGCCGAGGGCGCCCGTGCGCTGGAGCTGGCTGCCGGCCATCCGTACTGGGTGTTCGCGATGCAGATGGAGACCGACTTCTCCGTCCGTGCCTATTCTGCCTATCCGGATATGGACACGCCGCTGGGCGAGACGATCCGGTCCTTCGCGCGGCACGCGCCGCCGGACGGCCAGCTGATCGTGAAGGTGCATCCGCTGGATCCGTGCCTGAAGAACTGGCGCCGCCGCGTGCCCGCCATCGCCGCGGCCGTCGGCGCCGCGCATCGCGTGCACGTGGCGCATCACGGCACGCTGGACGCCATGCTGTCCGGCGCGCGCGGGCTGCTGACGGTGAACAGCACGGTGGGGCTGCGGGCGATCACGCTGGACGTGCCGACCATGGCGCTTGGCCGCGCCGTGTGGGACCTGCCCGGCCTGACGCATCAGGGCGCGCTGGACGCGTTCTGGTCCGGCGCCGTGCCGCCGGATACCGCGCTGCGCGACGATTTCCTGGCCGCGCTGCAGGCGACGACGCAGCTGCGCGGCGTGTTCTACGCGCCGGTGGGACGTGCGCTGGCCGTGGCGGAGACGGTGCGGCGGCTGCATGAGGGGCGGGTGGGGGCATGCGGCCGTTCCGCTGCCGCGAGCGCCGGAGGGCAGTAAGGTCGCGCCGGGCCAGTCGTCGCGCCCGTTCGCGGCGGCAAAGCTATACCGGGAAGACGGCTCGGCGCAGCTCCGCGACAAGGTGCGTTGCCGCGGCATTCCAGTCGGTCAGGGCGCGACCTGCGACGAGCGCTTCCCTGCGCAACTCCTGCGCCCTGGCAGGGTCGAGAGCCGCTTCCATAGCCTCTGCCAGCGCCGCGGGCGTGACAGCTGTCGCGAGGACACCACCGCTGCCCTGGCGCACCTGCTCAAGGAGTCCGCCGACCGGCGTGGCCACGACAGGAACGCCGAGCGCAAGGGCCTGCGGCACGACGCCCGACTGACTAGCTTCACGGTAGGGCAGCACGACCGCAGCCGCATCGGCGAGCAGGTCAGGAATCTCGGCTTCGGCAACCCAACGGCTCTCGACGGTGACACCGGGAAGTCCGGTCAAGCCGGGTGCGCAGCCCTCGGCGTCACCTTCGCCGACGACCCGTAGTGTGATGTGGGGATGACGCGCCCGAAGCCGGGCAAAGGCATCACGCAGCAGGTCCAGTCCCTTGTAGTGACGGAACCGACCGAAGAAGACGAAACGGCCGCTTGCGGCCGGGCGAGAGGCGGGTGAGCCAAGCAGGAGGGCGGGCAGCGGCATCCGGATCTGCGGAAGGTCGGGGCGACGTGCCTGCAGGGCCGCGGCCACGGTGCCGGAAAGCACCACGGCAGCATCGGCTGCCGACAGTTCACGGTTCAGCCGCCACTGCCACGCGACGGAGAAATCCCCAGGATGCGGCGCGGCATCGTGGATCACCGGCACGAAGCGCACGCCGCTTCGCCGGAGGTGGCCGGCGACAAAGGGGGTCCAGAGATGTGTCATCGCCGATAGGACGACATCGCATTCCGCCGCCGCCGCCGCGAGCCGACGCCCTGCGGACGGTATGCGGGGGATCGACGCGACGAAGCCGGGCAGGCCGCGGTAGGTGGAGATGAGCTGCGTCGGGACGCCCAGGTCGCGGAACGCCGACACCAGCTCGCCTTCGGCCGACAGCGAGAGACGGAGCTCCGCATCGGCGCGCACCGCCAGGGCGCGCGCCAGGCCGAGCGCGAACTGCGCGCCGCCGCCGCGCCGCCCCCAGTACCACAAGAGGATCCGCAGCGGCCTGTTCGTCGACACCGGTCCTATGCCATCGGCCGTGGGGACGGATGAGTGCCGAAGGAGGCAAGCCGGCCACCTCGCCGCGGCGTGGCACGGACGCTGAGGCGCAGCGGCGCTTTACATCCGGTCAAGGCACGCCCGGTATCACGTGCCTGCCCGCTCCGCCAAGCGGGCCTCAGCCGCCATCGTCGCTGCCGGGGAGAGGATGTCGAACGCCAGCCAGTCCGCCGGTCCAGACAGCATCTTCGTCTGGCAGTTCCAATCCCACAGCGGGCAAGCCTGGGGAGGCACGCTGGTCGCGGACAGCCAGCAATTCGCGCCGGGCACCACGATCCAGGGCGCGGCCGGCACCTACACGATCCTGTCCGAAGAGGAGCGTGGGCTCGATCTGACAGGCGTCGGCCTGGAAGACGGGCAGGTCTTCGTCGAATGGTATCTCGATGGCCGGTCCGGCGGCTTCCTGGCGACCCGGAACGGCGCCGCCCTGCCTTCGGGCAGCGCAGGTCTCGGCAGCGAAGTGGACGCGGCGTGGAACGGGCTCACCTGGGACAGCTTCGGGCGTGGCGGCCTCGACCTGGTTGATGCGCCGCCTGCGCCGGCCTCGGTTCGCTACAGCTGGGTGTTCGTGGCGACGTCGGGCGACCGGTGGACCGGCGATCTGTTCGAGCGCGATGGGCTCTACGTCGTCGGGTCGAGCGTGGCGACGGCGTTCGGGCAATACGTCATCACCTCCATCGCCTCCATGGGCGGCGGACCGGGCCCGGCTGCCGGGACGGTGCAGCTTACGGGGCGGTACTTCGACGCGGCGAGCGGCTGGACCCTGGGCGTGCAGGCGCTGGATGGTGCATCCAACAATGGCATCGGGGGATTGGGAAGCGAGCTCGGCGCCGCCTGGAACGGACAGGCTTGGATACCGTTCGGCTATGGCGGTGGCCTGCAGGCCAATCTTGCGTTCGACAGCGTCTACACGTGGTATTTCGCGGATGGCGCGACCGGGGACGTCTATCGCGGCTACCTGGTGGACGACAGCGCGCGCTACGATCCCAACCAGACCATCGCCCTCGGCACCGGCGTCTACTGGA
>NZ_JAPSMD010000455.1 GCF_027856955.1 Falsiroseomonas oryzae | reverse complement strand
GCCGAGCTGGCCCGGCTCTGGCCGCGCCTCGCCGCCAGCCCGCCGCCCGAGGCCGAGGCGATGGCGCTGGCCGCGCGGGACGCGCGCATCGGCCTGCTGCTGGATGCGGTGGCGCGCCGGCACGGGCTGGACGGCAACGAACCCTCCCCCTCCGCCGAGCTGCTGCGCGAACGCGCCATCGCCTTCCTGTTGGCCCGCGCGCAGGTCGTGCAGCGGGAGGTCGGCATCGCCGAGCTGGAGCAGGCCGCGCGGCCCTGACCCGCGCCGGGTCGCGTTGACGCCCCGGAGACCCAAGCCTAGCGTCCCGCGACCCGCACGACCGGAAGGGGAAGGGAACGCAATGGCGAATGGCGTGAAGGCGGCCTGGGCCGCAGGGAAGCCCGTGGTGAACGGATGGCTCGCCATCCCCTCGGGCTTCAGCGCGGAGGTCATGGCGCAGGCCGGCTTCGACAGCCTCACCGTGGACATCCAGCATGGCGTGCAGGACTACCAGTCCATGGTCGCCTGCTTCCAGGGCATGCAGCCGCACGGCGTCACGCCCATGGTGCGCGTGCCCTGGAACGAGCCCGGCATCATCGGCAAGGTGCTCGACGCCGGCGCCAAGGGCGTGATCTGCCCGATGGTGAATACCGAGAAGGAGGCGCGCGACCTCGTCTCCTTCTGCCGCTACCCGCCGAAGGGCGCGCGCAGCTTCGGCCCGATCCGCTCCGGCATCTACGGCGCCGCGGCCGACACCAACGCGGCGAATGACGACGTGCTGGTCATCCCGATGATCGAGACCAAGACCGCGCTCGACAACCTCGAGGCCATCGTCGCCGTGCCCGGCATCGATGCCGTCTATATCGGCCCGTCCGACCTCTCGCTGTCGCTCGGCATGGAGCCGAAGCAGGACCGGCAGGAGCCGCAGTTCGTCGAGATCCTGGACCGCATCCGCACCACCGCGGCGAAGCGCGGCGTGAAGGCCGGCATCCACACGATGAGCGGCGCCTATTCGAAGCAGATGTTCGAGCGCGGCTTCAACCTGGCCACCATCATGAACGACAGCGGCCTGATGCTGACCGCCGCGCGCGCCCAGGTGGGCGTGGCGAAGGGCTGAACGCTTCCGCGGGGCGCGGCCTGTCGCGCCCCGCGGTTCCGCCTATTCGGGCTTGATGCCCGCCGCGTCGATGCGCCGGCGGACGTCGGCGACCGAGGCCGCCACCATCCGCGGCAGCTCGTCCAGCGCCTGGTCGGCCGGGAAGGGCTCCATCATCGCGCGCCGCAGCTCCGCCACGAAGGCGGGATCGCGCAGCATCTCCATGAAGGTCGCGTGGTAGCGCTGCAGGATCGGCCGCGGCGTGCCCGGATGCACGAAATAGGCGTACCAGACCAGCAGCTCCATCTCCGGGGCGCCGGCCTCGCGCACGGTCGGCACATCCGGGAAGTCGGGGCTGCGGTCCCGGGCGCTGACGGCGAGCATCCGCAGCTGCCCGCCCTCCACCAGGCCGCGGCCCGCGACGGCGCCGGTGAAGATCATCGCCGCATTGCCCGCCGCCACGTCCTGGATCGCCGGTGCCGCGCCGCGATAGGGCACATGCGTCATCGGCAGGTTGCGTGCCTGCGCGAAGCTCGCGATGCCGAGATGCGCCGGCGTGCCGATGCCGGCCGAGGCATAGGGCACCGGGTTCGGCTGCGCGCGGATCCAGGCCTCGAGCTCGGCGATGCTGCGGGCGGGAATGCGCGCGTTGACGAACAGCGCGTTGTAGTCGCTGCCGACGAAGGCGACGGGCGTCAGTACGGCGTTGGGGTCGTAGGGCGGCGGGTTCATCAGCTGCGGCGAGAAGGCGATGCTCGCGATCGCGCCCTGCGCGATGGAATACCCGTCGGCCGGTTCGCGCGCGACGTGCTGGATGCCGAGCGTGCCGCCCGCGCCCGCACGGTTCTCCACCACCACCGCCTGGCCGAGCCGCTGGCCGAGCTGCCCCGCCACCAGCCGCCCGAGCAGGTCGCTCGACCCGCCCGGCGGGAAGGGCACGACCAGGCGGATCGGCCGAGTCGGGAAGCTGCCCTGCGCGAAGGCAGGTGGCGCGGCCAGGCCGAGCGGCGCGAGCGCAAGCCCGAGTGCACGCCGCCGCCCGAGGCGGGGCGGGGTGAGCCGGGTGGTCATGGCGAGCGGTTCCTCTACAGGCCGAGCAGCCGCGCCGCATTGCCGCCCAGGCAACGCGAGCGGATCTCCTCGGAGGCGAAGGGCAGCGCGCGGAACTGCTCGACGCTCTGGCCGAGCGGGCGCACGGGGTAGCTGCTGGCGAAGAGCAGGCGGTGGCCGAGGTAGTAGTTGGCCGCCTTCACGTACTCGTCCGCGCCCGGCGTATTCGGGATGTGGCCGTAGAAGTCGGGCACCAGGTGCACATTCGCGCATTGGAACGCGACCGCGCAGATCTGCACGGTGTACGGCCAGGCGCCGTGCGGCACCACGATGCGCAGGTTCGGGAAGCGCTTCGCCACGCGCTGGATGTGCACCGGGTCGCAATAGGTCAGGTCCGGCCCGACGAAGATGGAGGAGGTGAAGGAGACGATCAGCCCCGCCTCCGCGCAGCGCGCATAGAGCGGCATCAGCGATTCGGCGTCGTCGTAGAGCGGCGGGTCGCACCAGCCATTGTCGAAGGCGACGCCCTTGAAGCCCCAGCCGATGCATTTCTCGATCTCGGCCATCGCCTTCGCGGGATCGCTGCCGTCGATGCCGCCGAAGGCCATGAAGCGCTTCGGATGCTGCTGCAGCAGCTCGACGATCTCCTCGTTCGGCACGGATCCGTATTGCGGCGGCGACTGGCGCCCCATCACCACCGCCAGCCCGATTCCCGCCGCGTCCATCTCCTGGATGAAGGCGTCCATCGAGCGCTCCGCGAAGGAGCGGTAGTACGGCATGTTCATCTGCAGCGGCCGCGCCGCGACCGGGTCTGGGTTCGGGTTGCGCGCGTTGTAGATCGCCGTCGAGGTGAAGCTGCCGAAGGGTGGACGAACCCGGAAGTCGATGATCATCGCGTGGTCTCCGTGGCTGCGCCCGGCCGTCGCGCCAATCCCGTTCGGCTTGTTCGTCGATCGCATACCTGTTCGAATGACGTGTCAACCAGGGACCGCGCGGCGCCGCGCAGCGCCCGCGCGGCTGCGCAACAGGGGATCCGCCATGCCGATCGTCGATTTCCGGCTGCGGCCCCCGGCGCGCGGCTTCCTGGCCACCAAGATCTACGCCAATGCGGCCAACCGCGACCGCTACACGCGCCGACTGGGCTTCGAGCCGGCGGCCTCGGTGCAGCAGCAATCCATGCCGCTGCTGCTGCAGGAGATGGACGCCGCCGGCATCACCACCGGCGTGGTGGTCGGCCGCACCACGGCGACACTCGGCAGCGTGCCCAACGCCGACGTCGCGGAGATCGTGCGCGAACATCCCGGCCGCTTCGTCGGCGTCGGCTCCGCCGACACGACGGACCGGCATCGCGCGGCGGCGATGATCGCGGAATGCCGCAGCCTCGGCCTGGCGATGGTGAACCTCGAGCCCGGCGTGATGGACCCGCCGCGCCGCCCGGACGACCGCCGGCTCTATCCGATCTACGCGCAATGCGAGGATGCCGGCACGAAGCTGGTGATCATGGCCGGCGGCGGCGCCGGCCCGGACATCACCTACACCGCGCCGCACTGCCTGGACCGCGTGCTGGCCGACTTCCCGAAGCTCACCATCGTCTGCTCGCATGGCGGCTGGCCCTGGGTGCAGGAGATGGTCTCGGTCGCCTTCCGCCGGCCCAACCTGTTCCTGTGCCCGGACATGTACCTGATCGACCTGCCGGGCATGGACGACTACCTGCGCGCCGCGAACAGCTTCCTGGCCGAGCAGATCCTGTTCGGCACGGCCTATCCGTTCTGCCCGCTCGGCCCCTATGTCGAGCGCTTCCTGCGCCTGCCCATCAGGGACGCGGCACGGGAGCGCATCCTCTGGCGCAACGCGGCGGAGCTGCTGGGCCTGGAGATGAGCGGGGGCTGAAGCGCCGGCGCCTACGCCGCGGCGCGGGCCTGCAGCGGCACGTCGATCTCGCAGGTCAGCCCGGCCTCCTCCCAGCGCAGCCGCACCTCGCCGCGCAGCTGCGCGCGCACCGTGCCCTGCAGCACGCGCGCGCCGAAGCCCTGGCGCTGCGGCGGGCCGTCCAGCCTCGGCCCGCCCCGCTCGATCCAGCGC
>NZ_JAPSMD010000454.1 GCF_027856955.1 Falsiroseomonas oryzae | reverse complement strand
GAGGCCGCGCTGCGCGAGGCCGAGGCACGGGCCACGCAGCTGCGCCAGGCGGCCGCGGAGGCCGAGCAGCGCGCGGCGCAGCAGCGCCAGCAGATGGACGCATCGGCCCGCGAGGCGGAGGCGCGGCTCGCGCAGCTTCGCCAGGAGATCGCTGCGGCCGAGCAGCGCCTGCAGGAGCAGCGCAGCCGCGTGCCGGAGCCGGCGAGCGGGTCCAACTAGCCCGGCCGCAAGGCCGCTGGACTCCGCACCCTGCGCCGGTGGACGCTTGCATCCGCAGGGCGCCGCAGCGCGCCCGCTGCGGAGGAGCACACCATGTCCAAACCTGTTGCGGCGCTGGCGCTCGGCGCCGCGCTGCTGGCCCTGCCGGCGCTGGCCCAGGCGCCGGCGGTCCAGACCTGCCAGCTGGGCGACCTGCGGCTGGAAAGCGGGCAGGTCATCCCGAACTTCCGGATGACCTACATCACCCACGGCACGCTGAACGCGGAGCGCAGCAACGCCATCCTCTCG
Source organism: Falsiroseomonas oryzae (assembly GCF_027856955.1). GTDB lineage: Bacteria > Pseudomonadota > Alphaproteobacteria > Acetobacterales > Acetobacteraceae > Falsiroseomonas > Falsiroseomonas oryzae. The sequence continues at coordinate 3,707 of NZ_JAPSMD010000454.1, read as the reverse complement.
ATCCACGGGCTGCGCGGCGACCGCACCACGCAGTCGCCCTGGGCGGGGCCGAACCAGGCGCTCGACACGACGAAGTATTTCGTGATCCAGCCGGACACGCTCGGCGTCGCCTCGCTCGATCCGGATGCGACGACCTCGCCGACGCGGTCGGGCATGAACATGGCCTTCCCGCGCTTCACCATGCGCGACATGGTGAACGCCGAATACCGCATGGTCACCGAATGCCTGAACATCCGCCGACTGGTGGCGGTGACCGGCACCTCGATGGGCGGCATCGCCTCCCTGCAATGGGCGGTCAGCTATCCGGACTTCATGCAGGCGGTGATCCCGCTGGTGCCGCAGGCGCATGCGAACCGGCAGGTCAACTTCATCTGGGAAGCCGCGCGCCAGGCCATCATGCTCGATCCGAAGTGGCGCGACGGGAACTATCCGAACGATGACCGGCCGGTGCGCGGCACCGGCGTGGGCATGATCATCCAGAACGCCTTCGGCATCTCCGCCGGCGGCTTCGAGGCGCTGTTCGCGACGCGGGAGCAGGTGCACCGGAACTACGCCCAGCAGGTCGAGCAGATCGGCGCCAGCACGCAGGCGCGCGACTGGATCTACCGCACATGGGCGATCGAGAGCCACGACATCGCGGCAGCACCACCCTTCAACGGCGACCTCGTCGCCGCCGCGCGATCCATCCGCGCGCGCCTGCTGCTGATCCCGAACTGCTTCGACCAGCTCCTGCCGCCCGGCGAGAGCGGCGTGATGACGGTGGCGATGCACGCGCCCGACGCCAAGGTCGTGGACATCGACGACCTCGGCGGCCATGGCGGCACGCGCAGCCCGCGCGGCATCGCGACCATCACCGCGGAGGTGCGCGACCTGCTGCAGCGGATCGAGCAGGGGCGCCCGGGCTTCGGCGGCCCGCGCTATCCCCGCCACTGGGCCCGCCCGGACCGCTGTCCGGGCTGAGCGGCGCGTGGCCCGGCGGAACCCGGGCCACTCTCTCCCCGGCGCGGGGCGTGCCATAAGCGCGCCGCAACCGCAGCAAGCCCCCGCCGGACATGATTCGCCTCGACAGCGTCAGCAAGCAGAACGGACGCCAGATCCTCTTCATCGAGGCCTCGGCCGCGCTCCAGAAGGGCGAGAAGATCGGCCTGGTCGGGCCGAACGGGGCCGGCAAGACCACGCTGTTCCGCATGATCACCGGCCAGGAGCCGCCCGACGAGGGCCAGGTGGTGGTCGATCGCGGCGTCAGCATCGGCTTCTTCAGCCAGGACGTGGGCGAGATGTCGGGGCGCAGCGCGGTGGCGGAGGTGATGGACGGCGCCGGCGACGTCAGCACCGTGGCGGCCGAGCTGCGGGAGCTGGAAGCCGCCATGGCGGACCCGGACCGCGCGGAGGAGCTCGACGCCATCATCGAGCGCTTCGGCGAGGTGCAGGCGCGCTTCGAGGAACTGGGCGGCTACGCCCTGGAAGGCCGCGCGCGGGAGGTGCTGGCCGGCCTCAGCTTCAGCCAGGAGATGATGGACGGCGACGTCGGGGCGCTCTCCGGCGGCTGGAAGATGCGCGTCGCGCTGGCGCGGATCCTGCTGATGCGCCCGGACGTCATGCTGCTGGACGAGCCGAGCAACCACCTCGACCTCGAGAGCCTGATCTGGCTGGAGAGGTTCCTCACCGACTACGACGGCGCGCTGCTGATGACCTCGCACGACCGCGAGTTCATGAACCGCATCGTGCGCAAGGTCATTGAGATCGATGGCGGCGCGCTGACCACCTATTCCGGCGACTACGCCTTCTACGAACAGCAGCGCGCGCTGAATGAGAAGCAGCAGCAGGCGCAGTTCGAGCGGCAGCAGGCGATGCTGGCCAAGGAGATCAGCTTCATCGAGCGCTTCAAGGCCCGCGCCTCCCACGCCGCGCAGGTGCAGAGCCGGGTGAAGAAGCTCGAGAAGATCGACCGCGTCGAGCCGCCGAAGCGCCGGCAGACCGTCTCCTTCGACTTCCCGCCGGCGCCACGCTCCGGCGAGGACGTGGCCAGGCTGCGGAACGTGCACAAGCGCTACGGCGAGCGGGTGATCTACGACGGGCTCGACCTGCTGGTGCGGCGGCGGGAACGCTGCTGCGTCATGGGCGTGAACGGCGCGGGCAAGTCCACGCTGCTGAAGCTGGTCGCCGGCGCCACCGAGCCGGACGAGGGGACCGTCGCGCTGGGCGGCAGCGTGAAGCTCGGCTATTTCGCCCAGCACGCCATGGAGCTCCTGGACGGCGAGCGCACGGTGTTCCAGTCGCTGGAGGACGAGTTCCCCCGCGCGCCGCAGGGTTCGCTCCGCGCGCTGGCGGGGTGCTTCGGCTTCTCCGGCGACGAGGTGGACAAGCCCTGCCGCGTGCTGTCGGGCGGCGAGAAGGCGCGGCTGGTGATGGCGAAGATGCTCTACGACCCGCCGAACTTCCTCGTGCTGGACGAGCCGACCAACCACCTGGACATGGCGACGAAGGAGATGCTGATCGCGGCGCTCTCACAGTACGAGGGGACCATGCTGTTCGTCTCGCACGACCGGCATTTCCTGGCGGAGCTGTCGAACCGCGTGCTGGAGCTGACGCCGGAGGGGCTGCTGCAATACGATGGCGGCTACACCGAATACGTTGCGCGGTCCGGCCACGAGGCGCCCGGGCTGCGCAGTTGAGACTCAGGGGCGGGCCGCCTTCCGCCGCCGCAGCGCCTTCTCCGCCTCCACCGCCAGCAGCAGCGCCACGCCCGTCCCGGCGCAGAGCGCCAGCTCCGCCGGGCCCAGCGCGACGGTGCCGAAAGCGGCCTGCAGCGGCGGCGCCCAGGTGAACAGCGCCTGCGCCGCCAGGGCCGCGGCGATGCCGGCCCAGATCGCCGGCGTGCCGCGCAGCCCCTCCGCCGAAAGGCCGCTGCGCAGGGACTGCCGCGCGGCGAAGAGGTAGCCGATCTCCATCGCGACGATGGCGTTCACCACCATGGTGCGGCCGGCCGCGTCCGGCAGACCGCGCGATGCGGCCCACAGGTCCAGCGCGAAGGCCATCGCCGCCATCAGCACGGAGACGAACAGCATCCGCCACAGCAGCAGCCGCTCCAGCAGCGGCGCGTCAGGGCGGCGCGGCGGGCGCGCCATCACGTCGCGCTCCGGCGGCTCGAAGGCCAGCGTCAGGCCGAGGGCGACGGTGGTCACCACGTTGATCCAGAGGATCTGCAGCGGCGTGATCGGCAGCGCGAGGCCCAGCAGCAGCGCCACCAGCAGCACCAGCGCCTCCCCGCCATCCGCGGGCAGGGTCCAGGCGATCACCTTGCGGATGTTGTCGTGCACCGTGCGGCCTTCGCGCACCGCGGCCGCGATGGAGGCGAAGTTGTCGTCGGCCAGGACGATATGCGCTGCCTCCTTCGCCGCCTCCGTGCCCTTGCGGCCCATGGCTATGCCGATGTCCGCGCGCTTCAGCGCCGGCGCGTCGTTCACCCCGTCGCCGGTCATCGCCACCACTGCGCCGCCCTGCTGCAGCGCTTCCACCAGCCGCAGCTTCTGTTCCGGCGAGACGCGCGCGAAGACGTCGGTGGCCGCGGCGGCGCGGCGCAGCTCCGCCGCGTCCAGCGCGTCCAGCTCCTGCCCGGTCAGCGGCTCCGCGGTGCGCCGCAGGCCCAGCGCGGCCGCGATGGCGCGCGCCGTACCCGGATGGTCGCCGGTGATCATCGCCACGCG
>NZ_JAPSMD010000453.1 GCF_027856955.1 Falsiroseomonas oryzae | reverse complement strand
ATGCGAATGGCGCTTCAACTACGCCCCACCCCGCCGTCTGCTCTCCACCCTCGCCAACTGGACTGGCCTAGGACAAGCTTCAGAACCCCAGTCCTAGCCTTAGCTAGGTCAGCCCCTTGTCCGAAACGATCCTGCTGCACGCGCGATTCCTGCGCGTGGACGCCCTCTGGCCCACCCTGCTGCCTTACCTGCGCGGCCTGCACCGACGGATGGAGGGCGACCGCCGGCGCTGGCGGCTCACGGCATAGGCGGCGCGGCGCACCGGCTAGCCGTCCATATGCCGGATCAGGCAGATGTACGGCCCGGACACCACGCGGCCGACGCTGCTGAACTTGAACGGTCGGCGCGGCGGGAAGCCGTCCGCATCGAGCTTGACCTTCTCGGCCTTCAGCGTGTCGCTGACATTGCCACCGACCACGGTGAGCTGCCCGCCCGCGCTGGCGGTCACCACGTCGAAATGGCTGAAATAGGTCTCCGGCCCGCGCGGGGCGCGCGCCGCGCGCAGCGCATCCTCGTAGCCGCCCACCGCGGCCACGCGCGTGTAGCCGAGCAGGTCGCCCGGCTTCGGCTTCTCGGCCCCCGCCCCGTTCGGCGGCAGGCCGTGGAAGGCCGGCGCGGGCACGTTGTTGAAGTCGTTCAGGATCGCATGGCCCGCATAGACCGAGTGCGAGGCGGAGAAGACGAAGCGCGCGCGGCTGCCCGAGGCAGCCAGCGCCCGGCGCACGACGAAGGAGATGAAGGCGGCCGACCAGGCCTCCCGCCTGTCGATCATCTGGTCGGCCCGGCTCCGGCTGAGTCCGGCTCCCTCGATCCAGTACTCTGCCAGAAGCGGGCGGACGGCGGGATCGGTCTCGTGCCTGCCGCCGAAGCGCTGGTGTTCGGCATTCGCGGCGCTGACGAGGGCATGGGCGAAGCTCGGCATCGGTTCCTCCACGGGTCGGCCGCGCCATCCTGGCGGCCACGGGCAGAGGCTCGTGCCGCAGGGCTTCGCCCATCAAGCGAAATGGGCAGATACGGCAACGAAGCTTTCCCGAAAGCCGACGCTTCCGCCGACTCGCCCCGTCTTGGTTGTGTGCGCCCGACCCGCTGGCTATCTTGGGCCGGAAAGCGAGAACACAGCATGAACGACCTGTTCGGACGCGGCGGCGGCCGCCGATCCGCGCTGAAGCCGGCCGCGCCCGCGATCAGCACCGGCGCCTCCGACTACTCGGCCAAGGACATCGAGGTCCTGGAGGGGCTGGAGCCCGTGCGCCGTCGTCCCGGCATGTATATCGGCGGCACCGACGAGAACGCGCTGCACCACCTGGCCGCCGAGATCCTGGACAACGCCATGGACGAGGCGGTGGCCGGCCATGCCGACTTCATCGAGGTGACGCTGGAGCAGGACAACTGGCTGACCGTCCGCGACAACGGGCGGGGGATCCCGGTGGACCCGCACCCCAAGTTCCCGAAGCTCTCCGCGCTGGAGGTCATCCTCACCACGCTGCATTCGGGCGGCAAGTTCAGCGGCAAGGCCTATGACACCTCGGGCGGGCTGCACGGCGTCGGCAGCAGCGTGGTGAACGCGCTCTCCGAACGCATGGAGGTGGAGGTCGCGCGCGACCGCACCCTGTTCGCCCATGCCTTCGAGCGCGGGAAGCCCGTGCAGAAGCTCAAGAACCTCGGCGCCATCCACAACCGCCGCGGCACCACCGTGCGCTTCAGGCCGGACCCCGAGATCTTCGGCAGGCAGCACTTCGCGCCGGCGCGGCTCTACCGCCTCTGCCGCTCCAAGGCGTATCTGTTCAAGGGCGTCGAGATCCGCTGGCGCTGCGACCCGAAGCTGGTCGAAGGCACCGACACGCCCGCGGATGCCGTGCTGCATTTCGAGCGCGGCCTGGTGGACTTCCTCGCCGCCGCGATCGAGGGCCGCAGCACCGTCGTGCCCGCGCCCTTCGAGGGCACGCTCGCCTTCCCCGACAATGCCGGCCGCTGCGAGCTGGCGCTGACCTGGCTGGAGCAGGGCGACGGCTTCCTCAACACCTACGCCAACACCATCCCGACGCCGCAGGGCGGCACGCATGAGGCCGGGCTGCGCAGCGCGCTGGTGAAGGGCCTGCGCGCCTATGGCGAGCTGAAGAAGGACCGGCGCGCCGGCAACGTCACCGCCGAGGACCTGTTCGGCGGCATGGCCGGCATGCTCTCCGTCTTCATCCGCGACCCGCAGTTCCAGGGCCAGACCAAGGACCGCCTGACCAGCCCGGAAGCCGCGCGCCTGGTGGAAGCCGCGCTGCGCGACCATTTCGACCACTGGCTCGCCGGCGACCCGACCACCGCCGACAACCTCCTCGCCTGGGCGGTGGAGCGCGCGGAAGAACGGATCAGGCGCAAGGAGCAGAAGGACACGCCGCGCAAGACGGCGACGCGCAAGCTGCGCCTGCCCGGCAAGCTCGCCGACTGCTCGCGCGAATCGGCCGAGGGGACGGAGCTGTTCCTGGTGGAGGGCGACAGCGCCGGCGGCAGCGCCAAGCAGGCGCGCGACCGGGAGACACAGGCGGTACTGCCGCTGCGCGGCAAGATCCTCAACGTCGCCAGCGCCTCCGCCGACAAGCTGCGCGCCAACCAGGAGCTGAAGGACCTGATCGAGGCGCTGGGCTGCGGCGTCGGCGAGCGCTTCGACATCGCCCGCCTGCGCTACGGCCGCGTGGTGATCATGACCGACGCCGACGTGGACGGCGCGCATATCGCCGCCCTGCTGATGACCTTCTTCTACAAGGAGCTGCCGGAGCTGGTGCGCCAGGGCCGCGTCCACCTGGCACAGCCGCCGCTCTACCGCCTGCAGGCCGCCGGCAAGACGGTCTATGCGCGCGACGACGCCGACAAGGACCGCCTCATCAAGCGGGAGTTCAAGGCGAACCAGAAGGTGGACGTCTCCCGCTTCAAGGGCCTCGGCGAGATGCCGCCGGCCTCGCTGAAGGAGACGACGATGGACCCGAAGCGACGCACGCTGCTGAAGGTGGTGCTGCCGCCGGAGGAGCGCGCCCGCACCAGCGAGCTGATCGAGGCGCTGATGGGACGCCGCCCGGAGCTGCGCTTCCGCTTCATCCAGGACAATGCGGCCAAGCTGGACCAGGAGGCCGTGGACGCCTGATCGCGCGGTCTCTCGCGGAGGTGATGGGCGGCCGCCCTCCGCACTTGCGGCAGATCAATCAGCCAGCCAGCAAACCGGAGAACATAGATCATCCTTCGGGCCAATCCTTGATCTGGATCAAGGCGCAACCCGACGCAGCCCGACATCCCGCCGGGCCGCCGTTCATGGAGGTCGCCATGGCCGCGATCGCGCTCGGCAACCCGCTCCTGCGCTACTGGCACGGCGAAGGGACGCTCGCCCCGCTCTACTGGGGCTGGGGCGTCGCCGGCAGCATCCTCCTCGCCATCCTGGTCGCCGGCCCGCCACTCGCCGGCCTCGGCGGGCTGCGCTGGGCGCTCGCCGGCATCTGCGTGGGCGCCGTCTACACCCTCTGGATCCTCGTCTCGATCTGGCGCTGCGCCGAGAACATCGACCGCCCCGTCATCCTCGGCATCCCGCGCGACGCCTGGACCTGGCTCGCCCGCGTGCTGACCTTCGGCTGGGCGATCAACGCCGCGGGCATGAGCGTCATGCTGCTGCAGTCGCTGATGTATTGAACCTTCGGCGCGGGCCGGCACCCGCCGGAGGCGGCCGGGCGGGTCAGGCCCCGCGGGCGCGCTGCGTGACCTCGACCACGAAGGGCAGCGGATCCACCGGCCGCACCTGACGCAGCGGAGAGGTCACCTGCACCTTCACGAAGCGCCCGGCCGCGGCGCCCAGGCAGACAAGCGTGCGCACCTCCTGCCGGCCATAGGTGCCTTCCAGCCGCGCGCAGTCCAGCGGCGCGCCGCCCGGCACGGGCAACTGGCTGCGCTCGCGTTCGGCGATTGTCTGGCTGGTGCGCGTGCCCGCCAGCGCGACCACCTCGCTCACCGCATTGGTGAATTCCTGCGCGACCCGCGGGTCGCGTTCCGCCACCGGGCCGGCGCCGCGGTCGTACAGGCTGACCGTCGCCACCGCCGCGCGCGCCGGGCCGGCATAGTCCACCGTCACGCCGAGCCCCGGCCGCTCACGCTCGTGCCACACCGCGCTGCCGCGGGTGAAACCGGCGACGGAGGCAGGCAGACGCGCGGCGGCCGCCTCCAGCGGCGGCGTCACGCCGGACTGCCCGCC
>NZ_JAPSMD010000452.1 GCF_027856955.1 Falsiroseomonas oryzae | reverse complement strand
CGCCTCGCCGGCCGGACGCTGACCGCGGCCGGCGAGCGGCTGACCCTGGCGGCCGGTGGACCGGCCGCCGCGGCGCGCGCCGCCGAGCGCTCCGCGCTGGCACGCATGCCGCAGCGGCTGGAGGAGGTCGCCGCCCACCTGACGCAGCGCGTCAACCCCTGGCACTACTGCGCCACTGCCTGGCTCGGCGACGACACCGCGCTCTCCATCCTGCATGGGCGGCTGCCGATCTACCTCGACACGCGCGGCACGGACGTGGCGCCGCACGTCATGCTGTTCGGCATCTGGGAGCCGAACTACACGCAGCTCTTCCAGCGGCTGATCCGGCCGGGCGACACGGTGCTGGACCTCGGCGCGCATCTCGGCGTCTATACGCTGCTCGGCGCGGCGGCGACCGGCCCGACCGGGCGCGTGCACGCCTTCGAGCCCAATCCGCGCTACGCCGCGCTGCTCGGCCGCTCGCTCGCGGTGAACGGCTTCACGGGCTTCGCCACGCTGCACCAGGCGGCAGCGGGGGCGGCGGAGGGCGTCAGCGAGCTCAGCTTCTCCTGGGAGTATGGCGGCGGCGGCAACATCGCCACCGGCACCCGCCGCGGCGCGCGCAACCGGCCGAACGCACCGGAGACCGAGGCCTGCCGCGTCGTGGCGCTGGACGACCTGTTCCCCGACCCGGCCTTCACCGCCGATGTCGTCAAGATGGATATCGAGGGGACCGAGACCTATGCGCTGCGCGGCATGGCGGCACTGCTGGCCCGCTCCCCGCGCGTGCGCATCCTGTTCGAGTTCGCGCCGGCCATGCTGCGCGGCCATGGCAGCAGCGCCGCCGAGCTGATCGGGCTGCTGGACGGCATGGGATTCCGCTTCTGGTCGATCCGCGCCGATTCGGGCCTGGATCCCGTTGCCGCATCCACCCTCTCGGCGCAGTCCGACGGCATCGCCAACCTGCTGGCCGCACGCACGGACCCGGCGGTCGCGTAGGAGACGCGCGGGAGCCATGCGCCGGGCGGCGGCGGCGGCACGTTGAGCCCACCTTCCAGCATTGGGTATGCTGCACCGCGCAAACCGAGGTCTCCCGCGATGTCCGACAAGGCCATGCCGGCCGCCGCCGGCCTGCTGATCCTCTGCGCCGTGCTCTGCGCCGCGCTTGCCACGGGCCTGCGCCAGTCCTTCGGCCTGTTCCTGGCGCCGATGACGGAGGCGCATGCCTGGACCGCCTCCGGCTTCGCCTTCGCCATCGCGCTGCAGGTGCTGCTGAACGGCGCCACCCAGCCGCTGTGGGGCCAGGTGGCGGACCGGGTAGGCGGACGCGCCGTGGTGATGGGCGGTGCGGTGCTCTACGCGCTCGGCATCGCCGGGATGGCGCTGTCGGAGGGGCTCGGCCTCTTCACCTTCTTCGCCGGTCTGGTGATGGGGGTCGCCGTCTCGGCGGCGGGGATGCCGGTGATCATCGCCTCCCTCACCCGCCTGCTGCCGGAGACCGAGCGCGGCCGCGCGGTGGGGCTGGGCACCGCCGGGTCCTCCTTCGGGCAGTTCCTGGTCGTGCCGGTGGCGGGCTTCGGGATCGCCGGGATCGGCTGGGAGTGGACGCTGTGGCTGCTGGCCGGGGCGGCGCTGCTGATGATTCCGCTGGCCATCCCGCTGAACGACCGCCCGGCGCCCAAGGCCGCCGCCGGGACGGAGGAGACGGCGAAGCAGGCGCTGTCGCGCGCCTTCCGCACGCCCTCCTTCTGGTTCCTGTTCTTCGGCTTCTATGTCTGCGGGCTGCACGTCTCCTTCCTGACGGTCCACCTGCCGGGCTTCGTGCATTCCTGCGGCCTGCCGGTGGCCGTCGGCGCCGGCGCGATCGGGCTGATCGGGCTGTTCAACATCGCGGGATCGCTGGCGGCCGGCGAGATCAGCCAGCGCTGGCGGCGGCGCGAGCTGCTGGTGGGCATCTACGCCGCGCGCGGCGTGCTGATGGCCGGCTTCATGGCGCTGCCCAAGACGACCGAGACGGTGCTGCTGTTCTCCGCCCTGATGGGGCTGCTGTGGCTGTCCACCGTGCCGCCCACCGTCGCGCTGGTGGCGCGCAACTTCGGCACGCGCTGGCTGGCGACGATCTTCGGCCTGGTCTTCTTCGGCCACCAGATCGGCGGCTTCAGCGGCGCCTGGCTCGGCGGGCTGATCCTGGACCGCACCGGCTCCTACGACCTGATGTGGACCATCGGCATCCTGGCCTCCGCCTTCGCGGCCATCGTGCACATGCCGGTGAAGGACCCGGAGCCGGGCACGGTCGCGCCGGCGCGGGCCTGACGCTGCCTGCCGGCGCCGCGGCCCCGGATGGCCGATCCCGGCCGGGGCGCGTAGGATGGGCGCCTGACGACGGGGGGCATGGCATGCGGCGTTGGATGCTGGTGGCGGCGATGGCGCTTGCGCTCGGCAGCGGCGGCTCGGCGCAGCAGCGACCGGAGCCGCCGCATGCCTGGGTGTTCGGCACCTGGACCGGCGGCCTGTTCCCGCCGACCGAGACCGAGGGCGCGCGCTGCACCGGCCAGCCGGCAGTGATCTTCACCCGCGACGTGGTGATGCGCGCCTCCGCCTTCGACGTCGCCTATCGCCAGCGGCTGATCGAGACGGTCGCCGCGACCGAGAACGGGCTGGAGTTCCGCTTCGTCCCCGCCGCGCCACAGGCCACGCCCTTTGGTGCCCGGGTCCCGCCCGACAGCGGCTTCGGCTGCCAGGGCGGCCCGAACAGCCTGCGGATCGAACGCGTCGGGCCGGACGAGATCGTCTTCCCCAACTGCGCCGAGTTCCCCTCTCCGCTGCGGCGCTGCACCGGTCGCTGACCTTGCGCATTGCCCTGATCCACGCGCTGCGGCACTCCCCGCCGCCGATCGAGGCCGCCTTTCGGGCCGCCTGGCCGGCGGCGCGGCTGATGAATCTGCTGGATGACAGCCTGTCGGCCGACCTGGCGCGGGACGGGCGGCTGACGCCGGCGATGACCGACCGCTTCCTGACGCTGTCGCGCTATGCGGCGCGCACCGGGGCGGATGCGATCCTGTTCACCTGCTCCGCCTTCGGACCCTGCATCGAGGCCTGCGCGCGCGATCTGGCGCCGATGCCCGTGCTGAAGCCGAACGAGGCCGCGATCGCGGAGACGGTCCGGCTCGGCCGGCGGATCGGCCTGCTGGCCACCTTCCCCGGCACGCTGGCCTCCATGCCCGCCGAGTTCCCGCCGGGCGTGGAGGTGGTGCCCTGCCTGGCCGAGGGCGCGCTGGTGGCGCTGGATGCCGGCGATGTCGAGCGCCACGACCGCCTGGCCGCGGAGGCCGCACGGTCCCTGCGGGATTGCGACGTGGTGCTGCTCGGCCAGTTCAGCCTGGCCCGCGCGGCTGCGGCCGTGGAGGCCGCGGCCGGCCGCCCGGTGGTAACGACGCCCGACAGCGCGGTGCGCAAGCTGAAGGCGATGCTGGGGGCGTAGGCCAACAGGCGCCAACCCGAGCAGGCCGGTCGCGCCCCCACCTGCCTCGCTTCGCTCGGCACTTTCTGCCGCTTCGCGGGAGAGGGATCGTCGGCGCGCCATGCGCCCTCCCCCGCTCTGCGGGGGAGGGTCGGGGTGGGGGCGCGACCGACCTTTCAAAGCCTGGACGAGGCAGGGCTGGCGCCGAAGGGGCATAGGCCCTCACTGCTCCAGCGCAGCCATCACCTCCGCCACGCTCTCGCGCACCGCGACGTCGGTGCCGAAGCGCAGGCCGACCATCACGATGGCGGCCCGCGCCCCCGCGGCGTGGCGCTCATGCGCTTCCCGCACCAGCACGACGCGGTCGGCGGCCAGCCAGATGCGGCCGTTCGCCAGGTCGGTCAGCGGCACCAGCCGCAGGCCGGTCGCCAGCAGGCGGCGGGCGACGGAATCGACCGGCTCGACCGTGCGCTGCTGCACCCAGGCGGTGGTGTCGAGCACGGTATGGCCCTCGGCACGCCCGATCCGCACCACCTGGCCGGTCGCGATGCGCACGGGCATGCGGCCCTCGGCGGGCATCACCTCGATGAAGGCGGGGCGGTCGGCCGGCCGCGCCTCCTGTGCGGCAGCCCCGGTCAGCGCCGGCAGCATCGGGGCGGCGAGCAGCAGCAGGCGTCGGCGCATGAATCCTCCGGCCAGTGGGCGCCCAGCCCAACGCCCGCGGCGCGCCCCGGTCGCCGCGGTTCAGCCCCGCGGCGGCGGGGGCGGCGCGGCGAGGTCGGGAT
>NZ_JAPSMD010000451.1 GCF_027856955.1 Falsiroseomonas oryzae | reverse complement strand
CGGCCGCGGCGCTGGCGGTGGTGGCGTGGCGCGCGCTGCGGGCCGGGCAGCCGGCGCGGGCCGGGCTGCTGGCGGTGCTGTTCGCGATTCCGCTGAACTGGGTGATCCTGCAGGGGGTGCTGCCGAACCTGACCGCGCCATGGATCTCGCCGCGGCTGGCGGAGCTGGTGCGGCAGACCCATCCCGGCCTGCCGGATGAGCGGTTCGGCACGGTGGGGTATCACGAGCCGTCACTGATGTTCGCCATGGGATCCGAGATCCGGCTGCTGCAGGACGGCGCGGCCGCGGCGCGTTTCCTGGCCGCTGGCCCGGGTCGCGTGGTCGCCGTGGCCGATCGGCAGGAAGCCGCGTTCAGGGCCGAGGCAGCGGCGCTCGGCCTGACGGTGCGCGAGCATGGCTCGCTGGCCGGCTTCAACTATTCGCGCGGCCGGCGGGTCGCGATCAGCCTTTACGGAGCAGGCGGATGATCGAGTGGGTGACCGGCGTTGTCGCGGCAGGCGGATGGCCTGGCGTACTGGCGCTGATGTTCCTGGAGAACCTGTTCCCGCCGATCCCGTCGGAGGTGATCATGCCGCTGGCGGGCTTCGCCGCGGCGCGGGGACAGATGTCCTTCATGCTGGCGGTGATCGCCGGCATCGTGGGGACGCTGCTGGGCAACGCCTTCTGGTACGAGCTCGCGCGGGCCATCGGCTCGGCGCGCATCCGCCCGCTGTTCGCGCGCTACGGGCGCTGGTTCGCGGTGGACGACAAGGACTTCGACAAGGCCGAGGCCACGCTGAAGAAATACGGGCCAGTGGCGCTGTTCTTCGGACGCCTGCTGCCGGGCATCCGCACGCTGATCTCGATACCGGCGGGGCTGGCGCATATCCCGCGCCACGTCTTCTACCTCTGGACCGCGCTGGGCAGCACGATCTGGATCCTGTTCCTCACCACCGCGGGCTACTGGATGGAGGAGCACTACGACAAGGTGGAGGGCTGGTTCGAGCCGCTCTCCTACGTCGTGGTCGGCGGCATCCTCGCCACCTACTTCTGGCACATCTGGTCCACGCGGGTGCGCAAGCGCGCCTGACGGCCCGGGCGCCGCCCGCCGGCGGCGCCGCGTTCACGGCAATGCGTTGCGGGTCGGACGCAAAGGTTTTGCGTCGCGCACGACCTGCGGCGCAGAGTGACGGCAACACATCCGGTCGAGCAGCTCCGTTTCCGAGGGAGGACGGCCATGAGCGACGATGTGGTTGCCACGCTGCGTACGCGACTGCGCGGAAGCGTCGTCGGGCGACGCGATGCCGAGTACGACACGGCGCGCGCGCTGTACAACGGCATGATCGACAAGCGGCCGCTCGCCATCGCGCAATGCGCCGACGTCGCGGACGTGATCGCCGCGGTGAACCTGGGCCGTGAGAGCGGCCTGCCGCTTGCTCTGCGCGGCGGCGGCCACAACGGGCCGGGCCTGGGCAGCGTGGACGACGGGCTGGTGATCGATCTCTCGCGCATGCGCGGCGTGCGCGTGGACCCGGAGGCGCGCACGGCCCGCGTCGAGGCAGGCTGCACGCAGGGCGACGTGGATCATGCGACGCACGCCTTCGGCCTGGCGGTACCGGCCGGCATCATCTCCACCACCGGTATCGCCGGCCTGACGCTGAGCGGCGGGCACGGCTACCTGTCTCGCAAATTCGGCCTGACCATCGACAACCTGGTTGAGGCCGACGTCGTTCTGGCCGATGGCAGCTTCGCGGTGGCCAGCGAGACGCAGAACCCGGACCTGTTCTGGGCGCTGCGCGGCGGTGGCGGGAATTTCGGCGTCGTCACCAGCTTCCTGTTCAGGGCGCACCCCGTCAGCACCGTCTTCGCCGGGCCGATCGCGTGGGACCAGGCGCACGCGCGGCAGGTCATGCGGAGCTACCGCGACATGCTGCCGCGACTGCCGGAGGAGCTCGGCGTGTTCCTCGGGCTGAAGACCGTGCCCTCCACCGCGCCGTTCCCCCAGCAGCATTGGGGCCAGCGCATCTGCCTGCTGATGTGCTGCTACGCGGGTGAGGAGAGCGAAGGCCGCCGGGCGATCGCGCCGCTGCTGCAGCAGCTGCCGGAGCCGTGGTTCAACTGGATGGGCATGATGCCCTACCCGGCGCTGCAGAGCATGTTCGACCCGCTGATGCCGAAGGGCATGCAGTGGTACTGGCGCGGCGACTTCGTGAAGTCGTTGCCGGACGAGGCAATCGCGGCGCATCTGGAGCAGGCCGCGCGCACGCCGAGCGAGCTGTCGCTGATGCACCTCTATCCCATCGACGGCGCCGTGCACCGCGTGGCGAAGGACGCGACGGCCTGGAACTGCCGCGACGCCACCTGGTCGATGGTGATCGCCGGGATCGACCCGAACCCGCAGATGGCCGGCACCGTCACGCGCTGGGCCAAGGCCTATTGGGATGCCGTGCATCCCTTCGACCTGGGCGGCGCCTATCCCAACTTCATGATGGACGACGAGGGCGAGGCGCGGATCCGGGCGAGCTTCGGGGACAACTATCCGCGCCTCGCGGCGGTGAAGCGGCACTACGATCCGGCCAACCTTTTCCGGGTGAACCAGAACATCAGGCCCGCCGCCTGAACGCCGTGCCGGATGCGGCGTGCCCGCCTCACCGGCGGCGGGCACGCACCCGCAGCGGCACCAGCGCCAGGTCGGACGGCGCGCCGCTGCCGCGACGCGGGGGCGGCTGCCGCGGGTCGTCTGCCAACAGCATCGTCGCAACGCCGATCTGGACGCTGCCGAAGGTCAGCCCGACGAAGAACCACAGCACCAGGGCCGGCCACCAATGCCCCGCCGAGTTCAGCAGCAGCTTGGCCGCGTCGGTGTAGTCCGTCAGCAGCAGCCCGGCGACGAAGAGGGCGGACAGGCCGAAGCCCACCATCCCATGCGAGACGAGGAACCGCACCGCGACGGGAAGACGACGCCATGCGTGGACGGGGTTCGCCATGGGCAGTTCCTTTTTCCGGCGCCGACATAGCTGGGCCACGTCGCACGCCTTTGAAGCCTTCACCCCCAGGGATTCCGGCGCCCGCCCGGGCTCCATGGACCGGGCCGTGCTCCCGCAACGCGCGGCGGGGCCGCCGGGATCCGCGGCCCGCCATCGGAGGGCGGCCCGATCCGCGCGGCCAGCGCCTCCAGCGCCGCGACGCGGTTCTGGGTGGCGGGATGGGTGGAGAAGAGTCCGTCCATCCGCAGGCCGGAGAGCGGATTGATGATGAAGAGATGCGCGCTGGCGGGGTTCGCCTCCGCGGCCTCGTTCACCCGTCCCTGCTTGTAGCCCTCGAGCCGCAGCAGGGCGGAGGCCAGGCCGCGCGGGTCGCCGGTGATCTCGGCGCCGATCCGGTCGGCCTCGTATTCACGCGACCGGCTGACCGCCATCTGCACGATCATCGCCGCGATCGGCGCCAGCACGATCAGCAGGATGGTGCCGATCGGGCCGAAGGGGTTGGACCGCCCGTCGGAGCTGCGGCCGCCGAACAGGAAGCCGAACTGCGCCAGCATGCCGATGGCGCCCGCCAGCGTCGCGGTGACGGTCATGATCAGCGTGTCGCGGTTCTTGATGTGCGCCAGCTCGTGCGCGATCACGCCCGCCACCTCACGTTCGCTCATCATGTCCAGCAGGCCGGTGTTGACCGCGACCGCCCCCTTCTCCGGGCTGCGGCCCGTGGCGAATGCGTTGGGCTGGTCCTCGTGGATCACGTAGAGCGCGGGCATCGGCAGGCCGGCGCGGCCGGCCAGGGCGGCAGTCATCTCATAGAGGCGCGGCGCATCCTGCGGCCCGATCGGCTGCGCGTTGTGCATGCCGAGCACGACGCGGTCGCTGTTCCACCACGCGAAGAGGTTCATCGCGCAGGCCAAGCCGAAGGCGATCACCATCCCCTGCTCGCCGCCGATCGCGTAGCCCACGCCGACGAACAGCGCGGTCATCGCGGCCAGCAACAGCGCGGTGCGGAAATAACCGGCCATGTCCCGACGCTCCCGTATGCCGGCCCTGCGCGTTGATCTCGCGACAGGAGCCCCGGAGCCACTAGATGAGCGCCATGACCGAGACCAGCAACCGGGGCGGTGCGCCGCAGAAGGCGCAGCTGCCCATCCCCCCAGGCGATCCCACCGGCCCCGCCCCCGGCCGCCCGGTGCCGGAGCCCACCCCCGGCCCGGCGCAGCCGCCCCCGGCCATCGAGCCGCCGCTGCCCGGCGAGAAGGTGCCGCCCGCCGGCGAC
>NZ_JAPSMD010000450.1 GCF_027856955.1 Falsiroseomonas oryzae | reverse complement strand
GCATCCGCCGGCACCGGCACGCCCAGCGCGCGCGCCGCCGGCGCGCCGGGCGGCGCCACCGGATCCACCGCGCGCTCGAAGAAGCGGAAGGGGAGCACGCCCGGCAGGACGCGCCCCTTGCGCCCCTCCGTCAACCGGCCTTCCGCGTGGCCAGCCGCGCCGGATCGTCGGGCGCCGGGATCTCGCGCGGGGCGAAGCGCAGCACCAGCCAGCCGGCGACGCCGGCGATCAGCGAGCCGAACAGGATGCCGATCTTCGCCTTGTCCTGCAGCGCCTGACTGTCGGGGAAGGCGAGCAGGCCGATGAACAGGCTCATCGTGAAGCCGATGCCGCACAGCAGCGAGACGCCGACCAGCTGCGGCCAGCTCGCGCCCATCGGAAGGTCCGCAAGGCCGAAGCGGATCGCCAGCGCGGCCGCGCCGAACACCCCCACCAGCTTGCCGACCGAGAGCCCAGCCATGACGCCGAGCGTGACGGGGTCCAGCAGCAGCCCGGCGCCGAAGCCGGCCAGCGACACGCCGGCATTGGCGAAGCCGAAGACCGGCACGATCAGGAAGGCCACCGGCTTGTGCAGCGCGTGTTCCAGCCGGTGCAGCATCGAATCCTCCGCATCCGGCGCGCCGGGCGTCGGGCGCAGCGGGATGGCCAGCGCCAGCAGCACGCCCGCGATCGTCGCATGCACGCCGGAGCGGAGCACGAAGACCCACAGCAGCAGGCCGAGCAGGAGATAGGGCCACATCGTGCGCCGCACGCCCATCGCCTTCATCGCGAACAGCGCCACTGCGATCGCGCCCGCGATGCCGAGGTCCGTGGTGGAGATGTTCGCGGTGTAGAACAGCGCGATGATGATCACGGCGCCGAGGTCGTCGAGGATCGCCAGCGCGGTCAGGAACACCTTGAGCGAGACCGGCACGCGATTACCCAGCAGCGACAGCACGCCGAGCGCGAAGGCAATGTCGGTGGCGCTGGGAATCGCCCAGCCGGCGATCGCCTCCGGGTTGCCGGCGTTCAGCGTGACATAGATCGCCGCCGGCACCGCCATGCCGCCGACGGCGGCCAGCCCGGGCAGCACGCGGCGGGACCAGGTGGACAGACGCCCGTCCACGACCTCGCGCTTGATCTCGAGCCCGACGAGCAGGAAGAACACCGCCATCAGCGCATCGTTGATCCAGTGGCCCACGCTCAGCGGGCCGACATACGTCTTCAGCGCGCCGAAATAGACGGGGGCGAGCGGCGAATTGGCGATCACCAGGGCAGCCGCCGCAGCCCCCATCAGCACCAAGCCGCCGGAGGCCTCGCTGTCCAGGAAGGCGCGCAGCGCCGAACGCGGTCGGGTCGTCTTCGGCTCGGCCATCGGGGCTGCTCGTGCGGTTGGGGGAATGGTCGTGCCCAGATACGGGCGACGCCGTGCCCCGGCAACGCCGATCAGGCCCGCGGGATGCGAGTTGCCGCCGCCGCGGGCGCGGTCCAGGCCACGAGGCGCGGATCATCGGCCATGTCCGCGACGATCCACGTCATGCGGTCCAGGTACCACATCTTTGCCAGCAGCGCGACGGCCAGCCCCGTCAGCGTCGCCCAGGGCAGCAGCCAGGCCAGGCCGACGCACAGCAGCACGCCACCCGCCGCGGCGAGCGCGTTCAGCGCCTTGGGCAGCACGCGATGCCGCGGCGGCACCGGCACCGAGTCGCGCGTCAGCCACAGCCGCTCGCCCAGGACGGCGCGCGAGCCCCAGTTCTCCAGCGACGAGGGCGGCGGGAAGACACGCGGGTTCACCCAGGTCCAGGCGAGCAGCAGCAGCACCGGGACCAGCGCCCACCAGCCGATCCACTCGCGGCTCCACACCGCCAGCGCGAGCAGCGGCAGGATCGGCACGCGCGTCCAGACGCTCCACGGGTTCGCATGGCGCGCCCAGGCCGCATCGTCCATGCGGTGGGCGCGCGCGATGCGTGCCTCGATCGTCACGCGCCCGGCGTCATCCGGCCGGCGACATGCGGCGGACGATCTCCTCCACGCCGACATCCTCCACATGCGTGGCCAGATGCCAGCGATGGCCGAAGGGATCGACGATGGTGCCCATCCGGTCGCCATAGGGCTGGTCGGCCGGCGGCCGTTCCGCCGTCGCACCGGCGGCGACGGCGCGCGCGAAGGCAGCATCGACGTCCTCGACATAGAGCACCAGCGAGACCGCCGTGCCGCCGAAATGCGCGGGGCCGAAGGCGCCGTAGTCGGCGTTCTGCTCGCCCAGCATCACCACGCTGTCGCCGATCCGCACCTCGCCATGCATCACCGTGTCGCCCGGCCCGGGCAGCCGCATCGTCTCCTCCGCGCCCAGCGCCTCGGCGTACCAGGCGAGTGCGCGCCTCGCGTCGGGCATGACGAGATAGGGCGAGACGCGCGGATAGCCGGGCGGGATGGGGCTGACGGGCATGACCTGCTTCCTTCTGAGGGCCGCGGCATCCTGCGCGCGCCCGCCCGTCGCGAGCAAGAACAAAACAGAAACATGCAATCGCAATCGCGTGCGTCACCCTGGGCCGTTGCGGACCTCGAAGAACAGCTGCAGCCGATGCCCATTATCGCCGAGGTCCACGGCCAGGTGATGCGGGATGGGCGCAGCTGCCGAGCCGTCGGCATTGCGCGCAGGCATATCGGCGGGTGCGGTGCCCAGATAGCCGATACCCTGCACGCCCCCGAGCGCGACGAACTTCTCCGGGATCGTGGCGCTCAGATGCTCCGCATTCGTCACCCTGGAGCAGAGGATGGCGCGCTTCAGCCCGCCGCCTGCCCCGGGCTTCAGCAGGTCGAACCGCACCTGGCGGCCGTCGCCGATGCCTGTCGGGGTGTCGTCCGTGCCAGGCACGCCCCACTCCGCCCCGCCCAGAGCCATCCACTTGTCCCGGATCGGGTTGCGGATCACGCGGATCGCGCCCTCGTTCGCGAACAGCGTGAATGTCTGGTAGTCGCGCTGCGCGATGCGATCGGGGAAGGCGTCGATCAGCGGCACCTCGCGCAGCAGCGCGCCCGGGGCGAAGCCGGCCTTCTGCATCTCCGTCGCGCGGGCATCGAAGGCGTGCCGCTTCGCCGCGGACTTCCGCAGCAGGGCCGGACGCTTCGTGCCGGGGTCGGGCGGCAGCGTATCGCCCCAGCCCCTCGGCTCGATCGCCATCGCGGATCCCCCTTCGCGTGGTGCCGCACGAAGGATGCGGAATCGCAGCCGCAACGGGCGATCTCGCCATGCATCGCTCACGCGATCGCAATCGCCGGGATGCGCGCGGGCGCTCAGCCGGCGACGGGACCCTCTGCCAGTTCCACCGCGCGTTGCAGGTCCACGCTGAGCAGACGCGACACGCCGCGTTCCTGCATCGTCACGCCGTAGAGGCGATGCATGCGCGCCATCGTCAGCGGGTGGTGGGTGACGATCAGGAATCGCGTGCCGCCACGCCCCTGCTCGTCGCCCGCCGCCATCACCTCCAGCAGGTCGCAGAGCCGTTCCACGTTCGCGTCGTCCAGCGGCGCGTCCACCTCGTCCAGCACGCAGACCGGGGCGGGGTTGCAGCGGAAGACGGCGAAGATCAGCGACAGCGCGGTCAGCGCCTGCTCGCCGCCCGAGAGCAGGCCGAGCGAGGCGAGCTTCTTGCCCGGCGGCTCGGCATAGATCTCGAGCCCCGCCTCCAGAGGGTCGTCGGAGCCGACGAGCGCGAGATGCGCCCGCCCGCCGCCGAACAGCCGCGTGAACAGCCCGCGGAACTCGGCATCCACCTTGTCGAAGACCACGCGCAGCCGCTCGCGGCCCTCGCGGTTCAGGTGCCCGATCGAGCCGCGCAGCTTGGCGATCGCGGTGGCGACCTCGGCGCGCTCCGCGTCGATCGCGTTGCGCCGCGCGTCGAGGTCGTTCAGCTCCTGCTCGGCGCGCAGGTTGACCGGCCCCATCTCCTCCCGCTCGCGCGTCAGCCGGTCCAGCTTGCGCCGCGCCTTCTCCTCCGCGCCGTCGGACAGGTCGGCGATGTCCGCGGGCAGGTCGGGATGCGCCTCGCCCAGGCGCTCCGTCACCCGTTCCTCCACCGAGAGCGCGGCGGCCTCCGCCGTCTCCATCGCGCCCTCGGCGCGCACCTGCGCCTCGCGTGCCGCGGCGAAGCGGGCATCGGCATCGCGGCGATGCGCGGTCGCGTCGCGCAGCTCGCGCTCGGCAGCCTGAAGGGCCTGCGCGGCGGCGGCATGCGCGGCCTCGGCCTCGGCCAGCAGCCGGGAC
>NZ_JAPSMD010000449.1 GCF_027856955.1 Falsiroseomonas oryzae | reverse complement strand
CGCGGATCCGGGTGGCGAGGCGACCGATCGCGACCTCCGGCGCGGCCATGCGGCGCTAGGCCGGCTTGCGGGCCACGCGCGCCAGCGCCAGCGTGCGCTCGACGCCGAGCGTGCGCACCATCTTCGCCGCCCCGTCCAGCGAGGCGCGCGCCGCCGGATCGGTCGCGGCGTCGCGCGCCTTCTCCAGCGCCGCCACCGCATCCTCGCCGCGCGTCGCGACCTCGGTCACCTTGGCGACGACCTCCGGCGGCGGCGGCGCGGCGGTCACGGCCTTCGCCGCCACCGCCGCCTCCTCGCGTTCCTTCGCCATCGCGGCGGTGAAGGCGGCCAGCTTCTCCTCGCCGCCGAGCAGCCGCGCTGCCTCGGCCGGCGGCTTCTCCAGCACCTCCTTGGCGGTCACGCCGGCCGGCGCGTCGGCCACATAGGCGCTGGCGTCCTTCTCGGCCATCGCCTCGCGCATCGCGCCATAGGCGACCGAGGCCTCCGCCGTCTCGAAGGTCTTCACGCCGCCGGCGACGCGGTCGGCCACCGTCGCCTCGGCGATGGTGCCGGTGTTGTCGCGCAGCGGCAGCTGCGCGGCGCGGAAGCGCAGGTCGGCGATGCTGGCCTTCGCCGCCGTGGGCGGCTGCACCGCGGCCATCACCTGCACCACGGCGAAGCCCGGATACTCCGCCGCATAGGCATCCGCCGTGCGCTCTAGCGCCACGCGCTCGCGCTCCGCGGGGTCGCTGATCTCGCGCGCGAGCGAGGCATCGGTTTCGGCCAGGGTCTGCGTGAAGGCCTCGTTGCGGGAGACGACGCGCAGGTCGGGGGAGGCCAGCGCGGCGGCGGTGACCACCGCGTTGCGCACCATCGGCTCGGCCAGCGCCGCTTCCGCCAGCGCGCGCTTCTCGGCGGGCTGCCGCTGGTAGGCCTCGCGATAGGCGGCGGTGGAGGCCATCTTCTGCTGGCCGGCGGCAGCCAGGCGCGGATCGCGCCGGATGTCCTGCACCAGCTCCACCACCACCTGCAGCAGCTCCAGCAGCTGCACCAGCACCTCCAGCAGCACCATCCGCTGCTTGACGTAAACCGCGAAATGGCGCGGCAGCATCTCCAGCGGCAGCGACTGGCGCAGCCCCGCCATGGTGTTGGCGTCGGTCAGCCGGGCATCGCGCAGGTACCAGCTTGGCGGCTGGCTGCCGATCCAATCCGCCAGCTGGTCGCGCGCATCCTCCGGCACCACGCCGAGCACCGGGTGCGGGCGCGTCAGCCCCTGCAGCGGGATGAGCACCTTCACGATCTCGGTGCGCCGGTTCACCAGCTCGTCCAGCCCCATCACCTCGAAGGCCTCGGCCAGCCGGTCGAGGAAGGCGAAGGCCGGCGCGTTGGTGGTCGTGCCGGGAACGTCGCGGCCCGGCTCGTTCGGCGAGGTGTCGCGCGGCACGCGCCGCGCCACGCGGACCGGGTCCTTGTCGAAGACGTTGGCGAGGTCTTCGAGGATGTCGTCGTCATGCAGCGCGACGACGCAGTAGGGGATCACGGTGGTGCCGCGGAAATAGCCGAAGGCCTGCTGCCGCGCCGCCGCGATCAGCCCCGAGACCATCGCCACGCGCCCGCCCGCCGCCGCGATCAGCCGGTCCAGCGCGGCGTTGCCGGTGCTGGCGGTGCGGTCGCCCTGCGCGCCGACCGCCGCCGGGTCGAGCGGCAGGAAGCCGATCGGCGGGATATGCCGGAAGCCGCGCCGCCACAGGTTCAGCCCGACGCCGCTGCCCTGGATCAGCCGCTCGCGTGCCAGGCTCTCGGCCAGCATCGCCTGGAACTGGTGGATGCGCGCCCAGGCCGCCGCGCGCGGCGGCGCGCCGAAGCGCATGCGGTGCCAGTCCTCGCCCGGCGTTGCGACGACGCTCCGGCGCGGGATCCAGGAATCGATGAACAGCGCGGAGCCATCGGTGCCCAGCCAGACCATCGCCAGAGCCACCGCGCCGGCCTCGTGCCGGCCCGGGCCCGCCGGGCGGCGGAAGCCGTCATCGGTGGCGAAGCTCGGGTCCCAGCGCTTGATCAGCGAATGCTCGAAGACGTCGAACCACCAGGCGGAGGCGGTGCCGCGCAGCGCCCAGGAGGAATTCAGCCCCTCCTCCTCCGGCAGCTCGAGCGGCACGCGCACCAGCGACAGCCCGAAGGCGCCGCGCCAGCTTTCCGCCTGGCAGGTGACGGGCGTAGGGCCGGCACAGGCTTCGCCATAGACCTTCGCCTCGCCGTCCGGCACCTCGCCGGGCTCGATCACCAGCAGGTAGGGCCCGGGCCGCACGGCCGGCGCCCCGCCGCTCGGCCCTTCCGGCTCCGGCACCAGGCAGACGCAGGGCGCGAACTCGATGCCACCCGGCGCGACGCGGCGCGGCTTCGCGCGGGATGTCGCGACCAGCTGCTCAAGCGTGAAGTCGAAGGGCTGCGAGACCAGGATCGGCCGCCCGACATGGTCGAAGGCGAGGCCGGGCGAGAGCGTCAGCTTCTCCGCCTTGCCGAATCCGCCGGTGGTGGGCGGCGTGTTGCGGTCCTCGTTCACCCGCATCGCGTTCACGCCGGTGCCGGTGATGCCGAGGCCATGGACGACGCCCGGCATCAGCAGATGCGCGTCGAGCCGCGCGCGCGCGTCGAGATAGACGTCCTGCCGCCGCAGCGCCTCCGCTGTCAGGAAGCGGCCGTTGAACCAGTTGGTCCGGCGCAGCGCGTTCTGCCCGCGCGCATCGCCCGGCGCCGCCTGCGGCAGGCCCTGGTCCTTCTCCGGCAGGAAGACGCCCAGCACGGCCTCCTCCGCCGCCGTCAGCTGCGCCTTGGGATCCTGCATCTTCTTGGCGAAAGCCATGAGGAGCTTGATCTGCCGGGTGTCCATGCTGGTGCTCATCGGCGTCGCTCCGTCACGGGACGAACTTCAGGACGAGACTCGCATCGCGCCCGGCAGTTGGCGCGCGGCCCTGCGGCTGGCCGACGACACCGCCCAGCGGGTTGCCCTCGGCATCGAGCAGCGGCGCCGGCCCCGCGCCGATCGCCACCAGCTGCCAGGTGGTCTCCGCCGTCCAGTCCTCGCCCAGCAGGATCGCGACCTCGTTGCCGGTTGACGTGCGGCTGACCGTCGCCGCCTCCACCCAGCCCGAGCCGGGATCGAAGCGGAAGACGCGCAGGCTGTCGGGCGAGACGCTGGCGGCCTGCGGCGGTCGGGAGAAGCGCGCGGTGACCGTGACGGCACTGCCGTCGGAGGCGGCGGTGGCGCCGTCCAGCGCGAAGGCCGCCGCGGCCCCGGCGCCGATCAGGCGCGCCCCGCTAGCGACCGCCGCGACCGTCTGCACATCCGGCAGAAGCGCGCGCACCGCATTGTCGGGCCCCGCGACCAGCCGCGTGCGCTCGGCCGGGTCGCCCACCGGCTCCAGATCCACCGTCGCCAGCAGCAGCGGTGCCTCGTCCCCGCCCGACCAGAAGCGGGAGAGCTCGGCCGGCGGGGAGAGGATGAACTCCAGCAGCGCGGCGCGCAGGTCGCCGGCGGGCAGCGCGCTGCCGTCGCGCGCCAGCGGGTGCGGATCGGGCGGTGCCTCCGCCGCCAGGCACAGCCGCCAGCGGTCCAGCAGCCGCGCATGGGCCATCGCCTCCCCGCTGTCGGAGCAGGGCGGCGCGATGGCCGGCACCTCGTCCGCCAGGCAGGCGCGGTAGGACAGCACGACGAAGGCGCGCCTTGCGCGGGACCCGGCCTCCGCGCCAGGCGGCGGCGACAGGTCCGACCAGAAGGGCGCCAGCGCCAGCCCGGTGACGTCGAGGCAGACTTCCTGCTCGACATGGATCAGCCGCCCCAGCGCATCCACCGCCAGGCCCGGCGCGCAGACCAGCTGCACGGCGTTGCTGGCCGCATCCTCCCGCGCCGTGACGCGCAGGCCCCAGACCGTGCCGTGGCCGTGCAGCGTCGCCGTCAGCAGCCGTTCCCGCAGCACGTGGTAGCGCTGCTCCGCCGCGAAGTCCTCGGCGCCCAGCAGCTGGCCATAGTGGTAGCGCAGCCGCGAGAAGGGGTCGCCAGGCCGCGCAGGATCGTCGTCCTCGAGCGGGGCGAACAGCGTGGCGGTGTCGCTCATGGCCATCGCGTCCTGTGCTGCGGAAGGTGGGTTGCGTCGAGGCGGAAGCGGTCCTCGGGCCGCGCGCGCCCCAGCAGGCGGTCGGCGCCGAGCGGCGCGCGGTCGCCGAGGATGCCGGCGCGGAACCCGTCGCGGCCGCCGATGCGCGCGATG
>NZ_JAPSMD010000448.1 GCF_027856955.1 Falsiroseomonas oryzae | reverse complement strand
GCGTGCCGGCGACGAAGTACTCCAGCAGCCGTTGCTGAACCGAACGCGACAGCCGGCTCCGACGGCGCCTAACCATCTCTCCAACCTAGCCTTTCCACCCTTAGCTAGGTCAGCCCCTCGGACAAATGCGGCTTCGGCAGCCACCACGGGTCGCAGGGCAGGGCGTCGCGCAGGCCGAGCCGCTCGGCCATCAGCAACTGGCCCATGGTCAGCAGGCGGGCGACGCGGCGGCAGGCCCGGCAGATGCGCCAGCGCAACGCGTCCAGCCCGCCGAAGACCGGGTGGTCGGAGACGGCGATCAGCAGGCCGTTGAGCAGGCCGGTCCGGGCGGCGCGGCGCAGCGCGCGATGCGCGGTGTCGGCCTTGCCGAGCGCGGCCGGCAGGGCGTGCCAGGGCTGGCGGGAACAGGCGACCCAGAAGATCGCGTCCCAGCGCCGGCGGAGGTCGGCGGACGGCCGGCCGGCGCCGCGCGCCCGGCGCAGCATCGGCGCGAGCCTGGCCCACTCCTCATCGGTCATCGGTGCCCAGGGATGCGGGGCGGCGCGGCGGTGGGGGAAGCGGGGCGGGAGCGGGCGCATCCCTGCAGCATCGCGTGACGCGGCAGCCGGGATCAAGGACTTTATACCTAGATCGGCCCGCCGATTGATCCGGCACCGTGTGGCGGGCAGGCTCCGTTCACGATACGGAGAGATGCCCGTGCGCCGACCTGCCCTGCTGGCCTGCCTGGCCCTGACCCTGCTTGCCCCACCGCCCGCGGCGGCGCAGGCGCCCGATGCGCTCTGCACCGCGCTGCGCCGTCTGGCGGAGGCGGCGGCCAACGGCTTCGACTACCTGCCGACGGGCCAGCGCTATGTGCCGGGCTCGGTGGAGGAGCGGCGGGGCGTGCTGCGCCCGGCGGACGGGCCGGCGCGCGCGGTGTTCTACGCGACGATGGCGATGACGAACTCGGCGCAGCGCGGCCACGCCTTCGCGCAGCGCGCCCATGCGCTGGAGACTGACGTTGGGCGCTGCTTCCCGCAGGCCGAGGCCAGCGGCATGCAGCCCGTGCAGCACGGCGCCTTCGGCACCTGGACGCTGCCGCGCGCGGTGATCGCGCTGCGGCGGGACGATGGCGATGGCGGCCTGTCCAGCGCGGAGATCGAACTGTCGGTCGCGTCCCGCTGGTAGGCGCGCCGGTGGAGCGACGGGCGCGCCGCCGCCCGGCGGCCCCGCGCTCCTGCGCCTCAGCCGATCAGCGGGTCGTACACGGTGAAGGGCCGCATCATCTCGTTGTCCTCGTGCGAGAGGATGTGGCAGTGCCAGACATAGGTGCCCGGCCGGTCGAAGTTCGCGATGATGCGGATCGCCTCGCCCGGCCCGACCCACACCGTGTCCTGCCAGCCCTGGTCCTCGGCATGGAGGTTCTGCACGCCCTTCCGCCAGGGCTCCACGTCGAGCATGGCGCCGAGGCTTACGGCCTCCGCCTCGCCGTCCTCGTCGCCATCGACCGCGACGCTGGCATGGCGGGAGAGCACCTGGAACTGCACGAGATGCAGGTGGACGGGGTGCGCATCCTCGGTGAGGTTGTGGATCTCCCAGATCTCCGTGTCGCCGAGGCGGATGCGCTCGGTGACCGGGTCGGCCCACATGCGCGGGCCGAACGCCTCGGCGCCCTGATCCTCGGCGAGGCCGAGCATCGGCATCATGCGCCCGGCCTCGTCCATCATCTCGAACAGGCCGAGCCTGCGGACATCGGCGGCGTTGTCGGCATCGGCCTCGGTCAGGCGCACGAAGTCCGGGTTGAGCCGGCCGTTCACCGCGGACTCGATCTGGACATGGTCGTTGCCGCGGTCGAGGTTCTGCGCGTTCACGCGGAACTGCATCACCTGGCCGACGGTCGCGGTGTTCGCCGCGGTGTCGCGCGCGCCCTCGACGCCGGCGGGCAGGCCGCCGGTCAGCGGATCGAGTCCCTTGAAGGGCTCGAAGGCGGGGCCGTGGTTCAGCAGCGTCACGTCCTCCCCGCGCACCTTGCTGAAGTCCATCACCACGTCCACGCGGTCGCCCGGCGCGATGATCAGGCGCTCGCCATCCTCCTGCTTGCCGTCGCCGTCCATCACCTGGATGGCGGAGTCGAGCAGCCCGCCATCGCTGCCGACGATCCAGACGCGCACGCGCGGATCGCTCAGCTCCAGCCAGTAGAAGCGGCTGTCGGAGCCGTTCAGCAGGTGGAAGCGGTAGTTGCCGGGGTCGATGTCCATCTTCGGCCAGGCCATGCCGTTGACCAGCAGGTGGTCGCCGAAGAATTCGGGCAGCACGGTCGGGTCGATCGGCGTGCCGGTGTCGGGATCGAGGAAGGTCTCCACCTCGCCGCCGCCGGGCAGCGGGTCGCCGGGCTTCGCCGGATAGTAGAGCTGCCCGTCCGCGGTGAAGGCGCGGTCCTGCACGGCCAGCCCGAATTCGTACTCGCGCCCCGGCAGCATCCGGCGTTCCACCAGCGACTCCTCGTTCTCGTCGCGCAGCAGGTAGAAGCCGGCGAGGCCCATGTAGACATTGAGCCGCGTGATGCCGAGCGCGTGGTCGTGGTACCAGAGCGTCGCGCTCTCCTGCGCGTTCTCGTAGGTGAAGACGTTGCCGGCGAAGTCGGCGCCGACCTCGGCCAGCGCCTGCGTCCACCACGCCTCCGGCAGGCCGTCGGAGGTCGGGGCGCTGCGGCCGCCATGCAGGTGCGTCACCACCGGCACCAGCCACGGGTCGAGCGTCGCCGCGTGGTGGATGGTGGTGTCCACCGGCAGGCGGTGGCCGGCGAGCGGCAGCAGGTTGTTCCAGGTGATCGAGACGGTCGCGCCGGACATCGCGACGATGGTCGGGCCCGGGTAGATCGGCACCGTGGAGCCGGGCAGCGCGTAGCCCCAGACCGTGGTGGCCAGCGGCAGCCCGGTCAGCGGATCGACCAGGCCGAGCCACTGCTCGCCCTCGACGATGTTCAGCGTCCAGCTTCCGCCGCCAGTGGCGTCCAGCACCGGCGGGACCGGCACGGCGTTGACGAATTTCGGCTGTGTCGCGGGATCGAGCAGGGTGGACGACATGGCGTGCCTCTCCGGGTCGGGCGTGCCTGACCCGGGGACGCTGCCGGCCCGCTGACAGCCGTGTATTTGCGCCAGCGCAAGTTCGGCGCCGAGCGCAGCGAGTTTACGTGGCCGCAGAACTGCATGGTTATGGCAGGGCGACGGAGGCACGCGCCGCGCGTGTGCCGCGCGACGCGTCCGCCGCCATGCCGCGAGGCTACTTCTCCGCCGTCGCCTCCAGCATCCACAGCGCCTTGTCGATGTTCTTGCTGACGCCGGTCAGGATGTCGGCGGTGTCGGCGTCGCCGGCCTCGTCGGTCGCGTTGATGCCGGCGCGCAGCGCGGCGGCCAGCGCGGCGTAGCGTTCGGACAGCGCGGCGACATGGCCCTCGCCCTGGCGCAGGTCGGTCGGATAGGGCGGCAGCCGCGTGCCGGAGACCACCGACTGGCTGGTGCCGTTGGCGGTGCCGCCGAGCTGCACCAGGCGCTCCGCCACCTCGTCGATGTCGGTGGCGAGCGTGGTGTAGAAATCCTCGAACATCGTGTGGAGCGCGTGGAACTGTGGGCCCTTCACGTTCCAGTGCGCCTGGCGCGTGGCGTTGTAGAGGTCGATGCCGTCGGTCAGGCAGGCCTGCAGCACGCCGATCGAGGTCTTCTTCGCGTTGTCGTTCACGTCGTTGCGCGTCTTCGGCATCGCCTTGTGCTCTCCTGCTGCGTTGACGCCCATCGGATGGGTCGGGCACCGAACGTGGTGCGCGGGCAGGCCGTTTCACCGGCTATCGTGTCATGTCCGGCATGACATCGAGATATCGTGCGGCCTCGGGCGGGCCGTCGCCGCGGTGCAGCGCCGCGGCGCGCGCCAGGGCGGCACGGTCGGCCTCGGTCAGCCGCCCTTCCTCCCGCAGATGGTCGGTCCAGTTCTCGACGGCCCAGAGCTCCACCCAGCGCTCGGGATGGGCGATGTCCTCGAACAGGCGCCAGCCCAGCGCGCCGCTGCGCAGCCGCACGCCGCGGCATTCCTGCATGGCGCGGAGGAAGGCCGCGCGGTCGGCCGGCGCCACCTGGTAGCGCACCACCTCCAGCACGCGGTTGCGTCCGATGGCGAGCACGGCGGCCAGCGCGGGGTCGGCAGGGTCGGGGCGCGGGGGCGCCACGACCTCGGCCGGGGCGGGGGCGGGCGGCGGCGGCTCGAGCGAGAGGCGG
>NZ_JAPSMD010000447.1 GCF_027856955.1 Falsiroseomonas oryzae | reverse complement strand
GGCGGCCGCGGCCTGGGCGACGCGCTCTGCCTCGACGCGCGCGCGGGCCAGCAGTTCCTCGGCCTCACGCAGCGCTGCAGCGCGCTCGGCCTCGGCCTGGACGCGCATCGCCTCGGCCTCGGTGCGCAGCCGCGCGGCCTCGTCCAGGTCGGCGCGGATGCGCGCCGCGCGGGCATCCAGCATCGGCGCGATGCGCGCCCATGCCATGCGCCCGAACGCCGCGACGAAGACGATGAAGGAGACGGCGACCCAGAACTTCGGGTCCAGCCAGAAATGCTCGTAGGCGTGCATCGGCGTCCCCTCAGGCCTGGCCGCGCGCGGCGAGCGCGCGATCCACCGCGGCGGTCACCGGCGTGCGGTCGGCACGCCCGGCGAGCTTCGCGACGAGCGACTCGGCCGTCTCGGTCGAGACCTGGCGCAGCGCGCCCATCGCCGCGTCGCGCGCGGCGGCGATACGCTGCTCGGCCTCCTGGATCTGCTGCGCCAGGCGGCGGTTCAGTTCCTCGCTGCGCGCGGCGGCTTCCGCCTGGGCCTGCTGCATGGCGCTGGCGATCGCGGACTGCGCCTCGGCACGCGCCTTGGCGGTGGCCTCACGATGCGCCGCCATGGCGGCATCCGCCTCGGCCTTGGCGGCCTGGGCAGCGCCGAGGTCGGCGGCGATGCGTGCCCGCCGCTCCTCCAGCACGCTTTCCACGCGCGGCAGCGCGTAGGTCGAGAGCACGTAGTAGAGCAGGCCGAAGATGATCAGCAGCCAGACGACCTGGGCGATCAGCAGCGGATTGTCGAAATCGAGCTGCGGCATGGCATGTCCCTCTCGCACCCTGTCCCGGACGCGCCGCGCGGCACGCGGCGCGCCATGTCCCGCCGGGCGGGCCCGGCGGGCGCGGGATCAGGTGAAGAGGATGAGGAAGGCGATCAGCAGCGCGAACAGCGCCACCGCTTCCGTCAGCGCGAAGCCCAGGATGCCGATCGGGAAGACCGCGTCGCGCGCCGCCGGGTTACGGGCCACGCTGTTGATCAGCGCGGAGAAGATGTTCCCGATGCCGAGACCCACGCCGAACAGCGCGATCACGGCGATGCCGGCCCCGAGGGCCTTCGCGGCAGCGACTTCCATTGTCCTAATCCTTCCGTCCTGAGCTTGGAGGTTCTGTCCGAGCGGTTGCGCCACACCCCGGTCACATGGCGGGTCAGTGCAGGTGCACCGCGTCGTGCAGGTAGATGGTGGTCAGGATCGCGAACACGTAGGCCTGCAGGAAGGCCACGAGGATCTCGAACCCGACCAGCGCGACGTTCACGGTCAGCGGCAGCACCGCGATGAAGGGTCCCACCGCGCCCAGGCCGCCCAGCAGCACGATGAAGGTGGCGAACACCTTCAGCATGACGTGGCCGGCGACCATGTTGGCGAAGAGACGGATCGACAGGCTGATCGGCCGCGACAGATAGGAGACGATCTCCACCGGAATGATGATCGGCGCCAACCAGATCGGCGCGCCTTCCGGGAAGAAGTAGCCGAAGAACTTCCGGCCGTGCAGCACCAGCGCCACGACGGTGATCAGCACGAACACCATCATCGCCAGCGCGAAGGTCACCACGATGTGGCTGGTGAAGGTGAAGGCGAAGGGCAGCAGACCGAGCAGGTTGCCGAACAGCACGAACATGAACAGCGCGAACACGAAGGGAAAGAACTTCTTGCCCTCGTCCCCGATCTGGTTCTGGCACAGCCCCTGGACGAATTCGTAGGTGCTTTCGGTCACGGCCTGCAGGCGGCCCGGCACGATCGCGCGCTTGGCCATGCCATACATCACCAGCGCGACGATAAGCCCGACCGCCAGCAGCATGTGCGCGCTGGATTGCGTGAACCCGACCGAGGCACCGACCTTGCCCAGCACGGGCACAAGCTCGAACTGGCCGAGCGCGTCGATCGTCTTGCCTTCCGCCGCCACCGCAACCTCTCCCGCGTCGACCGCGCGGGACGAGCCCGCCGCTGCCTATTTCCCAGCGTTCCGCGGATTGAACAGTCGGTAGACGTTCAGCACCCCGGCCGCGCCGCCGAGCACGAAGAACACCAGGAAGAGCCACGGCCAGGTGCCGAGCCAGCGGTCCACCAACCACCCCAGCCCGACGCCCGCGATCAGGGCCGACACGACCTCGACCCCCGCCCGGAACCCGATCCCCCAGGTGCCCCCTTGCGGCAACTGCCCGGAGCCGCTCGGCTTGGGATCAACCCCATGCCGGGCCCGGGCCTTGCGCAACCGCTCCTCGAAGCCGTCGTTCTCTGGCACGCGTGCTCCTCCTCGCGGTCCCCCGCCCGGAAGGCGGCCTGCTCCTACGGTGCGGGGGGGATGGTGTCAAGGCGACTGCCGCAATGCAGCAAGGCCGCGAGCCCGCCGTTCAATCGCCGATGAAGCCGCCGGACTGGCGCTGCCACAGCCTGGCATAGACGCCGCCCAGCGCCAGCAGTTCCGCATGCGTGCCGGTCTCCGCCACGCGGCCATGGTCCAGCACCACCAGGCGGTCCATGCGCGCCAGCGTGGACAAGCGATGCGCCACCGCGATCACCGTCTTGCCGGCCATCAGCCGGTCCAGGCTTTCCTGGATCGCGGCCTCCACCTCGGAATCGAGCGCGCTGGTCGCCTCGTCCAGCACCAGGATCGGCGCGTCCTTCAGCAGCACCCGGGCGATCGCGATGCGCTGGCGCTGCCCGCCCGAAAGCTTCACGCCGCGCTCGCCGACATGCGCATCGTAGCCCGACCGCCCGCGCCAGTCCGACAGGGCGGCGATGAACTCGTGCGCCTCCGCCCGCCGCGCGGCCTCCGCCACCGAGTCCTCGGTCGCGTCGGGCCGGCCATAGCGGATGTTCTCGCGGATGGAGCGGTGCAGCAGGGCGGTGTCCTGCGTCACGACCCCCACCGCGGCGCGCAGGGATTCGGCCGTGACGCCGGCAATGTCCTGTCCGTCCACCAGGATCCGCCCCGCCTCGGGGTCGAAGAAGCGCAGCAGCAGGTTGAGAGCGGTGGTCTTGCCCGCGCCGGAATGCCCGACCAGGCCCACCCGCTCGCCGGGCGACACGGTCAGGTCGAAGCCCGCCAGCACGCCGGACTCCCGACCATAGCCGAAATGCACCCGCTCGAAGCGGATCTCGCCCCGCGTCACCGCCAGCGGCGTCGCACCGGGCGGGTCGGGCGCGGTGGGCGGCACGGCGATCGATCCCATCGCCTCCTGCACCACGCCGATGTTCTCGAAGATGCCGGCGACGTTGAACGCGACCCAGCCGGAGATATTGGCGATCTGCCAGGCCATCGGCAGCGCCGCGGCGACGACGGCCAGCTCGATCTCGCCCCGCGACCAGAGCCAAACGGCCAGCCCCGCGGTCGAGACGATCAGGGTCGCGTTGAGGGTCGAGAGCAGCAGCGCGTTCAGTGTGACCAGCCGCGTCTGCCGCCCGAAATCGTGGTTCAGCCGCTCCAGCGCCTCGCGCACATGCGCGTCCTCCTGCTCGGCGCGGGCGAACAGCTTGACGGTCATGATGTTGGTGTAGCTGTCCACCACCCGCCCGGTCAGCGCGCTGCGCGCCTCGCTGGCCTTGCGCGCGCGGTCGCGCATGCGCGGGACGATGATGCGCAGCAGCGTGGCGTAGAGGGCGAACCAGCAGAGAATGGGGATCGCCAGCCGCGCATCCGTGCTGGCCAGCGCCAGCACCGCGCCGGCGCCATAGACCAGGATGTACCAGACGGCGTTGACGGACTGCACCACGCTCTCGCGCAGCGCGGGTCCGGCCTGCATCACGCGGTTGGCGATGCGGCCGGCGAAATCCTCCTGGAAGAAGGGCAGGCCCTGGCGCACCACGTGCCAGTGGCTCTGCCAGCGGATCATGCTGGTGACGCCAGGGATGATGCCCTGCTGCGTCACCAGGTTCTGGCACAGGATCGCGACCGGCCGGCAGACCAGCAGCACCGCCGCCATCGCCGCCATCGTGCCGCCCGCCTCCGCCCAGATGCCGCCGGGACCGTGCCGTTCCAGCAGGCCGACGACGCGGCCGATGAAGACGGGGATCAGCAGGTCGAGCAGCGCCACGGCCAGCCCGGCCAGGAACAGCGCGCCGAACAGCGCGCGCGCCTGGCGGGCGAAGTGCCAGTAGAAGCCGAGCAGGGATCGCGGCGGCGCATCCGCCGGCACCGGCACGCCCAGCGCGCGCGCCGCCGGCGCGCCGGGCGGCGCCACCGGATCCACCGCGCGCTCGAAGAAGCGGAAGGGGAGCACGCCCGG
>NZ_JAPSMD010000446.1 GCF_027856955.1 Falsiroseomonas oryzae | reverse complement strand
GCGTCGGCCGCAGCGCCGCCGGCGCGCCCCGCCTCCTCGGCCCCGGGCACCTCGTCATGCCCCCGCGCCCCGACTGCGCGCAGCCGCGCCATCGCGTCGTCGCGCGCCGCCTCGCTCTCGAACTCTCCCCACACCACGGGCACGGCCAGCGGCGTGTCGTCGCGCTGCCCGGTCCACTGGCTGCTGTCCACCGTGATGGCCATCGCGGGGTCCTCCGTTATGCTGCCCCGCGTCAACGCCCGCGCTGGCGGGCGTTTCCGTCCGGAGAGTGCCGCGTGTTCGATCTGCCAGCCCTGGAAGCCGCCGCCCGCCTGGTGCACGCGGTCTTCCCGCCGACGCCGCAATATGCCTGGCCGCTGCTGGCCGCGCGGACCGGCGCCGAGGTCTGGGTCAAGCACGAGAACCACACGCCGACCGGCGCCTTCAAGGTTCGCGGCGGCCTGACCTATTTCGAGCGCCTGGCGCGGGAGCGGCCCGGGGTGCCCGGCGTGGTCTCCGCGACGCGGGGCAACCATGGGCAAAGCCTGGCCTTCGCCGGCGCGCGCGCGGGCGTGCCGGTCACCATCGTCGTCCCGCAGGGCAACAGCGTGGAGAAGAACGCCGCCATGCGCGCCTTCGGGGCGCGGCTGGTGGAGCATGGCGAGGATTTCGACGCTGCCCGGGTCGAGGCGATGCGGCTCGCCGAGGCCGAGGGCCTGGAATTCGCCCCCTCCTTCGCGCCCGACCTCGTGCTGGGCGTGGCGACCTATGCGCTGGAACTGTTCCGCCATGTTGCGTCCCTGGGGCCACCGCTCGATGCGCTCTACGTCCCGATCGGCCTGGGGTCCGGCATCTGCGGCTGCATCATGGCGCGCGACCTGCTGGGCCTCTCCACCGAGATCATCGGGGTGCAGAGCACGGAGGCCGACGCCTATGCCCGCAGCTTCGCGGCCGGCCGCGTCGTCACCGTGCCCAGCGCCAACACCCGGGCGGACGGCATGGCCACCCGCATCCCCGACCCGGCGGCGCTCGACATGATCCGCCGGGGCGCCGCCCGCATCGTGACCGTGACGGATGCGGAGGTCGCCGAGGCGATCCGCGCCTACTGGCAGGACACCCACAATCTGGCGGAAGGCGCCGGCGCCGCCCCGCTTGCCGCGCTGCTGCAGGAGCGCGACCGGATGGCCGGGAAGCGCGTGGCCGTGATCCTCTGCGGCGGCAACATCGACCTGGCCCTGTTCCGGAACTGGGTGCTGGGCGCCTGAGGCACCGGCCGCCCCGCGGCCGGCGGTTTGCGCTACCGCAAGGACAGCGGCGGCGGGCAATGCTGCGGTGCGGGCATGATGCGGAGCCGGACCGCCATGCCGATCGTCCCCCTGCTGCTGCTGGCCGCCGCCGCGGCCATGGCCGTCACCTCCGGGCAGCCTCGCCCGGACCCGAAGCCGTCGGCCATCGTACAGGTCCAGAGCACGCGCTGACGCGGACCTTGCCGGGCCGGCGGCGCCGGCGCGGAATGGCGGGCCCACCGCGCCGGAGCCCGCCCGTCATGACCGCCCTGCTTATCCGCGACTGCCGCCCGCTGGGCGGATCTCCGGCCGACATCCTGCTGCAGGACGGGCGGATCGCCGCGATCGGCGCGGGCCTCGCGGCGCCAGCCGGGGCCGCCCTTGAGGAGGGGCGCGGGCTGCTGGCCCTGCCTGCCTTCGTCGAAGGGCACACCCATCTCGACAAGACGCTGTGGGAGATGGGCTGGTGGCGCAACGAGGTCGGGCCCCGGCTGATCGACCGCATCGAGACGGAGCGCGCGCAGCGCCGGGTGCTCGGCCTGGATCCGGCCCGCCAGGGCGAGCGGCTGGCACGGGCCTTCCTGCTGCGCGGCACCACCCGCATCCGCAGCCATGCCGACGTGGACACGGAGGTCGGCACCGCCCACAGCGACGCGCTGGTCGCGCTGCGGGAGAGGCTGCGCGGCACCATGGACATCCAGGTCGTCGCCTTCCCGCAATCCGGCCTGCTGGTCCGCCCGGGCACGTTGGAGCTGCTGGACGCGGCGCTGCGCAACGGCGCGGACATCGTGGGCGGGCTCGATCCCTCCGGCATCGACCGCGATCCAAAGGGCCACCTGGATGCGGTGTTCGGGCTGTGCGCGCGCCACGGCAAGCCGCTCGACATCCACCTGCACGAGCCCGGCGAACTCGGCGCCTTCGCGCTGGAGCTGATCGTGGAGCGCACGCAGGCCCTGTCCATGCAGGGCAAGGTCGTGGTCAGCCACGCCTTCTGCCTGGGCGAGGTGGCGCGGGCGCCGGCGCTGCTGGACGCGCTGGCCGAGACCGGCATCGCGCTGGCCACCACCGCACCGCCGTCCCGCCCGGTGCCGTCCGTGCGCGCGGCACAGGCGGCAGGGGTTGCGATCTTCGCCGGCAATGACGGCGTCCGCGACATGTGGACCCCCTACGGCATGCCGGACATGCTGCAGCGCGCCATGATCGTCGGCATGAAGAACGACCTGCGTCGCGACGACGAGATCGCGATCGCCTTCGGCATGGTCTCCGACGCGGCGGCCGCCGCCTGCGGCTTCGAGACCTGCCGCCTGGCGCCGGGCGAACGCGCCGACCTGGTGCTGCTGGAAGCCGAGACACTGGCCGAGGCCGTGGTCGCCCAGCCGCCGCGGGCCCTGGTGATCAGCCACGGGCGCGTGGTGGCGCGGCACGGCGCGGGCGTGGCGTAACAAGGGCTGGCATCGCGCTGTCGCCCTCAGCCCCCAGCGAAGCGCAGGCGTGGCGCCGGGTCTGGCCGCCTGATCCGGGCCGCCCTACGCTCGCGCCAGGGCGGGAGGGGCGCGATGCCGCAGGTAATCGTCAAGGGCTACCGGCAGCTGGTGGACGAGGCCAATGCGCTCGTCGAGGAGATCGACGTGGAGGCCGCGAAGGGGCTGCATGGCCGCGACGACGTGCAGTTCGTGGACATTCGCGACATCCGCGAGCTGGAGCGGGAAGGCCGCATCCCCGGCGCCTTCCACTGCCCGCGCGGCATGCTGGAGTTCTGGATCGATCCCGCGAGCCCCTACGCCAAGCCGCAGTTCCAGCAGGACAAGCGCTTCGTGTTCTTCTGCGCCGGCGGCCTGCGCTCCGCTTTGGCGGCGCGTGCGGCGCAGGAGATGGGGCTGAAGCCGGTGGCGCACATCAAGGGCGGCTACGGCGCCTGGCGCGCCGCCGGCGGCACGACGGAACCGCTGCCGCCGAAGGCGCCGCGGTGAAGATCCCCGCCCTGCCCTTCACCGTCACGGAGTGGAGCCGCGTCGAGCCGACCGTGCATCCCGGCGAGACCGGGCAGGCGCTGTGGCGCACGCTGCAGGTCGGCGACCTGCGCGTGCGGATGGTGGAGTATTCGCCGGGCTACCTGGCCGACCACTGGTGCGACCGCGGACATGTCCTGCTCGTCCTGGACGGCGTGCTGGAGACCGAGCTGCGGGACGGCCGCCGGTTCACGCTGAAGCCGGGGATGAGCTACCAGGTCTCCGACTTCGGCGACGCCGCGCACCGGTCGTCCACGAAGACCGGTGCGAGGCTGTTCATCGTGGACTGATGCCGGCTTGCGTTGATGTTGACGCATCAACGCCCTCGTTCATCGGCGCTGGCCGCACCGGGCCGCGGCCGGCAAATTTGCCGCTTGCCGGGCCCGGCGGAAGCAAGCTTCTGCGGCCGCGGTCAGATCACCTGGAAGCGGGCCTTGGCGGCACGCTCGATCGCGCCGGCGATCAGCCTGTCCAGGTCCAGGCCGATCCGCAGGTCCTGCAGGAACTGCAGTTCCTCCTGCGTGGCGTCGCCATCGGCGGCGCAGACCTCGCAGGCCAGCAGATAGGCCGTCTCGCGCAGGCGCATCGGCAGCGCGTCGCGCAGCATGGTCATGGCCTGGTCCAGCCCGTCGGTGCGGGAGAGCAGCTTCGCCACCGTGTCCGTGACCGACTCGATCTCCCCGGCATGGAAGTCCGAGAAGACCGGCAGTTCCTGGACCATGCGGCTCATCATGCCGAGCTCGGCATCCGACATCGGGCCGTCGGCGACCGACATGAGCACCATGGCGCAGACCAGCGCCTCCTGGGCGGAGAAGCGGGCGATCGGGGCCGCGCGGGACGACATCGGTGATCTCTCAGCCTGTGGCTTCACATCCCTTGCCCGGCAGCCGGCAGGGGTCAAGCGGCGCGGGGCTCACGTGTCGGGTTGGGGCCGGCCCCGGCGCGCGCTCGCGACGGCGTGACCGCGGCGGCGCGCGGTGCCGGACGCGGTCGGCGGAGGCGCG
>NZ_JAPSMD010000445.1 GCF_027856955.1 Falsiroseomonas oryzae | reverse complement strand
CGGGCGCCGCAACCGGCGCGGCGATGGGCGCGGAAGCCGGCACGTCGAGCGCAGGCACCGTCACCGGCACCGGGGCCGCAGCGGGCGCGGCGGGGGCACGCAGGGCGGCGCGCGCGGCTTCCTTCTCCCGCGCCTTCTCGGCCTCCTTCTCGATGTTGCGGGCGCGGACCTGCATCTCCTCGGCGTGCAGCGCAGCGAAGCCGGCGGCGTCGGGCAGGTCGAACTCCACCCGCGGCAGGTCGAGCCATTCGGTCCTGGCGAAGCCAGAGGCCTCGAACTTCTTCGGGTTCATGTGCAGCCCGACCGCGCCGATGTAGCGCCCGCTGGCCACATGCGTGTTCAGCCCGACGCGGCCCAGCGCATAGGTCACGGCCTTCTTGACGTCGTCCTGCGAGGTGACGCCGATCAGGATGCCTCGCCCCCGGTAGCGGCGCTGGATCTCCTCATGCGGGCGCGTCTTGTAGTCTCGGCCGAGCACCAGCTCGTAGTACTCGGCCATCAGCGGCTGCATCTCCTCCCAGTGGCTGCGGAACAGGCCGAAGCCCCAGAGATGGCCGATGCGCCGCAGCAGGCGCGCGCGCCGCGCCTGCTCAGCGAGGTCCGCCTGCAGGTGGCCGTAGCAGGCGAAGTAGCCGACCTTCCCGGTCGGACCGGTCGCGTCGCGCAGCGCATCCAGCGTCGCCAGGTAGCGCGGCGCCAGCACCAGGTCGTCCTCGAAGAAATAGCCGCAGTCGGCCTTCAGCTCGCGGAAGAACAGGGTCTCGGCGCGGTGGAAGTTCTCCGCGACGCCGAGGTTGGCGGGCGCGGCGAGCACATGGCCGCGCGGGAAGATGTCGCGGAAGGCGGCAATGCAGGCCTCCACCTCCTCCGCCGTGCCCAGCACGCGGCCGCTGTGCTCGTTGCGCCAATGGTCCTGGAACAGGAAGACCTCGCGCTGCGCGATGTCCGCCTGCGCGGCGAGCGACTCCAGCACCTGCCGCAGGTAGTCCGGCCGGTTGAAGGACATCACCGCGATCGGGGGATGGGCCATGCGATGCCTTCGCCTAGTCGAGGAAGAAGCCCTTGCCCTGCGCCTCGCGCGAGCGGAGCAGGGAGCGGCGGATCTGCCGCAGGGTGCGGATGCCCACGTTCTTCGCGTAGTACTCCTCGTTCCCCGGCAGGCGGTCCATCACCAGGCGCCACAGCCACTCCACCTCCTCGCGCGTGGCGGGACGGTCGGGGTTGAACATGTGCCGCCGCATCTCCGCAAGCTCGGCGTCGTAGGCGTCGCGGCGATGGGCGGCGCAGGCGTCCCGCTTCTCCGCGATGATGCGCTCGATCAGCTCCGTCGGCGCCTCCGGCAGGCGGGCGGGCATGGTCGTCGCCACCTCGGCCGCGGCGAAGCCATGCGCGGCGAAACGGTCCGGGCGGAAGCTCTCGCCCTGCGCGCC
Source organism: Falsiroseomonas oryzae (assembly GCF_027856955.1). Classification (GTDB taxonomy): domain Bacteria; phylum Pseudomonadota; class Alphaproteobacteria; order Acetobacterales; family Acetobacteraceae; genus Falsiroseomonas; species Falsiroseomonas oryzae. Next base: position 2,871 of record NZ_JAPSMD010000445.1, on the reverse strand, counting down.
GATGTAGCGGGCGAAGGCGACGTCGGTGTTGACGCGGGCGAAGCCGAGCTCCGCGCAGGCCATGGTCTTCGCCACGTCCTGCGAGGACGCCATGGAGGACACGCCCTTCTCCCCGTAGAGCTCCACGATCCGCAGATGCGGTCGCGCCTGGTAGTCCACCTCGGCATAGACCTTGTGGAAGGGCTGCAGCCAGGGCTGCATGGCCAGCCAGCAGCGCCGCGTCAGGCCGAAGCCCCAGTGATGCTCCAGCGGCACCAGCTGCGGCGCCTGCGGGTCGCTCTCGCGCCGGTGGTCGCCATAGGCGGCGAAGTAGCCGAGGCGCGGATGCCGCCCCACGCCGCGCGACAGCGCCTCCAGCATGGCCAAGTAGCAGGGACCGAGCTCCAGATCCTCCTCGAAGAAATAGGCGATGTCGGCGCGGAGCGTGCGGAAGGCCAGCGTCTCGCCCCGCAGCAGGTTCATCGCGATGCCCAGGTTCTCCGGCGCGGCGTGGACATGGCCGCCCGGGAAATGCTCGCGGAACACCGCGATGCTCTCCGCAATGCGCGCCGGATCGCCGTAGGTCAGGCCCGAGCGGCGCGACCGCGCGCCGTCCTGGAGCAGGTGGAGCTGCGCGTCGGGCAGCACCACGCCCTGCTGCGCCTTCAGCGAGAGGCAGAGCCGCCGCAGGTAGTCCGGCCGGGTGAAGGCGAAGAGGATGACGGGCCGCGTGACCTCCCGCGCCGCCATGCCGTGGTGTCCCGTGTCAGCCGAAATGGCCGCGCCACCAGGCCACGAAGCGGCCGAGGCCGGTGCGCAGGTCGGTGGTCGGCCGCCAGCCGAAGTCGCGTTCCATGGCCGAGATGTCGGCATAGGTCGCCGGCACGTCGCCCGGCTGCATCGGCAGCAATTCGCGGCAGGCCGGCACGCCGAGCAGTTCCTCGAGGATGGCGACGAGATCGAGCAGCTGCTCCGGCCGGCTGTTGCCGATGTTGTAGATGCGGTGGCCGGGCTCCGCCGGGGGGCTGTCCAGCGCGGCGACGACGCCGGCGACGATGTCGTCCACGAAGGTGAAGTCGCGCTTCATCCGGCCTTCGTTGAACAGGCGGATCGGCCGGCCCTGCAGCATCGCCTCGGTGAACAGCCACACCGCCATGTCCGGCCGGCCCCAGGGGCCGTACACCGTGAAGAAGCGCAGGCCGGTCAGCTTCAGGCCATAGAGGTCGCTGTAGGCGCTGCTTATCATCTCGTCCGCCAGCTTGGTGGCGGCGTAGAGCGAGGCGGGGCGGTCGGTGCGGTCGGTCTCGCGGAACGGCCCGTCGCTACGCGAGCCGTAGACCGAGCTGGTGGAGGCGTAGACGGTGTGGCGCACCCGCCCCTCGCTGCGCCGGATGCCTTCCAGGATGGAAAGGTGGCCGGTGACGTTGGCGGCGGTGTAGGCGAAGGGCGCTTCCAGCGACCAGCGCACGCCGGCCTGCGCGCCGAGATGCGCGACGCGGTCGATGCCGGGATTGGCCTGCATCAGCGCCAGCACCGCGGCGTGGTCCGCCAGGTCCAGCTGGTGGAAGGCGAAGGCGCCGCGCGGGGCATCGCCCGTCAGCGCCGCCAGCCGCGCCCGCTTCAGCGCCGGGTCGTAATAGGGGTTCAGGTTGTCGAGCCCGATGACCTCGTCCCCGCGCGCCAGCAGCGCCCGGCACAGATGCGCCCCGATGAAGCCGGCCGCGCCGGTGACGAGTACCTGGCCCATGCTCAGGGGGTACGGGGGGCGGCGGCCGAACGCGGTCGCAAGCGCATCGGGATATTCCTGGTCGGCCCCGCGGGGCCGCTGGTGGTCGGGCGGGCGCGCACCCGCGTGCGGCCGTCATGCCCATTGCAACGACGATAGTCGCAGGACGGTCCGCGCGCCATCCCGCCCCGCGCCGCAGGTATGGTCGTGCCTCGAAGCCGCCTGTATGGTCCGCGCCGCCGGCCGGCCCTCGCGCCGGGCGTCGCCCGGGACCGGACCGCAGGCGTGACCACCGTCAACATCGTCACCTCCGACCGCGGCTGGGTGCTGGAGCGCCTGGCGCGCGAGATCGCGACGCGGCTGCCCTATGTCACCTTCGGCGAGGGCCCGGACCGGACGGCGGCGATCCAGTACTACATGACCTATTCCTGCCGCCGCCGCCGGCTCTCCCCGGTCGAGGTGGCGTATTTCGCGCATCTCGAGCCCGAAGGCGACGCGCGCGACCGCTTCTTCGCCGTGGCGCGCGAGGTGCAGCATTGCGTCTGCCACGCGCGCCTCTACGAGGCGGTGCTGCGGGAGGCCGGCATCGCCGCCGTCACCACCATCCCGCCCGGCGTGGACCTGGAGACCTTCCGCCCGAAGCTGCGCATCGGCGTGGTCGGCCGCACCTACCACACGGGCCGCAAGGGCGAGCACCTGGTCGAGCAGGTGATGGACATCCCGGAGATCGAGTGGTTCTTCACCGGCGAGGGCTGGCCGGGCCCCGCCCTGCGGCTGCGCCCGGAGGAGCTGCCGGATTTCTATCGCGGCCTGGACTACGTGCTGGTGCCCGCGCTGTACGAAGGCGGCCCGATGTGCGTGGTGGAGGCGCTGGCCTGCGGCACGGCGGTGATCGCGCCGCCGGTCGGCTGGGTGCCGGACTTCCCGCATGTCGAGTTCCAGGCCGGCGACGCCGCCGATCTGCGCCGCGTCCTGCTGGAGCTGGTCGAGAAGAAGCGCGCGCTGCGCGCCAGCGTGCTGGACCGCGGCTGGGACGCCTGGGCGGAGGGGCACGACCGGCTGTTCCGCGACCTGGCGGCCGGGCACGGCCTCACGCTGCGCCCGGCGGCCGAGCGCCCCGCCCGCCCCCCGCGCCCGCGCCGCATAGGGCTGTTCCTGCATGGCAG
>NZ_JAPSMD010000444.1 GCF_027856955.1 Falsiroseomonas oryzae | reverse complement strand
CGACCTGGCCCCCCGCCGCCCCGGCAGCGCGGAGGAGGCGCTGGCGCTGCGCGCGCGGCTCGGCGCCCTGGTCGCGCATGATTGAGCAGCACGGCCGCCGCGGCGCGGCGCGCTGAGCCGCGGATGTCCATGGCCCCCGCCATGCGGATGCTGCTGGTGGCCGTGGTGCTGTTCGGCGGCGCCTGGCCGGTCACCAAGGCGGCGCTGGCGGATGCGACGCCGCTGTGGTTCGGCACCGGCCGCGCCGCATTCGGCGGGCTCGCCATCACGGTGCTGCTCGCCGTGCTGGGCCGGCTGCACCTGCCGCGGCAGGGCGATGTGCGGGCGGTGCTCGCGGTGGGCCTGTTCCAGCTCGGCGGCTTCTTCCTGCTGACGCACCTGGCCGTCGCACTGGTGCCGGCCGGGCGCACCGCGGTGCTGTCGAACGTCGTCACCTACTGGCTGATCCCGCTCTCCGTGCTGTTCCTGGGGGAGCAGGTCTCGGCCCGGCGCTGGGCCGCGGCGGGGCTGGGGCTGGCGGGTGCGGCCGCGCTGATCGGGCCCTGGGCGGTGGACTGGTCGGACCGCGGCGTGCTGGCCGGCCACGCCATGCTGGTGCTGGCCGCCCTGCTGTGGAGCATCGCCATCATCGTCACGCGCCGCTGGCCCCCGCGCAGCCCGATGCTGGACCTGCTGCCCTGGTGCTTCGGCCTGGGCACGTTGATCCTGGCGCCGATCGCGCTGCTGGCGGAGCCGCAGGGCGGCATCGGCGCGACGTCCTGGCCGCACATGCTCTTCGTCGGCCTCTTCGCCGCGCCCATCGCCACCTGGTGCATCGTGGAGGCCGGGCGCCGCCTGCCGGCCGCCGTCGCCTCGGTCGGCTTCCTGCTGGTGCCGGCGCTCGGCGTGCTGCTCGGCGCGCTGTGGCTGGGCGAGCCGGTGGGCTGGGACGTCATCGTCGGCGGTGTTCTGATCGTGGCGAGCGTGGTGCTCGCGGCACGAGGATGACGGACGCTGGCGGCGCGCAGCTGATCAACCGCTCCCTCTCCCGCTTGGCGGAAGAGGGTCGGGGTGGGGGTTCTTCCATGCGACTGTCATTCACCGAACTCGGCACCGGCCGCCCCGTCGCGTTCCTGCATGGGCTGCTCGGCGCCGGGCAGAATTTCGGCGCCATCCAGAAGGCGCTCGCCGCGCGCGGCCATCGCGTGCTGGCGCTCGACCTCCGCAACCACGGCGCCTCGCCGCAGGCACCGACCATGTCCTACCCGGAAATGGCTGCCGACGTGGCGGAGACGCTGCAGGCCGAAGGCGCCTGGCCTGCCGCCATCGTCGGCCATTCCATGGGTGGCAAGGCGGCGATGGCGCTGGCCCTGGCGCATGGCGAAGGCGTGGAGCGCCTGGTCGTCGCGGACATCGCGCCCGTCACCTACCCGACGCCGCTCTTCACCCGCTACGTCGCGGCGATGCGCGCCATCGCGCTGCGCCCCGGCCTGTCGCGCCGCGACGCCGACGCCGCGCTGGCGGAGGCCGTGCCCAACCCGGCGCTGCGCGGCTTCCTGCTGCAGAACCTGCTGTTCGCCGAGACGCCGCCGCGCTGGCGCGTCGCGCTGGACACCATCGCTTCCGAGATGGGCGCGATCGGCGGCTGGCCCGACCTGCCCGGCCGCTACGACGGGCGCGTGCTGGTGCTGGCCGGCGACAGTTCCGACTACATCCTGCCGGAGCACCATGCGCGCTTCCGCGCCCTGTTCCCCGCCGCGCGCTTCGCCACGATCAAGGCCGGCCACTGGCTGCACGCCGAGAACCCGGCCGCCTTCCTGGAGGCGGTCACGGCGTTCCTGGAAGGGTAGGGGCGCTCGCATCCGCCTTCAGCCGCGCCCGCGTCGCCGCGTCCAGCCGGTCGCGCAGCGCGGCGAGCAGCGGATGCGCGTCGGTGTCCTTGCGCCCGTAGTCCAGGTTGTAGGCCAGGTCGAACTCCGGCGGGTTCACGCCCTGGGCGTGCTGCAGGATGGTCTCCAGCTTGTCGAGGCCGCGCGCCAGCCGGCCTTCCGGCGTGGCGCCGGTCTCGTACTCCTCCCACAGCGCCAGGATCTGCTGCCGCGGGCCGGAGGGCAGGGTGGCGGTCAGCGTGCCGAGCGCCTCGCGTTCCCGCGCTTCCTTCACGCCGGCGCGGCGCGGGGCGGGGGCGGGCAGGTCGCCGGTCAGCGCCTCGGCCAGGTCGTGCACCAGGCAGACCTTCAGCAGCCGCCCGGTGTCCACGCCGAGTTCGTCGCCCAGCACCAGCGCCAGCAGGCAGAGCCGCCAGGTGTGCTCCGCCGTGCTCTCGGTGCGGCCGGAGGCGGTGCGGCCGTTGCGCAGCGTGTCCTTCAGGCGTTCCGCCAGCGCCAGGAACGCCAGCGTGCCGCCGATCCCGTCATCGTCCATCGCGGCATCATACCGGCCACGCATCCGTGCGGCAGTCCGCCGGCTCATGCCGCGCCCACACGAATCAGCGTGATCTCCGGCGGGACGCCGAATCGCACCGGCATGATGGAGGTGCCGATCCCGCCCGAGACCACCAGGTGCTTCCCGTCCTCGACCACATGCCCATAGGCATAGCGGTTGCCGTAGCGCGAGGGCACGACGGGCGAATGGCCGAGGATCCGCACCTGCCCGCCATGGGTGTGCCCGGACAGCGTCAGCGCCACCCGCCCGGCCGGCACGCGGGGGAAGATGTCGGGCTCGTGGCACAGCAGCACCACGGGATCGTCGTCCGTCACCCTGGCCAGCGCGCGGCCGATGTCGTCGGTGCCGACATAGCGCCGCCCCGGCGCGCGGAAGGACCACAAGCTGCCGAGCCCCGCCAGCCAAGCGCCGCCGACCTTCACGGCGTCGTTGTGCAGCACGCCGATGCCCGCGCGTTCCAGCATGGCGGCGAAGCGCGGCAGCCCGCGCCGGCTGTCCTGCACCGCCGCATCCTCCCACCAGTCGTGGTTGCCGAGCACGGCGTGCACGCCGCCCGGCGCGCGCAACTCGCCGAGCAGCCGCGCGGTGGTGTCCGCCAGCCCCGGCGCGCCGGTCAGCTTCCCGCCCGCCGTCATGTCGCCCAGCACCAGGAACAGGTCCACCGGCTGCTTCAGCGCGACCTCGAGGATCGCCTCCACCCGGCGGAACGGCATGTGCGGCCCGCCGGCATGCAGGTCCGCGATGACGCCGAGCGTGAGGCTCCGCCCGGGCGGCCAGCCGGCCGGCGCGACACGATGCTCCACCACATGCAGCAGCCAGCCCGGCTCGACCTCGAAGGCATAGGCGGCGCCCGTCGCGCCCGCGGCCGCCAGCCCAGCCAGCGTGCCCAGCACGCCGCGGCGTGTCGGCATCGGGATCGTCATCGTCCTCCCCGGCGGTTGCGGCCGCGCAGTCTGACCCGATCTTGCGGCGGCATGATGACCGAGACCTTTCCCGCCAGCCGCGCCGAGGCCCTGGCGCGGCTCGACGCCTTCGCGCCGCGGATGGGCGCAGCCTACGCCACGGGCCGCAACACCGATCCCGGCCCGGGCCGGCGCCACGACGTCTCCCTGCTCTCGCCCGCGCTGCGCCACCGCCTGGTGACGGAGGCGGAGGTGGTCGGCACGGCGCTGGACCGCCACGGCGCGCAGGCGGCGGAGAAGTTCATCCAGGAGGTGTTCTGGCGCAGCTACTGGAAGGGCTGGCTCGAGCTGCGCCCCGGCGTCTGGGACGCCTACCGGGCGGAGCTGGCGCGCGACCGCGCGATGCTGGCGACCAACGGCGGCCTGCGCCACGCCTACGAGAAGGCCGTCGCCGGCGCCACCGGCATCGCGTGCTTCGACGCCTGGATGGCGGAGCTGCGCACGAGCTTCTGGCTGCACAATCACGTGCGCATGTGGGTCGCCAGCATCTGGATCTTCACGCTGCGCCTGCCCTGGACGCTGGGCGCGGAGCTGTTCCTGCATCATCTGCTGGATGGCGACGCGGCCTCCAACACGCTGTCCTGGCGCTGGGTGGCGGGGATGCAGACGCCCGGCAAGCACTACGTCGCGCGCGCCGAGAACATCCGGCGTCACACCGAAGGCCGCTTTGACCCGGTGGGCGAGCTGGAGGAGGCGCCGCTGCCCCTTACCGCGCCGCCCCCGCCGCCGATCCGCCCGCTGCCGCCATCGGCCACGCTGCCCGCCGGCCCCGTCGCGCTGCTGCTGCACGAGGACGACCTGCACCCGGAAAGCCTGCTGCGCCCCACCGCGCCGGTCGCCGCCATCGCCGCCATCGCCGTGCCGGAGCGCCGCGCGCCCACCGGCTGCGCGCCGGAGGTCGCGGGCTTCGTCCGCCGCGCCGTCGCCG
>NZ_JAPSMD010000443.1 GCF_027856955.1 Falsiroseomonas oryzae | reverse complement strand
GGGCGCGCGGCCCCTATGCGCTGCAGGCCGCGCTGGCCGCCTGCCACGCCCGCGCGCCGAGCCTGGCGGAGACCGACTGGCCGCGCATCGCAGCGCTCTACGACACGCTGCTGGCCGGGATGCCCTCGCCTGTGGTCGCGCTGAACCGCGCGGTGGCGCACAGCATGGCCTTCGGGCCGGAGGCGGGCCTGGCGCTGCTCGCCGCCATCGAGGACGCGGCGATGCTGGAAGACTATGCGCCGCTGCCGGCGGCCAAGGGCGACTGCCTGCTGCGGGCCGGTCGCCCGGACGAGGCGCGGGCGCAGTTCGAGCGGGCCGCCGCGCTCAGCCGCAACGCGGCGGAGCGGGATTTCCTGCTGCGCCGCGCCGCCGCCTGCGGTGCTTGACAGGCCACGGGGCCGGCCGGGAGAACGGCGCCATGCGGCAGATCGTGCTGGACACCGAGACGACCGGCCTCGACCCCGCCTCCGGCGACCGGGTGATCGAGGTGGCGGCGATCGAGCTGTTCAACTTCGTCCCGACCGGCGGCACCTTCCACAAGGTCATCGACCCCGAGCGCGACGTGCCGGAAGAGAGCACGCGCGTGCACGGCTTCACCGCCGAGATGCTGCGCGGCAAGCCGCGATTCGCCGACATCGTGGACGAGATGCTGGCCTTCCTGGGGGAGGCCGAGATCGTCGCGCACAACGCCCCCTTCGACTTCGGATTCCTGGATGCCGAGCTGGTCCGGTGCGGCAGGCCGAAGCTTGACCGCGCCCGCATGGTGGACAGCCTGGACATCGCCAAGCGCCGCTATCCCGGCCTGCCCAACAGCCTGGACGCGCTGTGCCGGCGGCTGGGCGTGGATAACTCGATGCGCACCTCGCACAACGCGCTGCTCGACGTGAAGCTGCTGGCCGAGGTCTTCCTGCAGCTCATGGGCGGCAAGCAGCCGGGCCTGGACCTGGCCGCCACCCCCCTGCGCCGGACCGGCCCCGCCCTGGTGGAGGAGGCCGCCGCCGTCGCCCGCACCCCGCGCCCGATCCTGCCCACCGAGGCCGAGCTGGCGGCGCATGCCGAGTTCGTGGAGAAGAAGCTGAAGGAGGCCCTCTGGCTCCAGTCGCCCTTCGCCGCGCCCCCCGCCGCCTCGGCCGAAGCGTCGGGATAGGAGACTTTACGCCGGGCCGGCCCTCCCCGAACGGGTCGGCATCCCTTACCTTGCGGGCATGCTCCAGACCCGTCCGCGCGTCGCGCTCTTCGTCACCTGCCTGGTGGACCTCTACCGGCCCACGGTGGGCTTCGCGGCGATCAAGCTGCTGGAGGCTGCCGGCTGCCAGGTGGAAGTGCCGGAGGCGCAGACCTGCTGCGGCCAGCCCGCCTACAACTCCGGCGACCGCACCACGGCCAGGGACCTGGCCCGGAACGTCATCGATACCTTCCTGCCCTACGACTACACCGTGGTGCCGTCAGGCTCCTGCGGCGGGCAGATCAGCCACCACTACCCCGGCCTGTTCGATGACTCCGACCCGCACTACCGCGGCCGGGCGGAGGCGCTGGCCGCCAAGACGCATGAGCTCGTCTCCTTCCTGACCGACGTCATGGGGATGCAGGAGGTGGCGGCGCGCTACGACGGGGTGGTCGCCTATCACGACAGCTGCTCCGGCCTGCGGGAGCTCGGCATCCGGGAACAGCCGCGCAAGCTGCTGGGCAGCGTGCAGGGGCTGACGCTGAAGGAGCTGGTGGACCGCGATGTCTGCTGCGGCTTCGGCGGCACCTTCTGCGTGAAGTATCCCGACATCTCCGTCCGCATGGTGTCCGACAAGGCGAAGGACGTCGTCGAGACCGGCGCCGACACGCTGCTGGCCGGCGACATGGGCTGCCTGCTGAACATGGCCGGGCGCCTCAAGCGGGAAGGCGCGCCGGTGAAGGTGCGCCACGTGGCGGAGGTGCTGGCCGACATGACGCAGGACGCGGCGCCGATCGGCGAGCCGAAGTAAGGGCGGGAGAAGCACCATGGTCCATCTGACATCCCCCGCCTTCAAGGAGAACGCCGCCCGCGCGCTGGCCGATCCCGGCCTGCAGAAGGCGCTGGCGCGCACCAAGCCGCAGTTCCACGGCAAGCGCGCCAAGGCGGTCGCTGGCCTGCCGGAATTCGAGCAGCTGCGCAACATCGGCCGCGACATCAAGAACCACACGCTGGCGAACCTCGATCACTACCTCGAGGTCTACGCTGCGAACGTCGAGAAGGCGGGCGGCGTCGTGCACTGGTGCAGCACGGCGGACGAGGCCCGCGCGGTGGTGCTGGAGATCTGCCGCCAGGCCGGCGCGAAGACCGTCACCAAGGGCAAGTCGATGATCTCCGAGGAACTCGGGATCAACGACCACCTGGAGGCGCACGGCATCACGCCGGTGGAGACCGACCTCGGCGAGTACATCCTGCAGCTGCGCAAGGAACCGCCGAGCCACATCATCGGTCCCGCCTTCCACCTGAACCGCGAGGACTGGGAACAGTCCTTCCGCGAGAGCCACACCGACCTCGACCCGAAGCGCGTCTTCACGGAACGCCGCGACATCCTGACGGAGGCGCGCACCAAGCTGCGCAGCCGCTTCCTGGCCGCCGATGTCGGCATCACCGGCGCCAACTTCCTGATCGCGGAGACCGGCAGCAGCGTCATCGTCACGAACGAGGGCAATGGCGACCTGACGCAGACGCTGCCGAAGGTGCACATCGCGCTGGCCAGCATCGAGAAGGTGGTGCCGACGCTGGAGGACGCGACCAGCCTGCTGCGCCTGCTGGCGCGCAGCGCCACCGGCCAGGACTTCTCGGTCTACACCACCTTCTCCACCGGCATCCGCCGCCAGGGCGACCTCGACGGGCCGGAGCAGTACCACGTGGTGCTGATCGACAACGGCCGGTCCAACATGATCGGCACCGACTTCCAGGAGATGCTGCGCTGCATCCGCTGCGCGGCCTGCATGAACCACTGCCCGGTCTATGGCGCGACGGGCGGCCACGCCTATGGCTGGGTCTATCCCGGCCCGATGGGCAGCGTGCTGACGCCGACGCTGGTCGGCGTGGACAAGGCCGGCCACCTGCCCAATGCCAGCACCTTCTGCGGCCGCTGCGAAAGCGTCTGCCCGGTGAAGATCCCGCTGCCCAAGCTGATGCGCCACTGGCGGGAACGGGAGTTCGAGCGCCACCTGACGCCGGGGACGATCCGCACCAATCTCCGCCTCTGGGCGTGGTTCGCGAAGCGCCCGGCGGCCTACCGCGCGGTGACGCGCATGGGCATCGGCGCGCTCGGCCTGCTCGGCCGCGGCAAGGGCGCGTTCAAGTGGCTTCCCTTCGCCGAGGGCTGGACCCGGGGCCGCGACCTGCCGGCGCCCGAGCCCGGCGGGACCTTCATGGCGCGCTACGCCAAGGCTCGGCGGCAGGGGCGCTGAGCATGAGCAAGGACGCCATCCTCGGCGCCATCCGGCGCGGCCTGAAGCGCGGCCCGCTGCCCGCCGACCAGGCGGCGATGCTGAACGGCCGCATCGCCAGCCATCCACGCCACCTGATCCCCGCGCGCAGCCGCATCCCGCGCGCCGAGCAGATCGCGCTGTTCATCAAGAACGTCGAGAAGGAGTTCGGCACGGTCCAGCGCATCCCGGACCTCGCCGGCGTGCCGGAAGCGGTCACCGACTACCTCGCCGCGCAGAACCTGCCCGCGCGCATCGTGATGGCGCCGCACCCCGAGCTGGAATCCATCGACTGGACCGCGCGCCCGCTGCTGGCGCGCGAGACGCGCCGTGCGCAGGAAGGCGACCTGGTGTCGCTGCAGCACGCCTGGGCCGGCGTGGCGGAGACCGGCACGCTGTTCTTCCCCTCCGACCCCGTGCGCCCGGCCACGCTCAACCTGCTGCCGGAGACCGAGATCGTCCTGCTGCGCGCCAGCGCGATCGTCGGCGCCTATGAGGAAGCCTGGGACCGGCTGCGCGCGGAGCGGAAGGACCCGATGACCGGCGGCTGGATGCCGCGCAACCTGATGCTGGTCACCGGCCCGTCGCGTTCCGCCGACATCGAGCAGACGCTGGAGCTCGGCGCGCACGGGCCGCGCCGCCTGCACATCCTGCTGGTGGAGGACGAGGCCGCGCCGCGCGAGATGAGCCGCGCCGAGGCCCGCGCCCAGGCCACCGCGCAGCCCGGCACGCCGGCCGCGCCGGGCGACTGAGGCCCGCCGCATTGCCATGCTGCCGCGACGGAAAGGCCTGAGCAGGGCGGACCTCGCCCTCTGGCACGCCTTCACGGCGGACATCGCACCCCTGTTCGGCCGCACGCGGCCGGAAGCGCCTGCCAG
>NZ_JAPSMD010000442.1 GCF_027856955.1 Falsiroseomonas oryzae | reverse complement strand
CTCGGCGCGGCCGCGGCCCTGGCCGCCGCCGGCGCGCATGTCGTCCTGGCCGCCCGGTCCCGCAGCGAGATCGAGGAGGCGGCGGCGGCGATCCGCGCCGAGGGCGGCTCCGCCGAGGCGCTGGTGATGGATGTGTCCGACCTCGGCGGCGCGCAGGCGCTGATCGCCGCGGCAGGGCCGTTCCATGCGCTGGTGAACAACGCCGGCACCAACCGTCCCGCGCCCTTCCCGGAGGTGACCGTGGAGGATTTCGACGCGGTGATGGACCTGAATGTCCGCTCTGCCTTCTTCGTGGCGCAGGCCGTGGCGAAGGGCATGATCGCGGCGGGCATCCCGGGCGCCATCGTGCATGTCTCCTCGCAGATGGGCCATGTCGGCGGCGCGCGGCGCAGCGTGTACTGCGCGTCGAAATGGGCGCTGGAGGGCATCGCGCGCGCCATGGCCATCGACCTGGCGCCGCACGGCATCCGCGTGAACACGCTGTGCCCCACCTTCATCGAGACGCCGCTGACCCGGCCCTTCTTCGCCGACGAGACGTTCCGGGCGAGCGTGCTGCAGAAGATCAAGCTCGGACGGCTCGGGCAGGTGGAGGACCTGATGGGGGCGATCCTGTTCCTCTGCTCGGATGCCGCCGCGCTGATGACCGGATCCTCGCTCCTTGTCGACGGCGGCTGGACGGCCGAGTAGGCCGCGGGAGACAGATGCGCGGGCGCGCCGAACTGCGCCTCAAGGTCGGCGTTCGTGACCGCATGTCGATCATGCATCCCAACCACGACCGCGCCCATCCGCCCCAGCTGCCCTGGGCCTTCCCGGCCATTGCGGGAACTGCCGTTGTCGCGGTGATCCTCATGGCCCTGCTGGAGCGCGTTGCCGGATAGGCGGTGCAACACCGGCCGGTCGATACGCAAGAGGCCACGCCTCTGCTATCGATGCGGTCATGGCCAAGCACCGCCTGTTCCTTGCCGCGCCGTCAGGCGCAGACCGAGCCGCGTTCCGGCAGGACGTGCTCTCGCGCGTCGGGCCCGGCCTGCGGCAGGCGGTCCCCGCTCTCGAGGCATTGTCCGTCGATCTCGTGGACGCCACGCCGGAGCAGCCGCCCTGGCAGCGGCCCGGCGAGCCTGCGGCGACGGTGGAGCCGGCCTTCGACGCGGTGCTGGACCTCTGGGGTGACCCGGTTGTGCTGGACGATGCGCTCGGCTGGGTCGGTGCGGCCGCCGGCGATCCACTCCATGCGTCGGCCCGGGTGATCGAGACGGTCGAGAAGGACGCGCTGCCGCGTCCGGCCGGCCAGGTCGCGCCCGGCGTGAAATTTCTCTCCCTCATGACGTTCCACGACGACCTGCCCCCGGCCGTGGCACAGCGACTATGGGCGCATCATGCCGGGCTTGCGCTGCGCGTGCATGTCGGCATGGCGCGCTACGTGCGCGACTGGGTCGCGGAGCTGGCGCCGCCGGCGCTCCCCGTGCCGCGCTTCCAGGGCATCGCCGAGCTGCATTTCCCCTCGGTCGAGGCGATGACCGCGCACTGGTTCGACTCCGAAGCCGGGCGCGCGGCGATCGTGCACGATGTCGGGCACTTCCTGGCGCGGGCGACGCGCCTCTACACTACGGAGCATGTGCTGAAGGCGCCGGGCTGAGCCGACGGCGCTTCAGACGTAGCCCATCCGGCGGTCTCGTTCCGAGGCGTCGGCGGCGCGTTCGGCCGCCGGCCCGAAGCCGCCGCCGCCCGAGGTTTCCAGCCGCACCACGTCGTTGCGCTGCAGCGGCAGGTTGTCGGTCTTGGGCGGGATCGGCGTCTCCTGCCCATCCCGCCGCAGCACCAGGGCGCCCCGCGCCGCCGGGCCGCCGCCGGCCAGCCCGTAGGGCGCGTGGTCGAAGCGGTCCATGTTGGCGGTGAAGAAGCAGCGCGGGCTGTCCACGCGCCATTCGCGAATCAGGCCGAGGCCGCCACGGAAGCGCCCGGCGCCGCCGCTGCCGTCGCGCAGGCCGTAGCGGACCACCGTCAGCGGCATCTGCGCCTCGATCATCTCGATGGGGATGTTGCTGTTGTTGTGCATGCCGGCGGCATAGGCGTTGACGCCATCCTTCGACGGATGCGCGCCGGAGCCGCCGATCTCGATCTCCACCAGCACCTCGCGCGCGCCGGTCTCCGCCACCGTCTGGAAGGTGGTGACGTAGCTGTTGCCGTAGTAGGCGGCCGGGATCAGGTCGGGCACCGCCTGGTGCAGCGCGCCCATCATGGCGTTCAGCAGGCGATGCCCCACGGCGATCCGGTGCGCGACCGGGGCGGGATGGCGCGCATTCACCACCAGGCCCTCCGGCGCCACGATGGTGATGGGCCGATAGCAGCCGGCACTCATGTGCAGCGAGGGATCGGCGCAGCACATCAGCGCGAACATCACGGCCGCATTGGTGCTGGCGAGCGTCGCGTTGATCGGGCCGGCCGCCTGCGGCGAGCAGCCCGAGAGGTCCACATGCGCGGTCTCGCCGCTGATGGTCAGCCTGACGTGCAGGCGGATCGGCTGGCCGAGCGCGATGCCGTCGTCGTCCAGGAAGTCCTCGAACTCGTATGTGCCGTCGGGCATGCGGCCGATCGCCGCACGCATGCCGGCCTCGCTCATGTCCAGGATGCGCGCGCCGGCCTCGATCATCGCGGCCGCGCCGAAGCGGCGGGCGACGCGCAGCACGGCGGCCGCGCCGACCTCGAGGCTGGCGAGCTGGGAGGAAAGGTCGCCGAGCAGCAGGTCGGGCTTGCGGACGTTCTGGCGGATCATCGCCCAGACGCCCTCGTTGCGCCGACCGCCCTCGATCAGCTTGACCGGAGGGATGCGCAGCCCTTCCTGGAAGATCTCGGTGGCCTTGGCGGCATAGCTGCCGGCGGCCAGGCCGCCCACGTCGATGTGGTGGCAGAGCGTGCCGACGAAGGCGATCCGGTGGCCGTTGTGGAACACCGGGCGGAAGGCCAGGATGTCCGGCAGGTGCTGGCCACCGCAATAGGGGTCGTTGAAGATCACCACGTCGCCCTCGCCCCAGGCGTCCGGCGGCACGTGCTCGGCCAGCAGCGTGCGCAGCGCATGCGTCATGGAGTTCAGGTGGCTCGGGATGCGCGCGGACTGGGCCAGGTTCCGGCCCTCCGCGTCGAAGACGGCGGTGGAATAGTCCAGCAGCTCGCGCACGATGGTGCTGCGGCTGGTGCGCCAGACCGTGACGTCCATCTCCGCTGCGGCGGCGGTCAGCGCGTTGCGGATGACCTCGATCTCGATGGGTCCGAGCATCAGGCGCTCCTCCGCGCAACGATGGCGCCATCCGGGTGCAGCCGCGCGGTCCAGCCACGCCCGATGACATGGGTGGCGAAGGCTTCCTCAATGATGGCAGGGCCGGCGACCGCATCCTCCGCACGCAGCGCCTCGCGCATCCAGACCGGCCAGTCTCGCGGGCCGTCCGCTTCCCAGGCGCGACGCGTCGCGGGCGTCGCGGTGGCAGCCGGCGGCTGCGGCGCGCTTTCCGCCGGCTTCTCGAGGCGGCCGATCGCGGCGGCGCGCAGCGTCACGATCTCCACCGGTTCCCGTTCCGCCGCGTAGGAGAAGCGGGCGCGGTGCGCGGCGTGGAAGCGGGACAGCAGGGCGGGCAGGTCGGGCGCTTCGGGCCAGGGGACGAGCAGCTCGAAAGCCTGGCCGCGGTAGCGCAGGTCGGCGGAGAGCTCCACGGCGCGGCTGCCCTCCGGCATGCCGTCCTCCACCAGCCGCTGCAGCGCCTCGGCCCGCAGCCCGTCCAGCGCCGCCGCGATCTGCGGCAGGTGCGCGGCATCGGCCGGAAAGAGGCGAGAGCGTGCGAGGTCCTGCACCAGGTCGGAGAACAGGATGCCATAGGCGGAGAGCGTGCCGGGCTCGCGTGGGAAGATCACCTCCGCAATGCCGAGTTCGTCGGCGACCTCCGTGGCGTGCAGGCCGCCGGCGCCGCCGAAGGAGAGCAGGGCGAAGTCGCGGGGATCGAGCCCCTTCTCGAACAGCGAGAGGCGCACCGCGGCCGCCATCTGCGCGTTGGTCACACGCAGCACGCCTTCGGCCGCCTGCTCGACGGACAGGCCGAGCCTGTCGCCGATGGCGCGCTGCATGGCAGCCCGAGCGGCCTCCAGTTCCAGCTTCATCGCGCCGCCGAGGAAGAAGTCGGGATCGAAGCGGCCGAGCACGGCATTGGCATCGGTCACCGTCGGCTCCGTGCCGCCGCGGCCGTAGCAGACCGGGCCGGGACGCGCGCCGGCGCTGCGTGGCCCGGCCGTGAGGCGGCCGGCGGCGTCCACCGCGGCGATCGAGCCGCCGCCGGCG
>NZ_JAPSMD010000441.1 GCF_027856955.1 Falsiroseomonas oryzae | reverse complement strand
GGCGTCAGGCCGCGGCGGCGGCCTCCCGCGCGTCGAGCCACGCGGCGAGCGGCGCGGCGATACGGTCCCAGTCGGCGGCGATCGCCTCATGCACGCGCAGGTCGAAGGCGTTCAACTCCGCGATGCGCGCCTGCAGCGCGGGATCGCGCAGCGACGCCGTGACCGCGGCCTTCTCCTCCGCCGCGCCCTCGTTCACCCGCTTGCGCGCGGCGGGCCGCGCCGGGCGGCCGGTCAGCAGCGCGGTCAGCGCGCGGAAGCCGAGTTCGTAGCGCTCCTGCACGCCGACGAAGGCGAAGCGGTTGCGCAGCATCTCGAGCGCGGCGGGCACATCGCCCTCCGTCACCACGCGCGGCGGCAGCAGGTGGCGCGCGATGCGGTTGCGCTGGCCCTTCAGCTCCACGAAGGCCGCGAAGTCGGGGATGCGCGCCTTCACCTCCTCGGCCAGCGGGTGCATCGGCGAGCGCTGGTAGAGGTAATCCGACACCAGGCGGGCAACGGGCTCGCGCAGCATGGTGAACAGCCGCGTGCCCGGCACGGTGTCGGTGATGCGCTTCACCTGGCGGAACTGCACATGGCCGGAGGCGAACCGGAAGGGCTTTGCGGCGTGCTGCGCCAGGAACTCCTCGGTCGCGTCGTCGTAGCGCTCCGGCGCGGTGCGGCTGCGGTCGGTGCGGTCCGTCCGGTCGATATGGATGTTGCAGTAGGGCTGCAGCGCCGGCATCGCGGCGAGATCGGTGCCCAGGGAGCTGCCGGCCGTCTTGGGCACATGCACGAAGAGCCAGAGCGGCGGCCCCTCCCCCGGCGCGAGCCAGGCGTCGAATCGCCCTGCCAGCAATTGGCGGGCGGTGCTCACGCCAGACGGCGGGCCAATGCCTCGCGCACGGCCTGCCAGCGCGGGAAGATGGCGTCGTAGATCGCGACGTCGATCGCGTTGGCGGCGCGGATCCGCTCGGCCACGTCGGCCGGGACCTGGCGCTCGGCGTCGTTGTCCGTGTTCACGTTCTCGCGCAGCTTCGGCCAGGACGGCTCGCCGATCAGCGTGGTCAGCGTGCGGAAGGAAATGGGGTACATCTCCTGCACGCCGATGAAGGCGTAGTTGCGCAGCACGTAGTCCACGCATTCCGTCGGGTCGCCGCCGAGCAGCACGTCCGGCGCCACCAGGTGCTGCGCAATCTTGTTGCGCTCCGGCCGCAGCTCGAGATAGGCGTCAAGACTCGCCACCTTGGCGACGAAGTCCGCATAGACCGGGTGCCGTGGGGAGCGCTGGTAGCGGTAGTCGGACACCACGCGGTGCACCGGGTCGCGCAGGAAGGTGACGAAGCGCGCCTTCGGGAAGGCGGCGCGGATCCGCAGGACGTGGCGCGCCAGGATATGGCCGGAGGCGAAGCGCACGGGCGACCCCATGGCCCCGTGCAGGAAGCTGTCCACCGCCTCGTCCATGCGCTCGTGGAAGCTGCGCGTCGTGTCGGTGTAGTCCACTGCGATGTTCACGTCGGGCTGCAGGACCTGGGCGATCTCCCCGCGCAGGGAGGTCCCGGCCGTCTTGGGCACATGCACGAACACGCAGAGGTCCTGGCCGACGGCGGCCTGGCGGAAATACTCGTCGAAGCGCCCCGCGAAGAGCAACTCCATCAGCATCGTGCGACCGGCTCCCGGACCGCAACATTCATGGCACGCAGCCCCCCAGCTGTCATGACGCCCGAGGTTCCGAAAAGGGAACGCCTAGGCCAAGCGCAGGCCAGCCGCGTCACCTGTGCCCCGGCCACGGCAAGCTTGCAAGCCGTCGAAAGAAAACTGACACGGAGACGGCGCGGACGCGGCTCACCCCTCCAGCAGGCGGCGCACATGGGCGAGGACCACCTCCGCCGCCTCGTCGGGGCTGCGGCCGACCGTGTCCAGCCGCAATTCGGGGTTCTCCGGTGCCTCGTAGGGGCTGGAGACGCCGGTGAAGTTCTGGATCGCGCCCCGCACCGCCTTGGCGTAGAGCCCCTTCGGGTCGCGCCGCATGCATTCCTCGATCGGGGTGTCCACGAAGACCTCGACGAATTCCCCGTCCGCCATCAGCTCCCGCACCATCCGCCGCTCCGCGCGGAAGGGGGAGATGAAGGAGCACAGCACGATCAGCCCGGCATCGACGAAGAGCTTCGCCACCTCGCCCACGCGGCGGATGTTCTCCACCCGGTCGGCATCGGTGAAGCCCAGGTCGCGGTTCAGCCCGTGCCGGAGGTTGTCGCCGTCGAGCGAGTAGGTGTGACGGCCTTCCGCGTGCAGCGCCTTCTCCACCAGCTTGGCGATGGTGGACTTGCCAGAACCGGATAGGCCCGTGAACCACAGCACCAGCGGCTTCTGGTGGTCCAGCGCGGCCCGCGCCGCCTTGTCCACCAGGAATTCCTCGGCGTGGATGTTGGTGGCGCGGCGCAGCGCGAAGCTGACCATGCCGGCGCCGGCGGTGCGGTTGGTGAAGCGGTCCACCAGCACGAAGGCGCCGGTGGCACGGTTCTCGGCGTACGGGTCGAGCGGCACGCGCTGCGACAACGACAGGTTGCAGACGGCGATCTCGTTCAACTCAAGCCGCTTGGCCGGCTGCTGCTCCAGCGTGTTCACATCCACGCGATGCTTGATCGCGGTGACCGAGGCCCCGGTCCACATGTTGCCGAAGCGGGCAAGATACTGCCGCCCCGGCAGCATCGCCTCCTCGTCCATCCACAGCAGATGGGCGGCGAACTGGTCGGCCACCTCCGGCCGGTCGGCCAGCGGCGCCAGCACGTCGCCGCGCGCCACGTCCACCTCGTCAGCCAGGCAGATCGTCACCGCCTCCCCCGCGCCGGCCATCTGCTGGTCGCCATCGGGGCCGAGGATACGCGCGACGCGGCTCTGCCGGCCCGAGGCTGCGACCACCACGCCGTCGCCCACCGCGATCCGGCCCGAGGCGACGGTGCCGGAGAAGCCGCGGAAGTCCAGGTTCGGCCGGTTCACCCATTGCACCGGGAAGCGGAAGGGCTTGTCCTCCACCCCGTGCTCGACATCCACCGCCTCCAGATGGGCCAGTAGTGTCGGGCCGCGGTACCAGGGGGTGTTGCCGCTCTTCTGCGTGACGTTGTCGCCGAAGCGGGCGGAGACCGGGATCGGCGTGAGCGTCGTGAAGCCAAGCCCGGCGGCGAAGGTCGCCCAGTCGCCGACGATCCGGTCGAAGGTCGCCTCGTCCCAGTTCGCCAGGTCCATCTTGTTCACCGCCAGCACCACGTGGCGGATGCCGAGCAGGGAGCAGATGAAAGTGTGCCGCCGCGTCTGGGTCAGCACGCCCTTGCGCGCGTCGCACAGGATGATGGCGAGGTCGGAGTTGGACGCGCCGGTCGCCATGTTCCGGGTGTACTGCTCGTGGCCCGGCGTGTCGGCGACGATGAAGCTGCGCTTCGGCGTGGCGAAGAAGCGGTAGGCGACGTCGATGGTGATGCCCTGCTGCCGCTCCGCCTCCAGCCCGTCCACCAGCAGCGCCAGGTCCACCTCCTCGCCCACGGTGCCGTGCTTGCGGCTGTCCTTGGCGATGGTGGCCAGCGTGTCCTCCATGATCAGCTTGCTGTCGTAGAGCAGCCGCCCGATCAGGGTGGACTTGCCGTCGTCCACCGACCCGCAGGTGAGGAAGCGGAGCAGGCCACGCGCCGCCTGGGCGCCGGCAGGGTGCAAGTCCATGGTCGGTGCAGTCCTCGATCCGCCACCCGCCGCCCGGCCGCAGGAGAATGCGGCCGGCGCGCCGCCCGACGGCGTGCAACCGCGGCGCGGATCGGCTATCCCACGGGCAACCCGGCGGCGGCAAGCTCCGCCCCCGGCGCCGCTCTCCAGGACACTCCCCGATGCCCGACATCGTCGCGCTGCTCCCTCGCCTCGTCGCCATCGCCGCGGAGGCCGGCGCGCGCATTGTGGAGGTGCGCGAGCGGCCGCACGCCGTCACCGCCAAGGCCGATGGCAGCCCGCTGACGGAGGCCGACCTGGCCGCGGAGGCGGTGATCGCGGCGGGCCTCGCCGCCGCGGCCCCCGAAACGCCGGTCGTCTCGGAGGAGGATGCCGACCGCGCCGAACCGCCACCGGGCGCCACGTTCCTGCTGGTGGATCCGCTGGACGGCACCCGGGAGT
The DNA here is from genome assembly GCF_027856955.1 of Falsiroseomonas oryzae. GTDB lineage: Bacteria > Pseudomonadota > Alphaproteobacteria > Acetobacterales > Acetobacteraceae > Falsiroseomonas > Falsiroseomonas oryzae. The sequence goes on along the minus strand of NZ_JAPSMD010000441.1, from coordinate 200 downwards.
TCCTCGGCCCGACCGGCGAGTTCACGGTGAACATCGCGCTGGTCGAGGCCGGCCGACCGGTGGGTGGCGTGGTCTATGCCCCGGCGCTCGGGCGGATCTGGCAGGGCGCGCTCGGCCATGGCGCCGCGGCCGGCGAGCTGGCGCCGGGCGCCGACCCCGCGTCCATCGCATGGCGGCCGATCCGCGCGCGGCCCCGCCCG
>NZ_JAPSMD010000440.1 GCF_027856955.1 Falsiroseomonas oryzae | reverse complement strand
CGCGCGACCGGCCTGCTGCTGCGGCGCGGCGCCGAACCCGGCCCCGCGGCGCGCGCGCTGATCGCGTTGCTGCAGCAGGGCATGCGCGCGGGATGAGCCGCGCTCAGCCGTCGAGCAGGCGGCGCAGCTCGGCCAGCACCGCATCCATGTCGAGCGGCTTCGGAAACAGCGCGACCGGCCCTTCGCCGTCGCGCCGGAAGGCCGCCGCGCCGCCTGCCGGCGCATAGCCCGTCATCACCACCACGGGCAGGCCGGGCGCCATCTCCCGGAGCGCACGGATCAGCCCCACCCCGTCCAGGCGCGGCATCCTGAGATCCGTCAGCAGCAGGTCGGGCATGGCCTCGCGCGCAGCCTCCAGCGCCGCCTCCCCGTCCGGGGCGAGTTGCACCTCGTAGCCCTCGCGCAGCAACTCGTCCTCGATCGCCATGGCCGCGAGCGCCTCGTCCTCCGCGACCAGAATCCGTCGTCCCAACGCGTACGCCTCCGCCGGTCAGCTCACGCCGCGACCGGGCTGGCCGCAAGGCGTCCCGCCGGCCCCGCGGCTTCGCACACGGCGAGTTCCATGCGGAAGCAGGCGCCACCGGTGGCCAGGTTCCACGCTTCCAGCCCGCCGCCCATGCCACGCGCCACGCCGGCGGCGAAGGGCAGCCCGAGGCCGACACCCCGCCCCGGCGGCTTGGTCGTGAAGAACGGGTCGAAGATCGCGTCGCGCGCCGCCTCCGCGATCCCCTGACCGCTGTCCCGCACCTCCACCACGACGCGCCCGGCCTCGCGCCGCAGGAACACGTCGATGCGCGCCGGTGCGTCGGGCTCGGCCAGCCGCCGCTCCACCACCGCATCGCGCGCATTCGCCAGCAGCTGCAGCACGGCCTGTTCCAGCCGACCCGCGCTGCCCCGCACGCCAAGCGGCTGCTCGTCGGCATGCAGGGCGAAGTCGATGCCGTCGGCGGCATACTGGGTCCCGGCGATGCGCAGCGCCGCGCCGACGGCCACCGCCGCGTCGAAGGCTTCGCCGCCGTCCGGCTCGTCGCCGGCCAGGCCACGGATGCGCGCGACGAGGTCGCCGGCACGACGCAGCTGGTCCTCCACGACAGCGACGGCGCGCAACAGGACCGTCCGTTGCGCCGCGGCCAGCGGCTCGGCGGAGGCCCGCGCACGGCGCAACCACAGCGTGGCGGTGTTCAGCGGCTGGCTCGCCTCATGCGCAAGCCCGGCGCACATGGTGCCGACGGTGGCGAGCCGCGCGCTCTGCACCAGCCCGGCCTGCAGGCGGCGAGTCGCCGTGATGTCGCGCGCCGAGCCCAGCAGACGTTCCACTCGCCCGTCCGGACCGCGCATGGGCACCAGCACGGTCTGCCAGCTGCGCCGTCCGGCCGGCAACTCGACGCCGATCTCGTAGTCCAGCGTGCGGCCCTGCGCGGCCGCCTGCCGCCAGCGCGGCAGCGCCTGCGCAACCAGCGCCGACGGCAGCACCTCCTCCGGACGGCGGTCGACGACGGACGCCGCATCCAGGCCGAGCATGCGCTCGAAGGCGGGATTGACGGATTCAATTTGGAAGCTGCCGTCTGCGCCGATCCGCAGTACGAAGACCGCCTCCGCCAGGTTGTTGATGAAGGCGGCAAGCCGCGCTTCGGAGGCGCGGGCGCGCACCTCCGCGTTGCGCCGCTCCTCCACCTCGCGCGCCAGCGCCGCCGGGGAGCGCAAGGCCAGGATGCGCGGCAGCACGGGCCACAGGGTCACCGCAACCACCACGGAGATCGCCGCCGTCACGGCCTTCACCAGGGCCTCGCCCCAGGGCATCGGCCGGAAGGCCGCATAGGCATGCACCAGATGCGTGGACCCGCAGGCCAGGATGAACAGCGCGAACAGGCCGAGCAGCCAGGGAAAGGCCAGGTCGCGCCGACGCAGCAGCACCACCAGCAGGGCCGCGGGGATCGAGAGATACGCCAGGCCGATCGCCCCGTCGGACAGCACGTGGAGCCATATCGCCGCGGGGTCCGGAAGCAGGCACATGGCGGGCGCCGCAGCCGCTGGAAGCGGCAGCGCCGTCGAGAAGGGCATGGGGCGCGTTGCCTCCCGCGCGATGAAGTGCCGACGATCTAGCGCGACCATGCAGCCTGCGCCGCATGCGGGTTGCGCACGGCGACGTGACTCACGTCGACTTGATCGGACTCCGGAACCCGAGGCGTTACCGAAACAGATGCGGTTACGGCAGGCCGAACAGCGCCGCGGGATTGGTCGAGGTCATCCGGCGGATCTCGGCCTCGGTGAAGCCGGCGCTCTCGACCAGCAGCAGGTATTCGCGGAACGCCTCGACGGGCGGCGGCAGCAGGAAGACGCCGGCGTCGGAGGAGAGGATGCAGCGGTCCCCGGCGGCGCGGATGCGCGGCGCGAAGTCGTGGATGGTGGTGGCGCCGGTGATGCGGTGCTTCTCCTCGTCCACATGGGTCAGGCCGACCTGTGTCGCATGGGTCAGGATGAAGAAGGAAAGTTCCACATAGCCGCCGAGGCCGACGATGGCGCGGATCTCGTCCTCGGCATAGCGCGAGCCATGGGTGCGCAGCCGCGTCACGCCGCGGCGCTTCGCCTCCTCGGCCAGCGCCACCGCCTCGTGCCCGGCGACGTGGCCGCAATCGAACACCACGTCCTTCGCGGCGCAGAGCTCCATGATGGCGGGCACCGGATCGGGCACGCGGCCGTTGCGGGGGACCTGGAAGGTGGTCTCCAGGAAGGCGGGGCTGCGGCCCTCGCGCTCTGCCACGTAGCGCGTGTGGTGGGTGGGCAGGCTGACGAAGCGGGCGCCGGTGCCCGGGCCGTAGCCGTAGCCGATCGCGGCCTTCGCGACCTCCAGCGTGATGCCGCCGGCCGTCGGCTGCATGATGACGCCGCCGAAGGCGTGGCAGCCGAGGTGGCCGAGCTCATCATTCGCCAGCGCGGCGAAGCCCGAGCTGTTCTGGAAGTTGCACATGATGCCGATGGCGCGCATGCCCGCCGCGGCGGCCTGGCGCACCGCCTCGAACACGTTGACGGAGCGGCCGTTCAGGTGCGGCGCGCAATGCACGTGGCAGTCGATGGCGCCACGCAACATGTGCATTCCCGGCGGTGTCCAGGCCATCGCGGTGGCTCCCTGTGTCAGTGTCTGAGGATCTTGGCTGTGAAGTCGCGCAGGCGAGGGCTCTCCGGCGCGTCGAAGATGCGCGCGGGCGGGCCGCTTTCCACGACGGCGCCCTGGTCCATGAAGACGACGGTGCTCGCGACCTCGCGGATGAAGGCCATCTCGTGGCTGACGACCAGCATGGTCATGCCTTCGTCGCGCAGGGCGCGGATGGCGTCCAGCACTTCCGTGACGAGTTCCGGGTCCAGCGCGCTGGTCACCTCGTCCAGCAGCAGGATGTCGGGCTTCAGCGCCAGGGCGCGCGCGATCGCCACGCGCTGCTGCTGGCCGCCGGAGAGCTCGTCCGGATAGGCGTGCAGCTTGGCGCCCAGCCCGACGCGTTCCAGCAGGCGCGTCGCCTCCGCCTCCACCTCGCGCGCAGCGCGCTTCTTCACGAGCGTGGGCGCGATGGCGACGTTGCGCAGGGCGGTCATGTTCTGGAACAGGTTGTACTGCTGGAAGACGATGGCGAAGCGGTCGCGCGCGGCGCGCAGGCTGGCGCGGCTGGCGTAGTCCACCGGTTGCCCGGCGACCGTCACGCGGCCGGCGCGCGGCTTCAGCAGCCCGACCAACGCGCGCAGCAGCGACGACTTGCCGGAGCCGGAGGGCCCGATCAGCCCGACCACCTCGCCCTTCTCCACCGCCAGGGAGACGTCGCGCAGCACGTCGGTGCGGCCGTCATGGCTGGCGCTCAGGTTCTCGAGGCGGAGGAAGCTCATCGCCGGGAGTGTCCCGGCGCGCGGGTGGATGCGTCAAGCCGGCGGGGCTAGTCTGCGCACCGTGAGCGGACCCTTGCGAATCGCCGGCATCGCGCGGCCGGCCGAGGTGGATTTCGTCTACGAAGGCGAGCACCTGCGCGCGCCGGTGGGGGAAAGCCTCGCGGTCGCGCTGCTGGCCGCGGGCGTGCGGCGGCTGGGCGAGGGTCCGGGCTCGCCACGCGCGGCCTTCTGCATGATGGGCACCTGCCAGCAATGCCTGGTGCGGGTGGATGGCCGGCTGGCGCAGGCCTGCCTGACGCCCGTGCGCGCCGGGCTGGTGGTGACGGCGGCATGACGTACGATGTCGCCGTTCTGGGCGCCGGCCCGGCCGGCATGGCGGCGGCGACCGAAGCGGCGCGGCGCGGGGCGCGCGCCGTGCTGCTGGAGGAAAGCCCGCAGCCCGGCGGCCAGGTGCATCGCGCGGCGCC
>NZ_JAPSMD010000439.1 GCF_027856955.1 Falsiroseomonas oryzae | reverse complement strand
TAGGCTGCGTCGTCGTGCGGGACGGCCGCGTGGTCGGCCGCGGCTGGACCCAGCCGGGCGGGCGGCCGCATGCCGAGACGGAAGCCCTGCGGCGCGCCGGCGAGCTGGCGCGCGGCGCGACCGCCTATGTCACGCTGGAGCCCTGCTCGCATTTCGGCCGCACGCCGCCCTGCTGCAACGCACTGATCGCGGCAGGCGTGGCGCGCGTCGTCTGCGCCATGCGCGACCCCGACCCCCGCGTGGACGGGCGCGGCTTCGCCATGCTGCGCGCGGCCGGGATCGCGGTGGAGGAAGGGCTGCTGGAGGCCGAGGCGCAGGCCCTCAATGCCGGCTTCGCCCGTCGCATCCGGGAGGGGCTGCCGGTCGTCACCCTGAAGCTCGCCACGACGCTGGACGGGCGCATCGCGACGAAGTCCAACGAGAGCAAGTGGATCACCGGTCCCGCGGCGCGGCGGGAGGCGCATGCGCTGCGCGCCCGGCACGACGCCATCCTGGTGGGCTCCGGCACCGTCATCGACGACGACCCGGACCTGACCTGCCGCCTGCCCGGGGCGGCGCCGACGCCGATCCTGCGGGTCGTGGCCGATGCCCGGCTGCGCGCGCCGGTCACGGCACGGCTGTTCGCCACCGCCGCCATCCATCCGACCCTGCTGGCGACCGCGCCCGGCCACCCCCCCGCGGCGCTCGCTCCCTACCAGGCAGCCGGGGCGGAGGTGGTGACGGTGCCGCGCGGGGAGGGGGGGCTGGCGTTCCGGCCCCTGCTGGCCCGCCTCGCCCAGCGCGGCGTGACGCGGCTGCTGGCGGAGGGCGGCGCCGGGATCGCGGCTGCCCTGCTGCGGGAAGGGCTGGTGGACCGGCTCGCCTGGTTCCATGCCCCGGCCGTGATGGGCGGGGACGGCATCCCGGCCGCCTACCCCCTGCCGGTTGAGGCCCTGGCCGCCATGCCCAGATTCCGCCGCGTCGCCAGCCGCCCCCTCGGGGACGACTGGCTCACCGAGTTCGAGAGGACCTGACCGTCATGTTCACCGGCATCGTCACCGACCTCGGCACGGTGCGGGAGGTGCAGCCGATCGGCGGGGGGCACGACCACCGCCTGGTCATCGGCACCTCTCCGGCCTTCCTGGCCACCCCCGCGCCCGTGGTGCTCGGCGCCTCCATCGCCTGTTCGGGGGTGTGCCTGACGGCGCTGGAGCTGGGCGGCGACTGGTTCGCGGTGGAAGCCTCGGCCGAGACGCTGTCGAAGACCACGCTGGGCGGCTGGAAGCCGGGGACTCGGGTGAACCTGGAACGGTCGCTTCGGGTCGGCGACGAGCTGGGCGGGCACCTGGTGGCCGGCCATGTGGACGGCACGGGGGAGGTGGTGTCGGCGACACCCGAGAACGGCTCCGTCCGCTGGCGCTTCCGGGCGCCGGCCGAGCTCGCGGCCTTCATTGCGCCGAAGGGCTCCATCGCCATCGACGGGGTGTCGCTGACGGTGAACGAGGTTGACCGGGAGACCTTCGGGGTCAACATCATCCCCCACACCGCCACGGTGACCACCTTCGGCACGCTGCAGCCGGGCAGCCGCGTGAACCTCGAGATCGACATGATGGCGCGCTATGTCGCGCGGCTGCGGGAGTACCAGCGGTGAACGTCGAGACGACGCGGACGAGCTTCGCCGAATTCCTCTCGCCCGCCGAGGAGCTGCTCGACGAAGCACGGCGCGGCCGGATGTTCGTCCTGGTGGACGACGAGGATCGCGAGAACGAGGGCGACCTGGTCATCCCCGCTCAGTTCGCGACGCCGGACGCGATCAACTTCATGGCCCGCCACGCGCGCGGGTTGATTTGCCTGGCGATGACGCGCAGCCGCGTGGAGCAGCTCGGACTGCCGCTGATGGCGCAGTCCAACGGCACGCGGCACCAGACCGCCTTCACCGTCTCGATCGAGGCTCGGGACGGGGTGACGACGGGCATCTCCGCGGCCGACCGGTCGCGCACCGTGGCGGTCGCGATCAACCCGGAGCTGGGACGCGAGCATATCGTCACGCCCGGCCACGTCTTCCCGCTGGTGGCGCGCGACGGCGGCGTGCTGGTGCGGGCGGGGCACACCGAAGCGGCGGTGGATTTCGCGCGGCTGGCCGGGCTGAACCCGGCCGGCGTGATCTGCGAGATCATGAACGACGACGGCACCATGGCGCGGATGCCCGACCTCGTCGCCTTCGCGCAGCATCACGGGCTGAAGCTCGGCACCATCGCCGACCTGATCGCGCATCGCCGCCGGACCGAGCGCCTGGTGCGGCGCGTCGAGGAAGGCGTGGTGGACGGCATCGGCGGGTCCTGGCGCGTCGTGGTCTATGCCTCCACCCTGGACCAGGGCGAGCACCTGGCGCTGGTGAAGGGCGACCTGGCGCGGCCGGAGCCGACGCTGGTGCGGATGCACGCGGCCTCCATGCTGCAGGACCTGGTGGCCGGGCGGGCGGAGCACGAGTTGCACAACGCGATGGAGGCGATCGCGCAGGAGGGGCGCGGCGTGGTGGTGCTGCTGCGCGACTGGCGTGCGGATGGCCTCTCCCAGGCGATCCGGGCGCGGCGGGACCGGCGCGCGGCAGCGCCGGAACTGCGGGACTACGGTATCGGGGCGCAGATCCTGGCGGATCTGGGCTTGCGCGAGATCGTCCGCCTGTCCGACAACCCGCGCCCCGTGGTGGGGTTGGAAGGCTACGGGCTGACCGTCGTGGAGACGCGGCCCATCCCGAAGGAAACGACGTGAGCACGAAGGATTCGCCGGAGCGCGCGGTTTCGCGGCTGGAGGGCCCGCCCGCGCGGCTGCTGGTCATCCAGGCGCCCTACTACGCCGAGGTGGTGGGCGGCATGCGGCGCGGCGCGGCCGCCGTGCTGGAGCAGGCGGGCGCGACGGTGGAGACGGTGGACGTCGCCGGCGCCTACGAGCTGCCGGCGGCGCTGCGCATGGCGCTGAAGCGAGGCGGCTGGGACGGGTTCCTGCTGCTGGGCTGCGTGGTGCGCGGCGAGACCGACCACTACACCTTCATCTGCGACGCGGTGTGCCAGGGCGTGATGGCGATCTCGGCGGAGACCGGCGTGCCGCTCGGCTTCGGGCTGCTGACGGTGGACACGCTGGACCAGGCCATCGCGCGATCCCGCGACGACCGGATGAACAAGGGCGCGGAGGCGGCGCATGCGCTGCTGGGCCAGCTGGTCCTGGCGCGGCGGTGGTCGGCATGAGCGCGCGCAGGCCGGGCCCGGGCCGCCCGCGCACCGGGGCGCGCGTCGCCGCGGTGCAGGCGCTGTTCCAGTCCGAGCAGGCCGGCGAGAACCCGGAAGCGGTGATCGAGCAGTTCGTGCGCCATCGCCTGGGCCCGAACGAGGCCGAGGAGAGCTTCGCCGAGGGCCGGGTGCCGGAAGCCGACGTGAAGCTCTTCGCGAAGCTGGTGCGAGGCGCCGCCCGCGACATCGAGCGGATCGACGCCGCCCTTGGCGCGGTGCTGGCCAAGGACTGGCCGCTGGAGAAGCTGGACCCCGTGCTGCGCGCCCTGCTGCGCGCCGCCGCGGCGGAGCTGATGCAGCCGCATGATCCGCCCATGCGCGTGGTCATCAACGAGTATCTCGACATCGCGCACGGCTTCTTCGCCGGCGACGAGCCGAAATTCGCCAATGGCGTGCTGGAGGCCCTGGCGCGGACCTTCCGGGCGGATGAGTTCGTCAGGGGGTGATCCCGGCCGCCCTTCGGCGGAGGGCGGAGCCATGACCGCCGCTGACCTGCCGCCCGAATTCTCGCTGATCGCCCGGCACTTCCGCCCGCTGGCCGGTCCCGGGGCGCTGGACCTCGGCGACGATGCGGCGCTGCTCGATCCGCCGGCCGGCCGGCAGCTCGTGCTGGCGGCGGATGCGATGGTGGCGGGGGTGCATTTCCTGCCCGACGACCCGCCGGACACCATCGGCCGCAAGCTGCTGCGGGTGAACCTCTCGGACCTCGCGGCCATGGGCGCCGCGCCGCTCGGCTACCTGATGACCTGCGCCTTCCCGCAGGGCACGTCCGATGCCTGGATCGCGGAGTTCGTGGCCGGGCTGGCGGCCGACCAGAAGGAGTTCGGGCTCTCGGTGCTGGGGGGCGACACCGTCTCCACGCCGGGGCCCGCCAGCTTCTCGCTGACCATCCTCGGCACCGTCGAACCCGGGCGGGCGCTGCGGCGGGCCGGGGCGAGGCCGGGTGACGAGGTCTGGGTCTCCGGCACCATCGGCGACGGCGCGCTCGGGCTGCTGGCGCTGACCGGGCGGCTGCCGCCCGACCCGCACCTGGCGGACCGCTACCGGCTGCCGCGGCCGCGGCTGGCGCTGGGGCAG
>NZ_JAPSMD010000438.1 GCF_027856955.1 Falsiroseomonas oryzae | reverse complement strand
CGCAACGCCATGGCGGTGGGCGCGGAGGCCGCGGACCGGCTGCGCCTGCTGTTCCCCATGCCCGGCGCGGTGCTGGCGGAGGGCGGCACGGTGACGATCCGCGCGGCGGGCGGGCGGCGCCCGCTGACCTTCCTGGTGGATGGCGCGCCGCTGGAGGCGGAGCGCGCGCGGCGCGAGGTGGCCTGGACGCCGCCGGGGCCGGGCTTCTACCGCGTCACGGTGCTGGACGCGGACGGGGCGGCGGCGCGGGCGGAGCTTAGGGTGCGGTGAGGGGTGGCGCCGGGAGCGACCCTGAGCGGATCGCGAGAGGCGGCCGATGTGCTTTTGCGCTGGACAGGCGTGCCTGCTGGTCCGCACAGTCGCCATCGCTCCTCAAGACAATGAACCAGCAGGCGTGGAGCGCAGCCTCCCTTCCCATGAAGGAGCATGAGCCATGCCTGTTGCCCTCGCATCGTCCCGCCGCCTGACGCGTCCGGTTGCCACGCTGCACTACCTGCGGCGGCGGCGCATCGTCGGCGCTGGCCTTGCGGTTGCTGCGCGTCCGGCCTGGGCGCAGGCGCCCTGGCCCCGCATGCCGCTGCGGATCGTGGTCGGCTTCCCGGCCGGCGGCGGCATCGACCTGGCGGCGCGCTCGCTGGCGCGCAGCCTCGCCGACGCGCTCGGTCAGCCGGTGCAGGTCGAGAACCGCACCGGCGCGAATGGCGGCCCGGCGATGGAGGCCGCGCTGCGCGCCGTCGATGGGCATACGCTGCTGTTCGGCAATACCGGCAGCCTCGCCATCAACAACGAGCTCTTCCCCGATCTCGGGGTCGACTCGCTGCGCGACTTCACGCCGGTCGGACAGCTGATCGAGGGGCCGTTCTTCGTCGGCGTCTCCGCGCGGCTGCCGGTGAATACCATGGCCGACCTCATCGCCTATGCGCGCGCTCATCCCGGCCAGCTGAATTTCGGCTCGAACGGCATCGGCTCGCTGCACCACCTTGCCTTCGAGCAGCTCCGCCGGCCGCTCGGGCTCGACATCCACCACATCCCCTATCGCGGCATCCCGCTCGCGATGCCTGACCTCGCCGCCGGCCGCCTGGGTTTCGTGATGGACCCCTACGCGACCATGCGCCCGGCGGAGGAGGCCGGGCATCTGCGCATCGTCGCGGTCACCTCGGCGTCGCGCGTGGACCTCCGGCCGGATCTGCCGACGGTCGCCGAGGCGGCCGGCCTGCCGGATTACGAGATCCTGGCCTGGATGGCGCTGATGGTGCCCGCGACCATGCCGGACGCCATCCGCCAGCGGCTCGAGGCGACCATGGCCTCGGCCCTGCAGGGGGGCGAGCTGCCGCGCGCGCTGGAGCGCCAAGGCCTGTCGCCACGCTTCCGCGACGGCGCGGCCACGCGCGCCCTCATCGAGGCGGAGAGGGCGCGCTACCGCGCGCTCATCCGCCAGGCCGGGATCCGGCCCGACGGCGGCTGAGCGGCACCGGCGGAGAGACGGCCGAACCGCTGCGGAATGGCCATGCCGGGCGGATCCGGGTGCGGCCCGGGCGGGCCGCAGACATCACGCGTAGCCCGCGGCACGCAGCGCGATGAGGCCCGCCGCGCCCAGCGTCAGCCCCGCCGCCGCCAGGCGCAGCACGCGCTGCACGCCCACCACCCCGCCGAGCGCCGAATCATGCAGCCGCGTGGCGAGGATGGCGTAGCTGCCATGCACGAGCATGGCCGCGCACAGATAGAGCAGCGCCAGGACGCCGCTCTGCGGCCAGGGCGGCAAGTCGGGATCGAGGAAGCCGATCGCGGAGGAGACGAAGAAGGCCAGGGACATCGGGTTGACCACGGCCAGCACGAACCCGCCCGCGACCGCGCCGGGCCCGCCCTCGATGCGCCACCAGGCGTTGCGCGACGCGATGCGGCGCCTCGGCGGCAGCACCGCGGCGCGCAGCAGCCGCAGGCCCAGGAAGGCCAGCACCGCCGCAGCCGCAAGCTGCACCGTCGTCAGGATGTCGGGCCGGCTGAGCAGCAGCAGGCCGAGGCTGAAGCTCACGCTCATGGCCAGGCAGTGACCGGTCAGGATCCCGCAGATGGCGAAGCTGGCCAGGCGCCGCCCGCCGACGACGCTGCTGAGCAGCACATGCGCCACGGCGGGCCCCGGTGCCGCGATGACGGCGAGGGCCATGGCGAGGAAACCGAGGGGATCGTTCGGCATGGCGGCCGTCCGCGCGGACCCCCTATGCCTCGCGCCGGCCCCGGTGGTCGGCGCCCGGGACGTGCGGCGCGACGACCACGCCAGCCGGGCCCCGGCTCTTGGCGCACAGCAGCAGACGAAGCGGAAGAACCCTGAATCCTGGCATCGTCGCAGCCTCCTGCATCAGTCGCGTGCAGGAGTGCAGCGGAAGCGGGCGCAGGTCCCGAAGACCGGCCGAAACTTCGCCGAAATCGCCATCATCGGCCGAAGCTGTCGATGACCTGCCGAGTCCGTATGTCGCGGCAGGCTGACCGGCGCCGCGCCTGTCTCCGGGATGGTCCTGGCGGGCCGTCGAAGGTCAGGCACGCCCCCCGCAGGCCGCGACCGCCGCGCGCATGTGCTCCGGCACCGGCGCCACCACGCGCAGCGCCGGTTCCAGCGGCAGCGCGATCCCGCGGGCCAGCAGGTGCAGCGTCCCCGCCCCGCCGCCATACAGCGCGTCGCCCAGGATCGGCGCGCCGAGATGGGCGCAGTGCACGCGCAGCTGGTGCGTCCGTCCGGTCTCGGGGCGGAGCTCCACGAAGGTCATGCCGGGCGCGCGGCCCAGCACGCGCCAGGCGGTGCGGGCGGGATCGCCGGCGGGATGCACCTCCATCCGCCAGCCGCGTTCTCTCGTGCTGACCTTGCGGAGCGGCGCGTCCACCACGCCGGCAGCGCCACGAAGGTCGCCGCGCAGCACGGCCCAGTAGGTCTTCTCCACCCGCCGTTCGGCGAACAGCGCATTCAGCCGCGCCAGCATCGGCGCGGTGCGGCCCAGCACCAGGCAGCCGGCGGTGTCGGCATCCAGCCGGTGCGCGGGGTGCGGGTCGCGCCGCTTGCCCAGGCGCAGCGCGGGTAGCCAGCGTTCCAGGCTCTCGCCCGACCGCGCCGAGACCGGCAGGCCGGCCGGCTTGTCCAGCACCAGCACCTCCGGCGCGACATGCAGCAGCCGCGCTCTCAGCCAGTCGGGGAGGGCAATCTCCGCTTGGCGGGGCACCGCGGGGGAGGGCAGCCTGCCTCGCATGGCCCTCGACCCCCGCCCCGTCGTCGTCTGCCTCGGCAGCGTCGTCATGGACCACACCTTCCACGTGGACGACATCGTCCAGCCGCCCTCCAAGAACCGCGCGCGGTCCTATGCGCTCGGGGCCGGTGGGCTGGCGGCCAACGCCTCCATCGCCGTCAGCCGGCTGGGAGGCAACTGCATCTTCTGGGGCCGGGTGGGGGACGACCTCAACGGCCGCCCCCTGCTGGCCGCGCTGGCGGAGCAGGGGGTGGATGTCTCGCATTGCCGGCTCGCGCCGGGCGGGCGCACGCCGGTCTCCGCCGTGCTGGTGGACCCGATGGGCGAGCGCAGCATCTACAGCTACCGCGGCGACAACCTCGGCACCGAGCCGGACTGGCTGCCGCTGCACCTGATCGACACGGCGCAGGCCTTCCTCTGCGACCCGCGCTGGCCGGAGGGCGCGGCGCGCGCGCTGGACCACGCGCGCGCGAAGGGCGTGCCGACGGTGATCGACGGCGAGAAGAGCGAGACGCGCATCCTGCTCGACCTGATCCCGCGCGTGGACCACGCGGTGTTCTCGGTCCCGGGCCTCGCGAATTTCGCCCCGGGGCAGAAGCCGGTGGACGCGCTGCATCGGGCGATCGAGGCGGGGTGCCGGGTCGCCGCCGTGACCCAGGGAGAGAAGGGTACGCTGTGGATGACACGGGAGGACCCGACCCCGCGCCGGACCCCTGCCTTCCGCGTGCAGGCCACCAACACCACCGGCGCAGGCGACGTGTTCCACGGCGCCTATGCGCTGGCCATCGCGGAAGGCCAGCCGATCGAGGCGGTGATGCGCTTCGCCTCCGCTGCCGGCGCGCTGCGCGCGCGCGACGGCGCGACGCCGACCCGCGACATGGTGGAGGCGCTGCTGGCCGGCTGACCGCCGGCCCCGCCGATCAACTCTTGCGCCGCGGCCCGTTGGCGCGTTGCGAGCCGCCGGCCGCGGTGCATAGGCTCGCCAGGGGGAAGCGCCGAGCGAGGTAGGAAGCCGCATGCCCGTCGGCACGGGGCCTGATGCCGCCAGCGCGGGCATGGAGGGCGCCACCACGCGCAGCACGGCGGCGCCGCGGGCGCAGCATCGCGGGCCGACGCTGGCGCGACGCCTG
>NZ_JAPSMD010000437.1 GCF_027856955.1 Falsiroseomonas oryzae | reverse complement strand
GCCGGCCACGAAGCCGAGCGCGAAGGCCGGCTGCTCCGCCGTGCCGACCACCAGCACGGCCAGCGCCAGCGCGGCGGCCGCATTCGCCACGACCAGCCCGCGCGAGGGCCAGCCGGGCGCCGCCGTGATGGTGTCGCGGAACAGCGCGGCGCCGGGGATGCGCTGCGCCCGGCCGAGCGGCCACAGCGCGAAGGCCAGCGCCGTGAGCAGGCCGTACAGCGCCGCCAGCCCCATCTCCCGCGGATAGATGCCGAGTCGCGGCGGCACCGGCAGCGAGCCCGCCAGGGCCTGGGCCGCCAGCCAGGTCAGGCCGAAGCCCGCGACCAGCCCGATGCCGATCCCCACCACCGCCAGGGCCAGAACCTGGATCAGGTAGGTCGCCAGGATGGTGCCCGCCGGAGCGCCCAGGCAGCGCAGCGTCGCGATGGTGCGGCCGCGCGCTTCCAGCCAGGCGCGCACGCCCGTGGCGACGCCGATCCCGCCCACCAGCAGCGCGGTCAGGCCCGCCAGCACCAGAAAGGATGCCGCGCGGTCCAGGAAGCGGTTGACCCCGGGCTCCGCCTGGCCGGCGAAGCGCACCCGCCAGCCGGCATCGCCCGTCGCCGCCTGCCAGGCGCGCGCGAAGCCGCGCGATTCGGTGCCGGCCGGCAGCCGCACGCGGGTGTCCCAGGCGACCAGCGAGCCCGGCTGGATCAGCGCGGTCTCCGCGATCGCCGCCATCTCCACCATGGCGCGCGGGCCGAGCACGGTCGGGCTCGCCACCCGGTCGGGCTCGGTCGCGATCACCGCGACGAAGCGGAAGGTGGCCTCGCCGATGCGGACCGGGTCGCCGAGGTTCAGGCCCAGCCGGTCCACCACCGCCGGGTCGAGCGCCACGCCGAACCGCCCGTCCCGCCGCGCCAGGCTGGCGGTGTCGGGGGCCAGGGCCAAGGCGCCGTACAGCGGATAGGCGCCGTCCACGCCCTTGAGTTCCACCAGCGCCCGCTCACCGGAGGGGGCAATGGCCATGGCGCGCATCTCCACCACCTCGGAGAGCGTCGCGCCGCGCGCCGTTGCCCAGTCCTGTGCCGCCTGGGGCAGCGGGCGCTGGGTGGTGCGCACCTCGATGTCGCCACCGAGCAGGCGGGCGCCGTCGGCCTGCAGCCCGGCGTCGATCGCGGCGCGCAGCGTGCCGACCGCGGTGATGGCGGCGACGCCGAGGGCGAGGCAGGCCAGCACGATGCGCAGCGACTTCAGCCCGCCGCGCAGCTCCCGCCGGGCGAGGCGGAGGGCGTGGATGAGGTGGGAGGTCATTCGGCCGCCAGCCGGATCGCCGGCGTGTCGCTGACGATGCGGCCGTCCTCGATCCGCACCTGGCGACCGCAGCGCTCGGCCAGCGCCGGATCGTGGGTGATCAGCAGCAGCGTGGTGCCGAGCCGCGCCCGCAGGCCGAACAGCAGGTCCATCACCACCGTGCCGGTGGCGCGGTCCAGGTTGCCGGTGGGCTCGTCGGCCAGGATCAGCCGCGGCTCGGCCACTACGGCGCGGGCCAGCGCCACGCGCTGCTGCTCGCCGCCCGACATCTGGCCGGGGTAGTGCTCCAGCCGGTGGCCCAGCCCGACCTCCTGCAGCGCGGCCGCGGCGCGGTCGAAGGCGTCGCGCCGCCCGGCGAATTCCAGCGGGATCGCCACGTTCTCCAGCGCCGTCATGGTGGGCACAAGGTGGAAGGCCTGGAAGACGATCCCCACTTCGTCGCGGCGAAAGCGGGCCAGCGCATCCTCGTCGAGGGCGCCCAGGTCCCGCCCGGCGACGGTCAGCCGCCCCGCGGTCGGCCGCTCGAGCCCGGCCAGCAGCATCAGGAGCGACGTCTTGCCCGAACCCGAAGGTCCGACGATGCCGACCGCCTCCCCGGTGGTCACGGACAGGTCCACGCCGCGCAGCACCTGCACGGGACCGGAGGCCGCAGCGGCAGTGAAGACGAGGCCGCTGGCCTCGATCAGGGGAGATGTCACGGGCAGGGGATCCGTCGGCGGTTTGCCCGAATATGGGCGCCGTGCCGCGCTGCGAAAGGCGGTGGCAGGTCTCGGAATGTTGCTCGCCGGAACGAGCGCCGCCCGTGCCCAGGCCACCCAGGGCGGCGAGATCCGGCTGCTCATGCTCGGCGATTCGATTACCGCGGGCTACGGCCTTGCGCGGTCGGAGGGGCCGCCAGCACGCATCCAGGCGCTGCTGCGCGAACGCGGGCGCAACGTGCGGGTGATCGATGCCGGCGTCTCGGGCGACACCACCGCAGGCGGGCGGGCGCGCATCGAATGGTCGCTCGCGGACCGGCCGCACGCGGCCATCGTGGCGCTTGGAGGCAATGACGGGCTGCGCGGCCTGACGCCGCAGCAGATGCGCGCCAACCTGACCGCCATCCTGGACGCGCTGGCCCGGCGCAACATCCCGACCCTGCTGGCCGGCATGGTCGCGCCCCCCAATCTCGGACGGGACTACGGCCGGGACTTCGCCGAGGTGTTCGAGACACTTTCGCGCGAACGGACCGAGGTGATCTTCTACCCCTTCCTGCTGGACGGCGTGGCCGGCGACCCGGCGCTGAACCAGCCGGACCGCATCCACCCCACCGCCCAGGGGGCCGACATCATCGCCCGGCGCATGCTGCCCTTCATCGAAACCCTTCTGGACCGGGTGCGCGTTTCCGCCGCAGGCTGAGGGCCTGTCCACCACGGGGCCCCCCCTGTTCGCGGAGCGACCCTGATGCTGCGTCTCTTCGTCGCCCTGGCGCTGCCCGCCCTGGTGAAGACCCAACTCGGGGCCCTGGCCGGCGGCATCCCTGGGGCGAAGTGGGTGCCGCCGGAGAACTATCACCTGACCCTCCGCTTCATCGGCGAGATCGAGCCCTGGCGGGCGGAGGAGGTGGATGCCGCCCTCGCCGCCATCCGCGCCCCGCGCTTCGACCTGGCGCTGGCAGGCATCGGCACCTTCGAGAAGGCCGGGCGCATCCAGTCCCTCTACGTCCCCGCGGAGCGGTCCGAGGCCCTGGCCCGGCTGCAGGGCAAGGTGGAGACCGCGCTGCAGCGCGTCGGGCTGGAGCCGGAGCGACGCCGCTTCGCCCCGCATGTCACCCTCGCCCGCACCGACAAGGCGGAGACGGGCAAGCTGATCTCCTTCGTGCAGGCGCACGCCCTGTTCCGGCCGGCGCCGGTGCCGGTAGAGCATTTCACCCTTTTCTCCTCCCGCCTCGGCAAGGAGGCGGCGCACTACGTTCCGGAGGTCGAGTACGAGCTGGCGTGAGCCGCTTCCCCAGCCAGTTCCGGGGATGGTAAGGTCCCAAGGTGCGCCTGCGCCCCGCCCTGACGCGCCTGCTGGTCGTCCTGCTGCTGCTGCAGTGGGGCACGGCCTTCGGCCATTGCCTGCGCCTCGCCGCCCCGGCGGAGGGGTTCGCGGTCGAGATCTGCACGCCGGAGGGGCTGCACCGCGTGGTGCTGCCGTCGGAGCCCGGGGACGCGCAGCACGACCATCATGCCGTCGGCGGGATATGCCCGGCCTGCCTCGGGCCCGCCGGCCTCGCGCTGACGCCGCCGCCCGTCGTCGCGGTCGCCCCCGTCATCCTGGCGCAGAGCGCCGATCCGCAGCCGCCCCCGCCGGCCCCGTTGCCGGCTCCCGGCCCCTCGCCCTCCTGCCGCCCGAGGGCACCGCCGACCTCCTGAAGCCGTCCCGCGTCACAACGGATTCAGGAATCGCATCCATGTCCCTCACCCGTCACGCCACCACGGCGTCCGGCCCGCTTGTCGCCGTCCGCAATGATGTCGCGCCCGCCCCCGCAGCCCAGCCACGGCGCAGGACCGTGGGGCGCGCAGCATGACCCCCTTCTCCCGCCGCGCCGCGCTCGGCCTCCTGCTGGCCGGCGCGATCGCGCCCCGCGCCCGCGCCCAGGAGATATCCGCGGGGTCGCTGCGCATCGCCGCCCCCTGGACCCGCGCCGCCGGCGCCGGGGCCACCGGTGCCGGCTTCATGGCGATCCGCAACACGGGGGCGGAGCCCGACCGCCTGGTGGCGGCGCGCACGACCGCCGCCCGCGTGGTGGAATTGCACACCCACATCCGCGAAGGCGACGTCATGCGCATGCGCCCCGTGGCGGCGATCGAGCTGCCCGCCGGGCGCGAGGTGCGGCTGCAGCCGGGCGGGCTGCACCTGATGCTGATCGGCCTGGCCGCGCCGCTGCGCCAGGGCGAGCGTGTGCCGCTCACGCTCGTCTTCGAGCGCGCCGGCGAAGCGCAGGTGGAGCTGGCCGTACAGGCCGCCGGCGCGCGCGGCCACGGCGGCGGGCACGGCCACTGAGGCCGTGAGGAACGGCGGCGGGCGGCCTTCGACGCGGCCTACGCCCG
>NZ_JAPSMD010000436.1 GCF_027856955.1 Falsiroseomonas oryzae | reverse complement strand
CGCGCATCGCGACCTGGCGCTGGCCACCACGGCGGAGCCGCTGGCGACGCTACTGCGCGCCGGCCCGGCGCCGGCCGGCACGCCGGCGGAGATCGCCGCCCTGCTGCGTGCGCAGCCCGCGCGCTTCCGCGGCCAGGTGGTCCTGCCGGACATCGAGGCGAACGGCCTCGGCTTCCTCGCGATGTTGCGCTGGAGCCTGGAGGAGCCTGCCTTCGACGACATGCTGGATGCGCTGGCGGCGATGCAGCCGCGCGCCATCGGCTCGATCATGGCGCTGACCGCGGCGATGGAGCAGGGCGCGCATCTCGGCCTGCACGTGCTCGGTGCCTATGCGCGGCGCGCGGTCGCGCAGGATGCTAGGCTGCGCATTGCTCCTTCGGCGGCGCCGGCGCCGGCCATCGCGCGGATCGGGTTCGTCCCGCGCCGCGCTGCCAATCCGGAGGCCGGCGCGGCGTTCCTTGCGCATCTCGTCTCGCCGGCGGGCCAGGCGGCTCTGGGCGAGGCGGGCCTGTTCCCGATCATCGCCCCGTCCGACCGCCCGCTCTCGCCCATTCCGATTGACCGCGGCTTCGACCGCCTGCTGGACCAGGAGGCGCGCGCGCGGATGCTGGCGCGCTGGCGCGCCGCCGTCGGACGCGACCGATGACGAAGGGGAGGACCACCGCCATGAACCGCCGCTCGCTGCTCGCCGGGCTTGCCCTCGCACCGCTCGGGCTGCCGGCCTTCGCGCAGGGCGCCTGGCCGGCACGGCCGCTGCGCATCGTGGTTCCCTTCGCCCCGGGCTCCTTCACCGATGTCTCGGCGCGGCTTCTGGCGACGGAACTGACCGAGCAGCTCGGCCAGCAGGTCGTCGTGGAGAACCGCGGCGGCGCCGGCGGCACGCTGGGCGCGACCGCCGTCATGCGCTCCCCGCCGGATGGCTACACGCTGCTGCTGACCGACAACTCGCTGGCGATCGCGCCGGGCCTCTACCAGAACGCCGCCTTCGACCCGCTGCGCGACCTGCAGCAGGTCAGCCGCATCGCCGACTCGCCGTCGCTGCTCATGGTTCGGCCCGGCCTCGGCCCGCGGAACCTGCAGGATCTCGTCGCGCTGGCGCGGCAGCGCCCGGGCGAGATCACCTTCGGCTCCGGCGGGCAGGGCTCCTCCGCGCATCTCGCAATGGAACTTCTGCTGAACGTTGCCGGGATCCGCGCGCTGCACGTGCCGTTCCGCGGCGTCGCGGCCGCGATCACGGAGGTGATCGGCGGGCGGGTGGACATGGCGATCGCGAGCCTTGCCTCCGGCGTCGCGCATGTGCGCGCGGGCACGCTGCTCGGGCTCGGCGTCAGCGGCGCGCAGCGCAGCGCACTGCTGCCCGAGGTGCCGACCTTCGCCGAGGGCGGTCAGCCGCGCTACGACATGTCCTACTGGTGGGGTGTCGCGGTGCCGGACGGCACGCCGGCCGAGGTCGTGGATCGGCTGAACCGCGAGATCGTGCGCGCCTGCGCGCAGCCGCGGCTGCGGGATGCCTTCGCGCAGCAGGCCGCGCTGGCCGTCACCTCCACGCCCGCGGAGATGACCCGGCATCTGGCGCAGGAGATCGCGACCTGGCGCGACGTCATCGCGCGCGCCGGCGTGCGGGTGGAGTAGGAGCAGCGCCGTGCACGAGGATCTCTCCACCCCGCCCGCCTTCCGCGCGCCGCCGCTGTCCTGCGACGCGCATTTCCATGTCTTCGGGCGGGAGGAGCGATACCCCTACGCCTCCGCCGAGCCGCTGCGCTACAAGCCGCCGGTCGCGGAGCTCGCGGACTACCTGAAGCTCGCCGCCCATCTCGGGCTCGAGCGCTTCGTCTTCGTCCAGCCCAGCGCCTATGGCCGCGATAATGCCTGCATGCTCGACGCCATGCGCGAGGTCGGCCCGGCACGCTGCCGCGGCATCGTGGACGTGGAGGAGGACGCACCCGATGCGCTGCTGGCGGAGATGCATGCGCTCGGCGTGCGTGGCGTGCGCATCAACCACTCGCCGGTGAAGCCCGCGCAGCCCGGCTTCTCCGTCACCATGCTCCCGCGCATCCGCCGGCTGGAGGCACGCTGCGTCGAGCTTGGCTGGCACCTGGATTTCCTCGGCCCGGGCTGGCTGACGGAGGAACTGCTGCCGACGCTCGCCACGCTCCGCTGCCCCTTCAGCGTGGCGCATATGGGGATGTTCCGCGCCGAGGCCGGGCCGCGCCAGCCCGGCTTCGTGAAGCTGCTGGATCTGGTGCGGGGCGGGACGGTGCAGGGCTACGTCAAGTTCACCGGCACCTACCGCATGGCGACCCCGCCTGCCTACGCCGATGCGCTGCCCATGGCCCGAGCGGTCATCGAGGCTGCCCCGCACAACATCATCTGGGGCAGCGACTACCCGCACCTCTCCTTCGCGCACCTCGTCGGTTCGGTGCAGCTGTTCAACCTGCTCGCCGACTGGGCGCCCGACGAGGCGATGCGACGCCGGATCCTGGTGGACAACCCGGCGGCGCTGTTCGGCTTCTGAACCGCGCCGCCGGATCGGCCGCTACTCGACCTGCATCCGCAGCTCGCGCACCAGCGGCCGCACCGCGGCGATCTGCGCATGGACCGAGGCGCCGAACTCCTGCGGCGAGTTGCCGCCGGGCTCGGCGCCCAGCTCGGTGATGCGCGCGGCCAGCGACGGGTATTGGGCGGCCGCCGCGATCTCGCGGTGCAGGCGCGCCAGGATGTGCTCCGGCGTGCGGGCGGGCGCGAAGAAGCCGTTCCAGCCCAGCAGCTCGGCGTTGGGGAAGCCCTGCTCGCGCACCGTCGGCACGTCGGGTAGGACGCGTGGGCGCTGCGCGGCCAGCGTCGCGATCGGCTTCAGCGTGCCGGCGCGGATGTGCTGCAGCGACGAGGAGAGCTGGTCGCCGCCGAAGGCGATGCGGCCGGCCAGCATGTCCTGCACCAGCGGCGCGGCGCCGCGGAAGGGCACGTGCTCCATCTGGAAGCCGCCGTCGCGCTTCAGCACCTCGCCGATCAGGTTCATCGTGCTGCCGGGCCCGGTGGAGCCGTAGAAGGCCGGCGGGTTCTGCGCCTTCGCCCAGGCGACGAACTCTGTCAGGTTGCGCGCCGGCACCTGTGCATTGACCAGCAGGATCATCGGCACGTTCGCGCCGAGGCTGATCGGCGCGAAGTCACGCTCGATCGAATGCGGCGCCCGGCCGATGAATTCCAGCGCCGCGGTGGTGGTGGAGAAGGTCAGGTTGTGGAACAGCAGCGTCTGCCCGTCCGGCGCCGCCTTCGCCACCACGTCCGCACCGATGGACCCGCCGCCGCCGCCGCGATTCTCCACCACCACGGAGACGCCCATCGTCTCCGTCAGGCGCTGAGCGTAGAGCCGGGCCAGGATGTCGGTGGTGCCGCCGGCCGGGAAGGGCACGATGATGCGGATCGGGCCGCTGGGCTGCCAGGTCTGGGCCCGGACGGGCGGGGCAGCCGGCACGGCGGCAAGCAGGCCGCCTGCGGCAAGGCCGAGGCTGCGACGGGTGAGCATCGGGTCCGTTCTCCTCCAGCGGGCGCCGTCCTTCCGCGGCGGCGCGTTCCATGCAGTAGGGGGCGGCGGCTGCGCGTCGTCAACCGCGCGGAGGGTCAGGACACCTCCAGGTCCGGCTGGTCCGGGAAGCCGCGCGGGAAGGCGTCCCGCCGTCGCAGGATGTCAAGCCGCGTGGTGGGGAAGCGCAGCTGCGCGGTGCCGGCCGGCGGCAGCCGGTGCAGAGCCGCGACCAGGTGATGGGCCGGCGCCCAGGGTGCCGGCGCCGCGACGATGCCGGGATGGCCGAGCGGCCACCAGCCCACGGCCAGCACCAGGCCGCGCAGCTCCAACGGTTCGTAGCGGCTCAGCAGCAGTTCCGGCAGGTAGGAGGATTGCTCGGCAAACGGCAGCCGGATGCGCAGCTCACGCGCCAGCGTCTCGCCCGGCTTCACCAGCGTGCAGAGCGGCAGCGCGCGCGTCGCGACCACCATGCCTTCTGGTAGCGCGGGCAGGTACTTCCCGGCCACGGCGACGCCGTCCTCCCGCAGCACGACCTGCGCGACGTCGGGATCCGCCAGCGGATCCCCCCGACCCGGCTTGCGCCAGGCGTCCATGACCAGCACCGGCACCGGGCCGTTGTTCGTCACCTCGTAGGGGAAGACGAGGTGCCCGTCGGCCTTGCCGGGGCGGCAGGCCAGCGCCAGCCAGCCGGTGGGGCGCTGCGGCGGGGCGCTCATGGCGGGAGCCTCCTGTTGCGCAGGGTCACGCGCGGCCCGTCCCGCCGGGCCCGGACCCTCCGTTGTCGCCGCGCGCACGCTGGCTCTGGCGCTGGTCGTCGGGCGGCGGCGGGGGATCCAGCCCGTCCGCCGGCGGCGGCGG
>NZ_JAPSMD010000435.1 GCF_027856955.1 Falsiroseomonas oryzae | reverse complement strand
CGCCGCCGCCCCGAAGGCCGCGCCCGACGCGCCCCGCCCTGCGCGCGCCCCCCGCGCCCGCCAGCCGAAGGTGGCGCCCGCCCTGCTCGACCGGCTGGTCGCCGCCGCGCAGAAGAGCCTGGAGGACGACAAGGCCGAGAACATCGTCGTGCTCGACGTCACCGGACGCGCCGACTACGCCGACCGCCTGGTCATCGCCACAGGCCTGGCCGACCGGCAGATCCAGGCGATGGCGACGCATCTGGAGGACGCCTTCGAGAAGGAGGGCCTGAAGCTGCGCCGCGACGCCACCCAGGCCTCGCCCGACTGGGTGCTGATCGATGCCGGCGACCTGGTGGTGCACCTGTTCAAGCCGGAGGCGCGCAGCCTCTACGCGCTGGAGCGGATGTGGGGGCCGGACAGCCCCTCCGCCCCGCATCTGGAGCCAGACCGCACGCCGCTGCCCGATGACGGGTCCGGCGGGTCCACGGCCACGGAAGACGACGACGAATAGGCTCGCGATCGTCGCGGTCGGCAGGCTGCGGCCGGGGCCGGAGCGCGACCTCTACGAGCACTACGCCGCCCGCCTGCGCCCGCCGCCTGCGGTGACGGAGATTCCGGAAGCGCGCGGCAGCGCGGCGGAGGTGCGCCGGCGGGAGGGCGCAGCGTTGCTCGCCGCGCTGCCGGCCAACGCGACGGCGATCGCGCTGGACCTGGGCGGCGAGGCGCCGTCCAGCGAGGGCTTCGCCGCCCTGCTGGACCGCTGCGCCGCCACCGGGAAGCCCGTCGCCTTCGTCATCGGCGGCGCGGAGGGGCTGGATCCGGATGTGCTGGCCCGCGTCGCGCATCGCC
The DNA here is from genome assembly GCF_027856955.1 of Falsiroseomonas oryzae. Taxonomy (GTDB): domain Bacteria; phylum Pseudomonadota; class Alphaproteobacteria; order Acetobacterales; family Acetobacteraceae; genus Falsiroseomonas; species Falsiroseomonas oryzae. The sequence goes on along the minus strand of NZ_JAPSMD010000435.1, from coordinate 3,571 downwards.
TGGCGCTGGGGCCGATGACCTGGCCGCATTTCCTGGTGCGCGGGATGCTGGCCGAGCAGCTCTACCGGGCGCAGGCAATCAGGCAGAACCACCCCTATCACCGGGCCTGGCGGCCGGGGTGAGTCCCTCCCGCACAGCCGGTGGAGGGAGTAGAACCGCCGCATGACCCTGCTGATCCTCGCCGCCGCCCTCTGGCTGTTCATTCATATCGGCATCTCCGGCACGAAGCTGCGTGACGCGGTGGTGGCGCGTCTGGGCGAAGGGCGGTTCATGATCGCCTTCTCCGTCGCATCGGTCGTGTCGATCGTGCTGCTCGTGCTGGCCTGGCAGAACGCCGAGACGAGCTTCCTTTGGGCTGCGCCGCCCTGGCTGCGCTGGATCCTGGCTCTCCTGATGCTGCCGGCCTTCGTGCTGTTCATGGCCAGCCACAAGCGCAACCCGACCGCGGTAGGCGGCAAGGGGCTGGGCGAGGAGCCGCGCGGCATCCAGCGCGTCACGCGCCACCCGATGCTGTGGTCCTTCACGATCTGGGCCCTGGTGCACCTGCTCGGCAATGGCGACACCGCCAGCCTGGTGTTCTTCGGCGCCTTCCTGGCCACGGCCCTGGCGGGCATGCCCTCGATCGACGCGAAGCTGGCGCGGCGGCACGGCGCGGCCTGGGAAGGCTTCGCGGCGCGGACCTCCATCGTCCCGTTCGGCGCCATCCTGGCGGGCCGCAACCGGCTGGTCCTGTCGGAGATCGGCTGGATGCCGCCGGTGGTGGGCCTGCTGCTGTGGGCGGCGCTGCTGCATTTCCACCGCGGCATCTTCGGCGTGCCCGCGCTGATCCTGGGGTGACTTGAATCCACCGGGCTCCCGCGCCATTCCCTGCGCCGCCGGAGCCGGGGGGCTGGGGATCATGCAGGAAGTTCTGACGCGGGCCGACGAGGCCGAGGCCACGCCGCGCGCCCGCGCCGCGCGGCTGGTCATGACACCGCTGTTCCAGCGCACGGTGATCGGGCTGATCCTACTGAACGCGGTGACGCTGGGGCTCGAGACCTCGGATTCGGTCATGGAGGCCTGGGGCGGCCTGCTGCATGCGGTGGACCGGGTGCTGCTGGTGGTGTTCACCGCCGAGCTCGCGCTGCGGATCTACGCCTTCCGCGGCCGCTTCTTCCGCGATCCCTGGGGCATCTTCGACCTGATCGTCGTCGGCATCGCGTGGCTGCCGGCCTCCGGCCCGCTTGCCGTGCTGCGGGCGCTGCGCGTCCTGCGCGTGCTGCGGCTGATGAGCGTGGTGCCCAGCCTGCGCAACGTGGTGGAGGCGATGCTGGCGGCGCTGCCGGGGATGGGCTCCATCGTGCTGCTGATGGTGCTGATCTTCTACGTCTTCGCGGTGATGGCGGTGAAGCTGTTCGGCGGCACGATGGAGGAGCAGTTCGGCGACCTCGGCACCGCGCTGTTCACGCTGTTCCAGCTGATGGCGATGGACGACTTCGGCAACATCGTCCGCCAGGCGATGGAGCACAGCCCGCTGGCCTGGCTGTTCTTCATCCCCTTCTCGGTGATCGCCACCTTCGTCGTGCTCAACCTGTTCATCGGCGTGATCGTGGAGAGCATCCAGACCCTGCGCGAGCAGCGCGAGAGCGCCGATGCCCGGGCGGCCCAGGTCGCCACCGATGCCGCGCGAAGCGAGGCGCACCTGGACGCGCAGACCCTGCTGGCGGAGATCCGCGCGCTGCGCGCGGAGGTCGCGGAGCTGCGGCGCGAGCGGGCCGGTTGACCCCGGGCGCGCCGCGGCCTAGCGCTGCGGCGAAGGAAATCCACAGGTCCGCCCCATGCCGAAGCCCGCGCACCGCCCCGTGATGCTCGTCATCCTCGACGGCTGGGGCTGGCGCGAGGAGGACGCCGACAACGCCGTGAAGCAGGCGAAGACGCCGTGCTTCGACGCGCTCTGGGCCAGGGGGCCGCACGCCTTCCTGCGCACCTCCGGCCGCGATGTCGGCCTGCCGGAGGGGCAGATGGGCAATTCCGAGGTCGGGCACCTCAACATCGGCGCGGGCCGCGTGGTGATGCAGGACCTCGTGCGGATCGACGCGGCGGTGGAGGATGGCAGCATCGCCACACTGCCGGGCTTCACGACTCTGGTGCAGAAGGTCAAGGCGGCGGGCGGGAAGCTGCATCTCTGCGGGCTGCTCTCGCCGGGTGGCGTGCACAGCCACCAGGACCACGCCGTCGCCCTGGCCCGCGCCGCCACCGCCGCGGGGCTCGAGGTGCTGGTGCATGCCTGGACCGATGGCCGCGACACGCCGCCGCAATCCGCCCCCGATTACCTCGCCCGCTTCGAGGCCGCGCTGCCGCCCGGCGCGCGCATCGCGACCGTCTGCGGCCGCTACTACGCCATGGACCGCGACAAGCGGTGGGAGCGCGTGAACCTGGCCTACGACCTTATGGTGACCGCCGACGCGCCGCGCTTTCCGACCGCGCAGGCGGCGGTGCAGGCGGCCTATGCCGACGGCAAGACAGACGAGTTCATCCTGCCCGCCGCGATCGGCGAGTACGGCCTGCGCGCGGATGGCGACCGTGGCGGGATGCAGCATGGCGACGGACTGCTCTGCTTCAACTTCCGCGCCGACCGCGTGCGCCAGATCCTGGCCGCGCTCCTCGACCCCGGCTTCGACGGCTTCGTGCCGGACCCGACGGTGCGCTTCGCCGCCGCCGCCGGGCTGACGGAGTACAGCGCCGCGCTGAACCCCTTCCTGCTCACTTTGTTCCCCCCGCAATCCATGGCCGACATCCTGGGCGAGGTGGTGAGCAGGGCGGGCCTCAGGCAGCTGCGCATGGCCGAGACCGAGAAGTATCCGCACGTCACCTACTTCCTGAACGGCGGCGAGGAAGCGGTCTATCCCGGCGAGGACCGCATCATGGTGCCCTCCCCCAAGGTCGCCACCTACGACCTGCAGCCGGAGATGTCGGCGCCGGAACTGACGGAGAAGGCGGTGCAGGCGATCCGCTCCGGCAGCTACGACCTGATCGTGCTGAACTTCGCCAATCCCGACATGGTCGGCCACACCGGCAGCCTGCCCGCCGCGATCAAGGCGGTGGAGACGGTGGATGCCGGCCTCTCCCGCATCAGCCAGGCGATTGCGGAGATGGACGGGCGCCTGCTTGTCACCGCCGACCACGGCAACGCCGAGCTGATGCGCGACCCTGCGACCGGCGGCCCGCACACGGCGCACACCACCAATCGGGTGCCCGTGCTGCTGCACAACGCGCCGCCGGGCACGGTGCTGGCCGATGGGCGCCTCGCCGACCTGGCGCCGACGCTGCTCGCCCTGCTCGGCCTGCCGCAGCCCGCGGCGATGACCGGCAGATCGCTGCTGCGGGGCGGGGCGGGATAGTCGCCACGCCGCATCGCTCTCCGCCGGCCGGCGGTCTCTGCTACAGCTTGGGCATGCTGCCCCGCCCGCGTGCCCTGCGGCCCGTCCTGCTCGCGCTGCTCTGCCTCGCCGCGCCCGCCGGCGCCCAGTCGCCGCGCGACCTGCGCGAGGCCGAGCGGGTGGCCCAGGAACGGCGCCGGGCCGCCGAGGAG
>NZ_JAPSMD010000434.1 GCF_027856955.1 Falsiroseomonas oryzae | reverse complement strand
CTGGCGCGGCTGCTGCAGCTGGTCGCGCTGCCCGGCAGCGCGCCGCGGCGCGACCTGCTGCCCGGGCAGGACGCCTTCGCCGCCGTGATGGAGCGGCTGGCGGCAGGGCCGGCGACAGCGGGTCAGCTGGTGGCGGAGCTGCCCTCGGCACGCGCCTGGCGGATGCACCGCGCGCTGGCCTGGCTGCTGAAATGTGACATCATCCGTTACGAGTAGGCTTGCGCCCGCCCCTCCGCGATAGAGATATTGCGGCGCCGGCCGTCATGGCCCCCCTGCCGCAGGCCATCCGGGCGGCTGCGCCGACCGCGCCGGTTTCGGAAGAAGTTCGGCGGCGCTTCGGGCCGCGCCGCCCGGCGGCCGGCTATCCTGCCGCCATGACACAGCCGCGCCGCGATACCGGGTCGGGACGGACGGGAGGCCGGGCATGATCGCGGCCGCCGCCCGCCGCGCCGCCATGCCCGCCGGGCGGGTGCACACGGGCCCGTGGGTTGCCCGGCAGGGCGGTGGCGCTGCCATCCTGGCGCGCGGTAGGTTCGGGTCCGGACCGCTTCAGGTACATCGGATGGAGATCAGGGCGACCGCCCGCCGGATCCGCTTCGGCCACTGCACCCTGGACGAGGGGCGCGGGATGCTGCTCGCGCCCGACGGCACCGAGACGCTGCTGCGGCCGAAGACCTACGAACTGCTGCGCCTGCTGCTGCGCAACCCCGGCCGCGTGGTGGCGCGCGACGAGATCCTGGACGCGGTCTGGCCCGGCATCTTCGTCACCGACGACAGCATCACCCAGTGCGTGGTGGAGATCCGCAAGGCGATCGGCGCCGGCGGGACGGAGCTGCTGAAGACCGTGCCGCGCCGCGGCTACCTGCTGCAGGCCGAGGTGGAGACCGACGAGCTCGTCGCCGCGCCGGTCGCGCCGCTGCTCTCGCCGCGCGCCGACGACCGGCCCTCCATCGCGGTGCTGCCCTTCCGCAAGGACCACCACGACCCCGAGGAAGGCTGGTTCGCCGACGGCATCATCGAGGGCATCGTCCATGTCCTGTCCGGGCTGGACGGGCTGTTCGTGGTCAGCCGCGGCTCGGCGCTCGCCTTCGCCGCGCGCACGCTGGATGCGCGCGCGGCGGGGCGTGAGCTCGGCGTGCGCTACGTGCTGTACGGCGGCGTGCGGCGCGCCGGCGGGCGGGTGCGCATCAGCACCGAGCTGACGGATGCGGAGCGCGGCACCATCCTGCGCACCGACCGCTTCGACGGCGAGGCGAACGACATCTTCGCGCTGCAGGACCGCGTGGCGGAGCAGGTGGTGGCCGCCATCGCGCCGCAGCTGCGCGAGCACGAGCTGCAGCGCGCGCTGCGCAAGCCGCCGGCGAACCTGACTGCCTACGACCTGGTGCTGCGCGCGCTGGACGAGATCCGGCGCATGGACCGCGCTGCACTGGACAGGGGGCGTGCGTTGCTCGGCCAGGCGATGGAGGCGGACCCGGACAGCGCGCTGCCCTTCAGCTACACGGCCTGGTGGCACTCGCTGCGCATCGCGCAGGGCTGGGCGGAGGAACCGGGCGAGACCCAGGCCGCGCGCGACTGCGCGGAGGCCGCGCTGCGGCGCGACCGGCACGACGCCTTCGCGCTGGCGCTGCGCGGTTTCCTGCACGGCTACATGGAGCACGACTTCGCCACGGCGCGGCGCATGCTGGACCAGGCGGTGGATGTCGGCCCGAGCTGCGCATTGGCCTGGAGCTGGGGCGGCGCGCTGCGCTGCTGGCTGGACGAGGGGGCCGACGCCGTCGCCTGGGCGTCGCGCGGGCTGCGGCTCGCGCCCTGCGACCCCTTCACCTTCCTGCACGAGCACATCCTGGCGCAGGCGCGGTACACCGCGGGCGAGATGGAGCAGGCGGTCGCTGCCGCGCACGCCTCCATGCTGTCCAACCCGCAGCACCTGGCGAACTGGCGCACCCTGATCGCGAGCCTGGTCGCGCTCGGCCGGATGGACGAGGCGCGGCGCTTCGCGCTGCGGCTGATGGAGCTGGACCCCGGCTTCTCGCTGGGCGGCTTCCTGCGCCGCACGCCGCTGCAGGGCGGCATGCGCGACCTCTTCGCGGAGCGGCTCCGGCGCGCCGGGCTGCCCGACTAGCCAGGGTGGAAGCAACGTGCCGCGCGATGCGCGGAAGGGAGAATCGTGGATGTCTGCCAGCAACCAGGGGAATCAAGGGAACCAGGGGAACCAGGGCAACCAGGGGAACCAGGGCAACCAGGGGAACCAGGGGAACCAAGGGAACCAAGGGAACCAGGGCAATCAGGGGAACCAGGGGAACGCTGGCTACGCCGGCGGCAGCGGCGGGTGGTATTTCCCCGACCGCGTGGACCTGCCCTTCGTCGCCAGCCCCTCGGGCACCCCGTTCAAGCCGCTGCGGGATCCTGATTGGCGCGCCGGGCATGACGGCCGGTTCGGCCGGCGCTGGGCCTCGGAATGGCGCGCCTGGCACCTGCTGGCCGAGTTCACCGACACGCCCGCCTGGCGCTACCGCCAGCGCGAATCCGGCAAGGGCGCGGCCGGCGAGGGCGGCCTGGCGCTGGTCGGCTGGCGCGAGCGGCTGACGCGCGACGGCGGCAACCTGACCGAGGCGGTGAACGCCGAGATCGACGCGCTGATCCTGCTGGCCGAGGACGAGCGCCCGGATGCGATGGGCGAGATCCTGGCGCAGAGCGGCAGCTTCATCGTCGAGTTCATGGGGCTGCTCTGCGCCACGCCGGGCAGCCATCCGGCGACCTTCGCGGCGATCCAGGCCGCCAACCTGATCGGCGGGCTGGCGGTGCAGCACTTCAAGATGATCGAGGACCGCCGGCGCCCCTCCCAGGTCTGCGCCGCCCTTCGGCCGCCGATCGAGGTGCCGGGCCATGCCTCCTACCCCTCCGGCCACGCCACCCAGGCAAGCCTGATCGCGCAGGCGCTGGGCGCCATCCTGGCTGAGACGCCGGCCGCCGCCTGCCTGCCGGCGGTGCAGGTCCTGGCGGAGCGGGTCGCGCGGAATCGGGAGATCGCCGGCCTGCACTATCCCAGCGACAGCGAAGCCGGGCAGGAACTTGCCAGCGCGGTGGCGGCAGCGATGCGGCAGACGCCGGGCGCTGCCGCGCTGCTGCGCGCCGCCCGCGCCGAGTGGAACTGAGCCGGTGGGCGACATCATCGCCGCGGCCGACGAACTGCTGGCCGCCGCCACGGCCGCGGTGGCGCGGCGGGCGGAGCGGCTGCCCGCGCTCCCGGCCGGGTCAGACGCCTTCTGGGGCGACAGCCCGGATGGCTACGACGCCTTCTTCGTCGCCGGCGGCGGCCTGCCCTGGCCCTATCCGGACCACCGGATGGAGGGAGCGGCGTGGATGGACCTGGCAGCGAGGTGGAAGCGGCTGCGCCGCACCAGGCCCTCCGGCGCGATGGCGGCGGGCCGGGGCGCGCTGCTCGACCGTCTCCGCCGCGCCTCGGCCAGCAATGCCGGCGGGTCCGGCCCGATCGCCTCGCGGCGGGAGGCGAGCCGCAACTGGTCCGGCGCCATACTCGGTGCGCGGGAAGGCTGCCGCTTCACCGCCGTCACCGCACGCTGGCGCGTGCCGGATGCCGCGGAGTCCGCTCCCGGCGCGCCGGCACCCATCGAGGGCGCCTTCGCCGGCGAGCCGCTGTCGCGCCGCGTCTCGGTCTGGATCGGGCTCGACGGGCATCGCGACATCGCCGGCTCGCTGCCGCAGATCGGCACGACGACGGCGGAGATGTTCCGGGATGGCCGGCGCTGGGTGGAGACCTATGCCTGGGCGCAGTGGTGGGTGCTGGGCGGCAACTACGGCGAAGTGGTCTTCACCGATTTCGCCGTCCGGCCGGGCGACGAGGTGGCGTGCTGGCTCGCCCTGCATTCGCCGGAGCGGGTGGTGATGAGCATCCGCAACGAGACGCGCGGCACCGAGGACAGCGTGGCCTGGCAGTCGGGCCCGATCCCCGCCGGTGGCGGGCGCGCCGACCTGATGCAGCTTCACGCCCGGCCGGCACCGGTCGATGGCATGGCCGCGGTGTGGTGCGTGGAGCGGCCGACGGTGATGGGCCGCACCGACAAGTATCCGCTGCCGGATTTCGGCCAGGTGGAGTTCCGCGACTGCATCGCCGGCGGCAGCAGGCAAGGCCCGCATGACGCGCTGCGCTATGCCGCGGTGGACATGCTCCGCACGCTCGACCAGCCGCGGCTGGTCAGCATGACGGACCGCCGGGGCACCCCCTGCTGCGCGCGGCGGATCGCGGTACCGGACCGCGGCGCGGCGCGCGACCGGCTGGTGGTGCAGTACCGCGGGTGACGCGCCGGGCGCCGGGCGGCAGTACGCCGCGGTCAGCCGCGCCGGCGGAACCGCTCCACCGCGCTGACCAGCGCGGTGCGCA
>NZ_JAPSMD010000433.1 GCF_027856955.1 Falsiroseomonas oryzae | reverse complement strand
CCCGGGCGCGGCGACGCGGCGCGCGCTGCGCACGGCGGCGCGGCCGTTCAGCGCCGCGCGCACGCGGTCGGCGAGCTCCGACCGGCGATAGGGCTTGCCCAGCACGTCCATGGCGGCGGGGTGCGGACCGTCCTGCGCCAGCTCGTCGTTGTAGCCGGTGGTCAGCAGCACCGCGACGCCGGGCATGCGCCGGCGAACCCGCTCCGCCAGGACCAGCCCGTTGGCGCCGCCCGGCATCACGATGTCGCTGAACAGCAGGTCGAGGCCGCCCTCGCCCAGCCCGTCCAGCACCTCCATCGCGTCCTCCCCGCTGCGCGCGGTCAGCACGCTGTAGCCCAGGTTCTCCAGGTGCTCGCGCGCCAGCGCGAGGATGTCCTCGCTGTCCTCGACCACCAGGATCGTCTCGTTGGCGGCGCCGCGCGGCACCTCGACCGTGGCCGCGGCCTGCGTGTCCTCGCGCCGCTGCAGGGAGTCCGGATCGGCGGCGGGGAAGAGGAAGCGCACGGTGGTGCCGCGGCCGACCGCGCTCTCGATCTCCATCCGGCCGAGGGACTGCTGCGTGAAGCCATGTGCCATGGCCAGGCCGAGGCCGGTGCCGAGGCCCGCCTTCTTGGTGGTGAAGAACGGCTCGGTCGCGCGTTCCAGCACGTGCGGCGGCATGCCCTGTCCCTGGTCGATGACGGAGAGCGTGACGTAGCGCCCGCCCGGCAGGCCGTTCGGCTCCAGCTCGACCAGGGATGTCTCCACCGTCGCGACGCCGCCGTCGGGCATGGCGTCGCGCGCGTTGATCAGCACGTTGAGCAGCGCCATTTCCAGATGGACGGGGTCCACCCTGATCGGCGGCAGGCGGCGGCGCGTGGTGATGCGCAACTCGATGCGGCCGCCGAGCGTGCTCTCCAGCATCTCGTCGAACTCGTCGAGCAGCGCGTTGAGGTCCACCACCTTCGGCTCCAGCCGCGTGCGGCGGGCGAAGGCGAGGAGCTGTCGCGTCAGCTTCGCGCCGCGCTCGGCGGCGGCGGTGGCGTTGTCCACCGCGCGCCTCAGCCGGTCGTCGTCGGCGCGGCTGCGCGCCGTCTCGAGGTTGCCGAGCACGACCTGGAGCAGGTTGTTGAAGTCATGCGCCAGCCCGGCGGTGAGCTGGCCGATGGATTCCATCTTCTGCGCCTGGCGGAAGGCCTGTTCCGACATGCGGCGCCGCGTGATGTCGAGCTGCGAGGCGAAGAAGTAGATGAGCCGGCCGGCGCGGTCGTAGACCGGGGCGATGTAGACCGCGTTCCAGAAGGGCGTGCCGTCGCGCTTGTAGTTCAGGATCTCGACGGAGACGGGGCGATGCGCCGCGATGGCGTCGCGCATCTCCGTCACCGCGGCGCGGTCGGTCTGCGCGCCCTGCAGGAAGCGGCAGTTGCGCCCGACGATCTCGTCGCTGTCGTAGCCCGTCAGGTCCTGGAAGGCGCGGTTGGCGAAGACGATCGGGTTTTCCGGCTGGTTCGGGTCCGTCAGGATCATCGGCATCCGCGTCATCTCGATCGCGGCGAAGAAGATTCCGCCGCGGTTGGCCAGATCGGGATCGCTGATGGTGGCTTCCTGCCAGTGCCGGCGCCCGGGGCGGCCGGTGGGCGAGCAGGAGAGGTCGCGCAAGTCGCCGCTGGCGGGGATGCCGGAGCTCTGGCCCTCGCCTTCCGTCATGTCCCGGCGGCCACTGCCAGCGGGCTGCCCCTCCTCGTCGTTCACCCGGCTTCCCCGCAATTCGGCAGCGCATGGACGCCGTCACGCGGCGACGGGTTTCCCAACCACCGCGCGGGGCCGGCTGACGGTCGCGTGACGAGGTGGCGGGGCGGCGCCCCGCATCGCGCGATGCCGGGGCGCGCCGCAGCGTGATCCACTGCCGTGAATCACGCTGCAGCCCTTGCCTGCGCGCCCGAGTCACCGCTCCGGCGAAGCGCCTTCGCGCATCAGCCGCTACTCTGGCAGATCCTCCACCGGCGTGCCGCGGTAGCGGATCAGCAGCGGCACGGTCAGCGTCATCGGGTGGGAGACGCCGTGCTCCCACAGGCCGTCCTCGCCCCAGCAATCGCCGTGGTCGGCGCAGAGCAGGATGGTAGCGTGGGCGAAACGGTCGAGCAGCGGGGCGATCCGCGCATCCACGTATTCGCAGCACATGCGCTGCCGCTCGCGGCATTCTGCGGAGCGGTCCACCTCCTGGAAGGCCTTGCACGTGTTGTCGCCGCGCGGCCAGGGCGCGCCCTCGAAGTAGTACGGCACATGCGTCTCGCCGACATTGAGGAAGGCGAAGACCGGCCGGCCTGCCGCCTCGGCGATCTGCGCCTCCACCCAGGCCACCTGGTGCGCCACGCCGAGCCGCCCCGCGTAGTCGAAGGCCTGAAACCCGCCGGTCAGCTTGCGGCTGACCGGCGTGCGGGCATTGAACCAGGCCATCGCACCGGTCCCGAGGGTGCGGTAGCCCGCGCGCGCGAAGCCATCGACGATGTCGCGCCCGGCGACCTGGAAGCCGGGCGGGCCGTGCCCTGCGGCGCCAGGCGCGGCGAGGCGGAACAGCCGGGCGTATTTCGGGTTCACGAAGCGCTTGCGCAGCGAGGGCACGCCCGGCGTATGGCCGACGAACATCGCCGCGTGCGAGGCGAAGGTGAAGTGGCCCGGCGCCTGCGCGGCGTAGAGCCGCGACACGGCCTTCATCGCCGGCGCCGACGCCTGCTCGAAGGTGTCGTAGCGGCACGAGTCGAGCGTGATGAACAGGATGCTGTCGGGCGGGACGTGCATCGCGGGCGGCAGCGTCAATCCGCCGCCAGCTTCCCCGCCGCCTGCTCCTCGGCGATCAGCTTCAGCCAGCCGTCGCGCGTCTGCGGCAGCTTGCGGCCGAGGATCTGCTCGGCGACCTGGGTGCGCAGCACCTGCGCGGTGCCGCCGGCGATGGCGAACATCCGGGCGTCGCGCAGGTAGCGCTCCACCGGGTTGTCCTTCGAATAGCCCTCGGCACCCCAGACCTGCAGCGCGTTGTTGGTCACGCGGATCGCCATCTCGGAGGCGAAGACCTTGGCCTGGGCGGCGGCCAGCCGGTCCGGGAAGCCGGCCGGGCCGGCGCTGCGCGCGGCGCGGTGGATCAGCGCGCGCGCCGCCTCCACCTCGATCGACATGTCGGCCAGCATCCAGCCCAGGCCCTGGAACTCCGCGATCGGGCGGCCGAACTGGCGGCGGGTGTTGGCACGGGCCAGCGCGTGGTCCAGCGCGCCGGCGGCCAGGCCCATCGCCACCGTCGCGGCGCCGACGCGCTGGCCGTTATAGGCGTCGATCAGCCGGCCGAAGCCGCGGGCGAAGCCGCCGGGCGCGCGCAGCACCATCTCGTCGCGCACCTCCAGCCCGCGGAACTCCAGCTCGGCTTCCGGCATGCCGCAGAGGCCGAGGGAGGGGATGCGGCGCTTCACGACCAGGCCGGCCGGATCGCCCTCCGCGTTGCGCACCACGATGAAGCCGCCGATGCCCCTGAACTCGCCGTCCTCCACCGCGCGGGCGAAGATGAGATGCAGGCGGGAGACGCCGCCGCCGGTGATCCAGGTCTTGGCGCCGTCGATCACCCAGGTGTCGCCCCGTCGGACCGCCGTGGTGGTCATCTCGGTGGCGGCGGAGCCGGCACCCGGCTCGGTGATGCAGATGGCGGGCTTGTCGCCCGCCAGCACCAGGCCGGCCGCCAGCTTCTTCTGCGCCTCGGTGCCGTAGGCCATGATGGCGCCGAGCGCGCCCATGTTGGCCTCCACCGCGATGCGGCCGCAGACGGCGCAGGCGCGGGAGAATTCCTCCACCATCAGCGTGGCATCCAGCACCGAGCCGCCCGGCCCTCCCCAGTCGCGCGGGATGGTCAGGCCCATGAAGCCGGCTTCCGCCATGCGGCGGACCATCGGCCAGGGATACTGGCCGCTGCGGTCGGTCCCGGCGGCCTGGGCGGCGGCCTCCTGCGCCAGTTCGCGCGCGCGGTCGCGCAGCCGGATCTGGTCGGGCGTCAGCTCGGTCATGCGAGGCGCGCCTCGATCGCCGCGGCGGCGGCCTTGTCCAGCTTCAGCGCCTTGGCCAGCGCATCGAGCCAGGCGCGCTCGGCCGGCGTGACCTCGCCGGCGCCGGCGAAGGCGGCGGCGTAGAGGCGGGCGCGCAGCATCGGGTCCTTCGCCTCCTTCGCCAGGGCTTCCGGCGTCAGCGGCCGGTCGAAATCGGCCAGCACGAAGTCGCGCTCCTCCGCGCTGAGCCCGGCGGCGTCGAGCTGGGCGGCGATGGCGGCGCGCTCGGCCGCATCCACGCCGCCATCGGCCTTGGCGGCGGCGACCATGGCGCGGACCATCAGCAGCGCCTCGGCCGCCTCGGCGGAGGGCTCGTCCGGCTCGGGTTCCGGCGCGGGCGCCGGCGC
>NZ_JAPSMD010000432.1 GCF_027856955.1 Falsiroseomonas oryzae | reverse complement strand
CGCCGATCTCTGCGCGCTGGCGGCCCTGATCCGGCCGAAGGGCGGCGCCGCCGAATGGTCGGTGCTGCGCCCGCCGCTGGTGCAGCGCGACCGCGTCACGCTGCTCGGCCTGCTCTGGGCGATGGCGGCGGACAGCGTCAGCGAGGCGGCAGGCCTGGCCCCGGAGGCGCGCTTCGCGCCGCTCAGCGACCTGCTGCTGTCCAGCCAGCCGGCGCCGCCCGGCTTCCACCTGGCCGGCACGCTGCTGCTGCGCACGGTGCCCGACCGCCAGGCCTGGCTGGCGCTGGAGGCGCTGGGCGACGAGGCCGGCGACCCCGCCAACTTCCTGGCTGCCACGCGCTGGCTGCATCGCCCGGGCGCGGAAGAGGGCGCCTGGTTCGCCGACCGGCTGCGCGCCATGCCGGCGCAGCGCCGCGCCATCCTGCGGGACGCGATCCTGACCTCCGTTGCGCCGCCGAGCCAGGCCGGGGCCCAGGCCGCGTCCGCGCCGGTGGAGCTGGTGGTGGCCGCCATGCGACGCAGCCCGACCGTCGCGCAGGCGAATGCCCTGGCCATCGCCCATGCGCTGGCACCCGCGGAGGTGCAGGCCACGGTGGAGCGCGAAGGTCTGCTGGAGACGCTGCAGGACAACGTCACCGGGCGTGCACGCCGCCTCCAGCGCGGCAGCGCGCAGCGGCTCCAGGCCCAGCTGCTCGGCGGTGCCGGCTGGGCCGCCGCATGGGAGGCGCTGTCCGCCGAGCCCGCCGTGCCGCCCGGCTCGCAACCCCTCGCCGCCACGCATGACGGCCGCTTCGGCCGGCTGCAGCTGCCGCCGGGCTCCATGGTGCGGCTGGAAGCACCCCGGGACGCCGGCAGCGTCACCCTGCTGCACGCCACCACCCATCGCAGCCGCCAGCTCCGCCCCGGCGAGAGCTGGTACGTGCGCGCCCGCGAGGACAGCGGCGCGGGCGACTGGCTGTTCCGCCTGGATGGCGAGGCGGCGGGGCTGCGCCTGGTCAGCACGCTGCCCGCGCCGCTCGTCCTTGCCCGCGAAGACAGCACCCGGCTGCCGCTGGTGGAGCCGGGCAGGCTCTACCGCGTCGACTCCATGGCCCCGGAGGCCGAGGGCTGGGCGCGGCTGGAGGTGGCGCGCGGGGACAGGCTGCGCATCGCCACCCTCGGCCTCGCGCGCGGCGTGGACACCGTCGTCGCCCTGGTCCGCGAGGACGACGTGCTGGCCGACGACGACGATGGCGGCGAGGGGCTCGAGTCCCTGCTGAACTGGACCGCGGATGCGCCGGGCGAGATCCGCCTGCGGCTGCAGAACATCGGCCGCGGCTCCGGCGGCTTCGAGCTGATGGTCACGCGCCTGCCCTGAGGCGCGGCCACCGGGACGTCCCCGGCGCCCCCGGCGCCGGGGCCGGTTTGACCTCGCCGCCGCCCCGCGTATGGTCCGGCCCGACAAGAAACGCGGAAGGCAGGTCAGGATCTCCCATGGCTGAAAGCTTCGACGTCATCGTCATCGGCGCCGGTCCCGGCGGCTATGTCTGCGCCATCCGCGCAGCCCAGCTCGGCCTGAAGGTCGCCTGCGTCGAGAAGCGCGCCACGCTTGGCGGCACCTGCCTGAATGTCGGCTGCATCCCGTCCAAGGCGCTGCTGCAATCCTCCGAGCATTTCGAGGAAGCGAAGCACAAGCTGGCGGAGCACGGCGTGAATGTCGGCCAGGTCGCGCTCGACCTGAAGCGCATGCTGGCCCGCAAGGGCGAGGTCGTCTCGGCCAACGTCAAGGGCATCGAGTTCCTGTTCAAGAAGAACAAGGTGACCTGGCTGAAGGGCGAGGGGCGCGTCGCATCCCCCGGCAAGGTGCAGGTGAACGGCGAGACCTACGAGACGAAGCACATCGTCATCGCCACCGGCAGCGAGAGCATCCCGCTGCCCGGCGTCGAGGTGGACGAGAAGGTCGTCGTGACCTCCACCGGCGGGCTCGAGCTGGAAAGCGTGCCCGGCCACCTGGTGGTGATCGGCGGCGGCTATATCGGGCTCGAGCTCGGCAGCGTCTGGCGGCGCCTGGGCGCCGAGGTGACGGTGGTGGAGTTCCTCGACCGCCTCGTGCCGTCCATGGACAACGAGGTCGGGCAGATGTTCCAGCGCGTGCTGGGCAAGCAGGGCGTGAAGTTCAAGCTCAAGACCAAGGTCACCGGCGCGCGCAAGGGCAATGACGGCGTGACGCTGACGCTGGAGCCCGCGCAGGGCGGCCCCGCGGAGGAGCTGAAGGCCGATGTCGTGCTGGTGGCGATCGGCCGCCGCGCCTGGACCGACGGGCTCGGCCTGGCGGAGGCCGGCGTCGCGCTGGACGAGCGCGGCCGGGTGAAGGTGAAGCCCGGCGAGTTCGCGACCAGCGTCCCCGGCATCTGGGCGATCGGCGACGTGATCGAGGGCCCGATGCTCGCCCACAAGGCGGAGGAGGAGGGCGTCGCGCTCGCCGAGCTGCTCGCCGGACAGCATGGCCACGTCAACTACGGCGCCATCCCGGGCGTGGTGTACACTTGGCCCGAGGTCGCCAGCATCGGCGAGACCGAGGAGCAGCTGAAGGCGCGCGGCCAGGCCTACAAGGTCGGCAAGTTCCCCTTCACCGCGAACGGCCGCGCGCGCGCCATGGGCGACACCGACGGCTTCGTGAAGATCCTGGCCGACAAGGCGACCGACCGCGTGCTGGGCGCGCACATCATCGGCCCGGATGCCGGCACGCTGATCGCGGAGATCGCCATCGCCATGGAATTCGGCGCGAGCGCCGAGGACGTGGCCCGCACCTGCCACGCGCATCCCTCGCTGAACGAGGCGGTGAAGGAAGCCGCGCTCGCCGTGGACGGCCGAGCGCTGCACATCTAGCCCGCGATCGCCCTGAATGTGCACACCGAAGGTGGGCACGCCAGGGCGTGACGCGCTGAAGCTGCCGGCGTTCCGACGCGACGCGGTGGCGTGGCGTCTGGCAGGGAAGGAGAGGCCGCGGCGGTGACCGGCCTCCGGTCAGGACCGCGGCCGCCTTGCGATGCGTCCCCGCGGGTGCCGCGGCTGGCTGTAGAGCCCGGCCTCTTCCGTTCCTGCCGGCCAGCCGCCCCGCGGCAGGCCGACATTGCGCGTGGACGGATGCGCGGCGACGAAGGCCTCGTCGATGGCGACTCCGAGTCCCGGATCATCGGGCACGACCAGGTGCCCGTCGTGCAACTCGGGCGAGCGCGTGACCGCCTGCGCGCGGCCGGGCCAGTCGGGATCCATCTTCTCCAGCACCAGCGCGTTCGGGATCGCGGCCAGCAGGTGCAGCGCGGCGAATTCCGCGACCGGCCCGAGCGAGCCGGCATGCGGCGCGACCGTCGCGAAGCGCGCCTCGGCCAGCGCGGCGATCTTGCGCAGCCCGGTCAGGCCGCCGGCGCGGCCGGTGTCGGGCTGCACGACATCCACCAGCCCCTCCAGCAGCAGCGGCGCCAGCCCGTGCAGGCCCCCATGCCGCTCGCCGGCGGCCAGGGGCACGTCCGTCGCATCGCGCAGGCGCCGGTAGCCGGCGAGGTCCTCCGGCGCGAGCGGCTCCTCGACGAAGAGTGGATGCAGCGGCTCCAGCGCGCGGCAGATCGCGATGGCGTCGGGCGCGGTGAGCCATGGCGGCCCGTGCAGGTCCACCATCAGGTCCACCTCCTCTCCCACGGCGTCGCGGATGGCGGCCGCCTTCTCCACCGGGTTGGCCACGCCGCCGGTCTTGATCGCCGTGTAGCCCCGGGCCACCGCCGCCCGCGCCTGGTCGGGCGTGGCGGCATGGGCGTAGGCGCGGACGCGGTCGCGCACCTTGCCGCCGAGCATCTGCCACGCCGGCACGCCGAGCGCCCTGGCCTTGATGTCCCACAGCGCCATGTCGATCGCGCCGATCGCGCCCTGGCCGACCACGCCGCTCATGCCGTGGCCCATGATCGCGACATGCATGCGCTGCCAGAGCCGTTCGATGGCGAAGGCGTCCTCGCCGACCAGCACATGGGACAGGTCGCGCACCGCCGCCTCCACCACGCGCGGCCAGCCGCTGCCCTCGCCGAGGCCGGCGATCCCGGCATCGGTCTCCACCGTCACGAACAGCCAGTTGCGCGTGCCGGTGGTGATGGAGTTCTTCACGTCGGCCGTCCAGCCGGAGACGCCGAGCGGGCCGGCCTGCATCAGATGCGTGCGGATCGCGGTGATGCGCGGGCCGCCGCTCATTGCACAGTGATCCCGGCCTCGCGGATCAGCGCCGTCCAGCGCGCCAGCTCGGCACGGTAGAGGGCTTCGAACGCCGCGGGAGTCGCGCTCTCGACCGGCTCGACCGAGAGCGCGCGGAGCCGCGCCTGCACCTCCGGCGCCCGCACCGCCGCGACGGAGGCGGCGTGCAGCGCCGCGAGCGCGGCGGCCGGGGTGCCGGCGCG
>NZ_JAPSMD010000431.1 GCF_027856955.1 Falsiroseomonas oryzae | reverse complement strand
TCCGCCGCGATGCGCGCCGACAGGTCGGTGCCCGCCCCGGCCAGGAAGGGCACGATCAGCCGGATCGGCCGCGCGGGATACTCGTCCGCGCGCGCCGGGGCGACGGCGGCGAGCGGAAGGCCGAGCGCCGCGGCCAGCGCCACGCGGCGTGCGAAGGGTCGATTGCGGGCGCCGGGCACGCGGGACGGGATGACGGGCGGCATCGTGTTCCTCCGGACTGCATGGCGGCGTCTGCGCGCCGGTGCCCGATCATGCGTCCTGGCCCGGCGCCCTGACCCGCCCCGCGGTCGCAAAGCTGCTGTGCCACACGAACAAAGCCGGCAGCGCTGCCCGCGCCCTATCCTTGGCACCGCAGCAGGGGCGCACGGCATGGCGGAAGCACCGGTCAGGATCGGGATCGTCGGCGCGCATCCCGAGCGCGGCTGGGCGCAGGCCGCCCACCTGCCGGCGCTGCGCCACCTGCCGGAGTTCGAACTGGCCGCCGTCGCCACCACGCGGCAGGAGAGCGCCGAGGCGACCGCGCGTCGCCATGGCGTGCCGCACGCCTATGCCGATTGGCGCCGCATGATCGCGGAGGCCGAGCTCGACGCCGTGATCGTCGCGGTGAAGGTGCCCTTCCACCGGGAGATCGTGCTGGACGCCATCCGCGCCGGCCGGCACGTCTTCTGCGAATGGCCGCTCGGGCTGGATGCGGCGGAGGCGGCGGACATGCACGCGGCCGCCTCCACGGCGGGGGTGCGCCACATGGTCGGCCTGCAGAGCCACGCGCATCCGGTGCTGATCCAGGCGCGCGACCTGGTGGAGGACGGCGCGATCGGCCGCATCATCTCCTGCACGCTGACCGCCTCGCTGAACAACTGGGGCCCGGTGCTGCCGGCCGGCGAGGCTTACCGCATGGATGCCCGGTTCGGCGCGACCGGGCTCACCGTGCCGGGCGGCCACACGCTGGATGCCCTCTGCGCCTGCCTCGGCGGCTTCGCGGAACTGTCGGCCGTGGTGGCGACGCCGCAGCCCGTTGCGACCCTGACGCCGGGGAACGAGCGCATTCCCGTCACCGCGCCCACGCAGCTTCTCGTCGCCGGTCGGCTCCGCTCCGGCGCCGTGGCGAGCCTGCATGTGAAGGCCGACATCCACGCGCCGACCGGATTGCGCTTCGAGATCAACGGCACGGCGGGCGACCTGGTGGTCACCACCGCGCCGCCGATCGGCAACGCGCCCGTCGGCATCCAGCGCGCCGTGCTGCGGCTGGAGGCAGCGCTGCAGGGTAGCCGGGAGTTCGCGGCCGTGCCGCCGGCCGATCCCGCGCCGCTGCCCGACGGGATGCCTGGCGGCGCGCCCGCCTTCACCGCGCGCCTACTGCGCCGCTTCGCCGCAGCGATCCGAAGCGGCCGCGACGCGACGCCCCATTTCGCCACCGCCCTCGACCGCCATCGCCTCATCGAGGCCGTCGCCGAGGCGTCGCGCAGCGGCCGGCGCGTAACGCTGGCGGACAAGGACTGATCCGCACCGCAACGGCGCCGGCCCGCATCTTCACGCGCGCGCCGCAGCCGTGCGAGCATCGCCCGACCGGCGCGGGAGGGCAGGCGTGGACATGTCACGGAATGCGGCCATCGCGCGCGCGCAGCGCGGCTTCGACGACGGCGACTACCTCGCGAAGCTGCGCCGCCTGGTCGCCGTGCCGACCGAGAGCCAGCTCGACGGCAGCCTGCCGGCGCTGACTCGCTACTGCGCCGAGACCCTGCCGGAGCTGATGCAGGGCATGGGTTTCGCCACCTCTGTGCTGGCGAATCCGCGCGAAGGCCGCGGCCCGGTCTTCGTCGCGACGCGCATCGAGGACCCGGCGCTGCCCACGGTGCTGGTCTATGGCCATGGCGACGTGGTGCGCGGCCTCGCGCCGAAGTGGAGCGACGGTCTCGATCCCTGGCAGGTCACCGTGCGCGGCGATCGCTGGTATGGCCGTGGCACGGTTGACAACAAGGGCCAGCACCTGATTGCCATCGAGGCGCTGCGCGCCGTGCTCGCCGAACGCGGCAGCCTCGGTTTCAACGCCACGGTGCTGGTCGAGACCGGCGAGGAACAGGGCTCGCCAGGCCTGCGCGAGCTGCTGCGCGCGGAGCGCGACCGGCTGGCGGCGGATGTCTTCATCGGCCTCGACGGCCCGCGCCAGACCACCTTCATGCCGGAGATCAAGCTGGGCGCGCGCGGCGGCGTGGCCTTCGACCTCGTCGTCCGCCTGCGCGACCACGCGCATCATTCCGGCCACTGGGGCGGCGTGCTGCCCGACCCCGGCTTCATCCTGGCGCATGCCATGGCCAGCATCGTCACGCCGCAGGGCCGCATCCTGGTGGAGGGCTGGACGCCGCAGGCGATCCCGCCGGCCGTGAATCGCGCCATCGGCGCGCTGGTCGTCGAACCCATCGAGGGCCTGCCCGAGGCCGATCCCGGCTGGGGCGAGCCTGGCCTGACAACGGGCGAGAAGATCTTCGGCTGGACCAGCGTGATCGTGCTGGCGCAGGTCACCGGCCATCCCGACGCGCCGACCAATGCCGTGCAGGGCGAGGCGCGCGCCCGCCTGCAGGTGCGCCACACTGCCGACATCCGCGGCGCCGACATCGTGCCCGCGCTGCGCCGCCACCTGGATGCGCGCGGCTTCGGCGGGGTGCAGGTGATCCCGGTGCTGGAGCGCGACATGTTCGGCGCCAGCCGCACCGACCCGGACGATCCCTGGGTGCGCATGGTCGCCGAGAGCCTGGAACGCAGCGCCGGCCGGGCGCCGAATGTCGTGCCCAACTCCTCCGGCTCCAACCCGTCGGACATGTTCCAGGAGGAACTGGGCCTGCCGGTGATCTGGATCCCGAACAGCTATGCCGGCTGCAACCAGCACGGCCCGGACGAGCACGCGCTCGCCCCGCTGCTGCGGGAAGGGCTCGGCCTGATGGCCGGGCTGTGGTGGGACATCGGCGCGGGCCTCGCGCCGCCGAAGCGAGGGAACCGCGCATGACCGACGCACCGACCGAAGCCGTCAGCGGGCCGGAGATGATGGCCAACCTGCGCGAGATCGCGCGCTGGGTGAAGCTGTCCGGCACCGCGGAGGAGCGCGAGGCGCTGTCCTTCGTCGAGCGCCGCATGCAGGAGTACGGCTACCGCACCCAGGTGCTGCTGCACGACGCCTTCATCAGCCTGCCCGGCAAGGCAGGCGTGACGGTGGACGGGCGGGCGGTGACGGCCATCACCCAGTCCTTCTCGCTGTCCTCGCCGCCCGGCGGACTCTCCGGCGTGCCGCTGTATCTCGGACACGGGACGGAGGCCGACTTCGCCGGCAGGGACCTGCGCGGCCGCATCCTGCTGCTGGAGGGCATGGCGACGCCTGCCGTGGCGCAGCGCGCCACCCAGGCCGGCGCCGCCGGCCAGCTGCACATCAGCCACCACGAGCACCTGCACGAGATGTGCATCTCCCCGGTCTGGGGCAGCCCCTCCGCCAGCACGAAGGAGGGACTGCCGCGCACCGTCGCCTGCACCATCTCCGCTGCCGATGGCGGCGCAATCCGTGACGCGCTGGCCGCGGGCGCCGCGCCCGTGGTGACGCTGCATGCCGAGGTGGACACGGGCTGGCGCAAGACGCCGATCCTGGTCTGCGACCTGGACGCGCCGGGCGGCGCCGCCGCGCCCTTCGTGATGATGTCCGGCCATCACGACACCTGGTACTTCGGCGTGATGGATAACGGCTCCGCCAATGCCGGCATGATGGAGGTGGGGCGCCTGGTCGCGCAGCGGCGCGACGTCCTCCGCCGCGGCTTCCGCATCTGCTTCTGGTCCGGCCATTCGCATGGCCGCTACTCCGGCTCCGCCTGGTACGCCGATGCGCATTGGGACGAGCTGGACCGCCGCTGCGTCGCGCATGTCAACGTGGACAGCCTGGGCGGCACGGGCGCGACCGTGCTGTCCAACACCGCGGCGATGAGCGAGCTGCGCCACCTGGCGGCGGAGGCGGTGCGGGTCCACGCCAACCAGGACTACAAGGGCAAGCGCAAGGCCCGCAGCTCCGACGACAGCTTTGTCGGCATCGGCATCCCCTCCATGCTCGGCTCGATCAGCGAGCAGCCGTCGAAGCACGCCAAGGCGCGCAACGCGCTGGGCTGGTGGTGGCACACGCCGCACGACCTGATCGACAAGGTGGACGAGGCGAACCTGGTGCGCGACACGCGCGTGCTGCTGCACGCCTGCTGGCGCCTGCTGGCGGACCCGGTCGTGCCGCTGGACCACGCCGCCACGGCGGATGCGCTGCTGGCCGAGCTGGGTTCGCTCGAGACCGCGCTGGCCGGCCGCTTCCCCCTCGCCCCCCTCGCCGAGGCCGCGCGCCGGCTGCGGGACGAGGCCGCCGCCATCGCCGCGCATCGCGCGCCGGTCGCACCGGATGCAGCGGCGACC
>NZ_JAPSMD010000430.1 GCF_027856955.1 Falsiroseomonas oryzae | reverse complement strand
GCGCCGGGCCGACGAAGGCCAGGCGCCAGGCCGCGCGCGGCCGCAGCGGGGGGAAGGCGGGGTCTGTCATGCGGAGGGTTCCTGCTGGCCGGCCTGGGAACGGGCGGCACCGGGGGACGCGCGCAGGCCCGCGCGCGGCGCGACGGCCGGCACGGTGCGACGGATCGGGCAGAGAATGGATGGCCGCGCGCGCGGGGTGGCGCTCGGGCTCGGGCGCAACGTCACCCGTCAGCCCCGCGCCAGCCTGGCCGGGGCTATGGACGACCCGCTGTGGCGGAGACGCGCCGCCATCCGACACCTCCTCCCCTGGGGGCGTGCCCGGATGGCCAGTCTATGGCAGGCTGCGCCGCCGCGTCACCTGCCTGAAATGGTGTTGCGGGGCAG
This sequence comes from Falsiroseomonas oryzae, assembly GCF_027856955.1. Taxonomy (GTDB): domain Bacteria; phylum Pseudomonadota; class Alphaproteobacteria; order Acetobacterales; family Acetobacteraceae; genus Falsiroseomonas; species Falsiroseomonas oryzae. The sequence continues at coordinate 4,044 of NZ_JAPSMD010000430.1, read as the reverse complement.
GCGTGCGGTGCAGCAACCGGAGTGCCGCTACACCCGCATCGGCATCAGCACGTACAGCGCCTCCGGCTTCGCGCTGTCCGTGACGATGGTGGGGGCGGAGCCGTCGGCGAAGCGGAACTCCACCTGCTCGACGATCTGGTCGGTGATGTCGTTCAGGTAGCGCGCCTGGAAGCCGATCTCGATCGGGCTCGACTCGTAGCTGACCACGTCGCCGTCCAGCTCCTCCTGCGCCTGGCCCAGCTCCGCGCTCGCGGCGGACAGCAGCAGGTGGTTGCGGTCCACCGACAGCTTCACCGGGCGCGACCGCTCGCTGCTGATGCCGGCCACGCGGCCGACCGCCTCGGCGAAGTCCTTCTTCGAGACCTTCAGCACCTTGTCGTTGCCGCGCGGGATGACGCGCTCGTATTCCGGGAAGGTGCCGTCGATCAGCTTGGAGGTCAGCTGCACCGGCCCCAGCGTGAAACGGATCTTGGTGTCGGAGAGCGCGACGGCGATCTCGTCCTGCACCTCCTCGGCCAGCTTGCGCAGCTCGTTCACGGTCTTGCGCGGGATGATGACGCCCGGCATCCCGGCGGCCCCGTCCGGCAATGGCTCCTCCACGCGGGCCAGGCGGTGGCCGTCGGTCGCGACGGCGCGCAGCACCTTGGCGCCGCCCGCCTCCGCGGCGTGGAAGTAGATGCCGTTCAGGTAGTAGCGCGTCTCCTCCGTGCTGATCGCGAAGCGGGTGCGGTCGATCAGCTCGCGCAGCTGGCCGGCGGGCAGGGCGAATTTGTGCGGCAGCTTGCCCTCCGTCATGGAGGGGAAGTCGTCCACCGGCAGCACCGCCAGCTTCGCGTCGAAGCGCGCCGCCCGCAGCGTCAGCTGCGCGTCGCCGCCGGGGTGATCCAGCTCGATCTTCGCCGTCTCCGGCAGCTTGCGGACGATCTCGTAGAGCGTCGCGGCCGGCGCGGTGGTGCGGCCCTGGCGCGTCACGGTGACGCCCGGCACCTCCTCCACCACCGCGATCTCCATGTCGGTCGCCGTCAGCCTGAGGCCGCCCTCGCGCGCCTCGAGCAGGACATTGGCCAGGATGGGGATGGTGTTGCGCCGTTCCACCACGCTCTGCACGTGTGCGAGCGCCTTCAGCAGAACGGCCCTGTCCACCGAGAACTTCATGGCACCCGACTTCCCGACGCTTGCGGCACCCGGGGCCACGGGGCGCATCGCCCTGCCGCCTGCCGGGGCGCCGCGATTGGCCCCCACCCCCGCCCTACGGCGGGGTCGGGCACCTTACCAGCCGATGGATGCAAGTTGAAGGCGGGTGGCCCGGCAGGCGACGGGTCGGGCGGCAGGGCCCGGCCCGTCGCCTGCCTCGGTCAGGCCGTCATGTAGAAACTCTCCTTCGGCCCCTGCCCCTGGGCGAGATCCGCCATGCTGGCGTAGTGGTTGGTCGCCACGGTCTGCGGCGGGTCCGGGGAGACCAGGGCATAGAAGCCGGTCGGCGCCGGCTGGCCGAGCCCACCGGTGGGCAGCGACACCTGGTTCATCGGCGCGGGCTGCGCCTGCTGCACCAGTGGCTTCTTCGCCATCAGGCTGCGCGGCAGCGCGATCTTCGCCACCGAGACCGGCGGATAGTTGTCCCAGGTGTGCCAATCCGCCTTCTTCGTGTCGCGCGGCTGGTACCCGGTCGTCATCCGGTAGTACTGTCCGTTCAGCAGGAAGTCGCACTCGTCATGCGCCCGCCAGACGCTGTCCTTCACCAGGACATGGTCGATCACGAAGATGACGTTCTTCGTCGCGATCGACAGGTTCTTGACCGAGGTGATGCCCTTGGCGGCCAGGGTTCCCACCAGGCCGCCGCTCTGGTCCTTCGCCGCGGACAATGTCTTGCACGCCAGCAGCTGGCGCGCGCAATGGAGCTGCACATGGCCGAGGACCAGGCCGTTGCTGTGCTGCACGTAGTCGAAGCTGATCACGTCCGTCTCTCCTCCGCAGCCGCATCGTTGCGGCGACGGAGGGGAAACTGCCCGTGCAGGCGGCCCGACCCGTGTTCCCGGGGGAACAGGCCGACGCCCCGGGGCGCTACAGCGGCGGCATCGGCTCCGCCGTCTCCATGCGCATCCGCAGCTTCGCGATGGCGTTCCAGCCCCGCTCGTATTGCGGCGGGCTCTGCACCGCGTCCGGCCGGCCGAGCGCCGCGGCGGCGCGGATCGGCCAGTAGGGATCGCGCAGCACCGCGCGCGCCAGCAGCACGAGGTCCGCCTTGCCCTCCGCGACGATCGCCTGCGCCTGCTCCGGCTCGGTGATCATCCCGACGGCGGCGACGGCGACGCCGGCGCCCTCCCGCACGGCCTGGGCGCCGGGCACCTGGTAGCCAGGGCCGATCGGGATCTTCTGCCGCGACGGGTCGATGCCGCCGGAGGACACGTCCAGCAGGTCGATCCCCGCCGCCTTGGCCCGCCGCGCGAGCTCCACCGTCTCCTCCGTCGTCCAGCCGCCCTCCGCCCAGTCAGTGTGGGAGACGCGGAGCGACAGCGGCATGTCCTCCGGCACCGCTTCCCGCACGGCGCGGATCACCGCCAGCGTCAGCCGCGTGCGGCCCTCGAAGTCGCCGCCCCAGCGGTCGTTGCGGCGGTTCGACAGCGGCGAGAGGAACTGGTGCAGCAGGTAGCCATGCGCGCCGTGCAGCTCGATCAGCCGGTAGCCGGCGGCCACGGCGCGGCGCGCGCAGGCCGCGAAAGCCTCGGGCAGCGCCAGGATCTCCGCCTCCGTCATGGCGCGCGGCGCGGCGAAGTCGCCCATCGGGATGGCGGAGGCGGAGACCGTCTCCCAGGACGGATCGGCCGGCCCGTCCAGCCATTGCGCCAGGCGGCTGCCCTTGCGCCCGGCATGGCCGATCTGGATGGCCGGCACCGACCCGGCCCGTGCGATGGCCTGCGCCAGCCGCACATGGCCGGGCAGCTGCGCATCCTCCCACAGGCCAAGGTCGCCCGGCGTGATCCGGCCATCCGCCGTCACCGCCGTCGCTTCCGCCATCACCATCCCCGCGCCCCCGATCGCGCGCTGCAGCAGATGCGCCAGGTGCCAGTCGGTCGGCTTCCCGTCGCCGTCGCAGCAATACATGCACATCGGCGACACGCCGATGCGGTTGGCCAGCGTCACGCCGCGCAGGGTCAGGGGGTCGAACAGGTGGGTCATTCAGCGATCTCCGACGTCGCCGCGGATGTCGCGACGGGCAGTGCCTCAGGTGTCGCGGGCGTGGCGCCCGGTGTCCAGGGCGGCAGCCGCCCCAGCCGGCTTTCCATCACGACCACGAAGCGCGGCGACCCCGGCGGCGCGGGCAGCACGCGCCCGACCGTGTCGGCGGGAAAGCGGGTGAGCGTCACCGCATCCAGCACGTTGCCGCCCACCGCCTCGACCAGGCCGGGCGCGCCGCGCACCACGATGTCGCAATGCATCGGCCGCGCCCGGCCATTGTCCGCCGCACGGTGCGTCCAGTGCAGCAGCGGGCTCGGGCTGCGGTCCGCGCAGAGCAGGTCGCCCGGCCGCGGCGCATACTCCTCGGGCGCGTGGGGCAGGAAGGGCGCGGTCTCGGAGTAGAGCTGCGCGTCGGCGATCAGCCGGTCGAGGTAGAAGGCGTGGGTGGCGCTCGGCGGGAACTCCCGCGCATCGACCCCGGCCGAGACGAACACCCAGGAGACGAAGGCCGCGGACCAGGCGAAGTCGCCCCATAGCGGCCCGCGCGGGGGCCGTTCGCCGGCCATCATCGCCTCGTAGCGCCGCCGGTTCCGCGCGACGGCGCCGTAATCCGTGGGCACCGCGCGCCAATAGGCCAGCACGCGCGGGAAATTCGCGGGGTCGGATTCGGGGCTCTCGTCCGGCGGCGGCGCGAAGGCCTCGCGCTCCAGCCCGCCCCAGTCCTGCCATTCGGCGAGCGCGATGCGCACCACGCGCTCGGCCGCCGCGGGCGGATAGGTCATGGGCGGCGGCAGCGGCGCGGCGCAGGCCGCGACGAGGCAGGCCGGCAGCAGTGGCAGCAGCCGCCTCACGCCGGCGCGGTGGCCG
>NZ_JAPSMD010000429.1 GCF_027856955.1 Falsiroseomonas oryzae | reverse complement strand
TCGCCAGCGGCGGCGGCCGCGCGCGCCTCGACCAGGTGCGCCGCGATGCCAAGCGTGTCGGACGCCGGCAGCCCGGCCTCGGCCAGCACCGCGACCTCCTCGGAGGCGGCGAGGCTGCGGATCCGCGCCGCCTCCTCCCGCGCTTCCACCACGCGGCCGAGCCGGGCGAAGGCGACGCCGCGCGCATAGTGCCAGTGTCCGCCGAGGAAGGGCCCGGCCTCGGCCGGGGCGGGCAGCGCCAGCACCGTCTCCGGCGCGGAGAAGCGGGCATGGGCGACATAGGGCGCGGCCTGGATCGGCTGCGTCCAGGCCACTTCCCGCGCGGCACGGGCGGAGACGAGGCCGGCGAGCTCCTGCGCCGCGTCCAGCGCCGCAGCACCGTCGCCGCCCATCAGGGCGGAGGCGAGGACGAAGTGGACGTTGTGCGGGTGGTAGCCCTCCGCATAGAGCAGGCTGGCGCCGCCGCGGGCGAGCAGAGCGCGGTCGGCCGCGACCGCGGCGCGGTTCGCCTCCAGGCTCTCGCGCCAGGCGCCGAGGCGGTACCAGACATGCGAGGGCATGTGCACCAGGTGACCGTTCGCCGGAGCCAGGGCCGCCAGGCGCGCGGCATGCGGCACCGCGCGCTCCGGCCGGTCGGAGGCCTCCACCATGTGGATGTAGAGGTGGATCGCGCCGATGTGGTTCGGCTGCGCCCGCAGCGACCGCCCGCCATCCTCGGGCTGCATCCCGAGCACCTGCTCCAGGATCGCCAGGATCTCGCCGGTGGCGCCCTTCGGGCTGCGCCCCTCATCCGCCCAGTAGTCCCAGGGACTGAGGTTCATCAGCGCATCCGCGGTCAGGATCGCGAGTTCCACATGCTGCGGGAAGCGCGCGAGCAGCGCGCGCATCGCATCGGCATAGGCGCGGTCCAGCGTCGCGCGGTCCGCGCGCGGGTCGGCGGCATGGCGCTGCGACAGCGCCTCCACAAGCCCGACCACCAGCGCGCCCTGCCGCGGCGCGTGCCGGCGGGCAGTGGCCAGGGCCCGCAGCGCGCGGGCATTCGCCGCCGCGTCCATGGGCATGTTGATGTTCGGGCCGAGCGCCCAGGCCTCCGCCCAGAGGCAGAGCGCGCAGGCCGGATCGAAGCTCTGCGCGGCACGGAAGGCACGCACCGCCTCGGCATGATTGAAGCCCCAGGCCAGGTTCAGCCCCTGGGCGAAATAGGCTCGCGCTCTGGGATCCGCCGAGACGCCAGGCCAGTCCAGCGGCCCGAGGCCAGGCATCAGCGGTGGGGTGGCCGCGCTCGTCGGGTGCGCGGCGCCGCGCGGCAGGTCGCGGGCGAAGGCGCCCATCTCGCTGCGGCGGGGCGCGTCGTGGTCGCCATGGGCAAGGGCGGGGCCGGCCAGCAGGCCGAGCACCAGGCCGATCCGCGCGGCGGAGGCCGCGAGGCTGTGACGCGTATGCATGTCCGTGTCGCTCCGTTGGCCCGGGGGCCGCCTGTGTTCGGGCGCACTGCTAGGCGGGGGCGGTTTCGGCGCGATTGCGGGACGGGCGGGAAAGTGGTTTCGCGCGGATGTCGCGTGTGCCGCGCTCCATCTCGTGATCGAGCCCCTCCCCCTGGCGTCGTCCGACGGTCCCGCTAGGCTGGCGTCCCAACGGGGGAGGACCGGGACATGACGGAGAACGCCGCGCTGCCGGAGGACTGGACTGAGGGCGCTTTCGCGCTGCGCGTCATGACGCCAGAGGGACCATCCGTGTTCGCGCTGCTCGGTGGCGCATCCTTCGACATGACGCCGGCCTTCGGCACCTGCAGCGCGTGGCTGAACGCGGACGACCCGGTTGCGGCGATCCGCAGCCACGGCGTGCCCTCGGCACTCGACCTGAAGGCGGCGCTGGCCAATGCGCATCACGCGGCGCGCGACGCATCGAAGCCCTGGCTGCTGGCGCCGGTGGACCTGCAGGTGCTGAAGGCCGCCGGCGTGACCTATGTGCGATCCATGCTGGAACGCGTGATCGAGGAGCGCTGCCGCGGCGATGCCAGCCGGGCGGAGGCGGTGCGGGCCGAGGTCCGCGGCATCATCGGCGACGACCTGGCGAACCTGGTGCCCGGCAGCCCAGAAGCGGCGCGGGTGAAGGAGGCGCTGGTCGCCAAAGGGTGGTGGAGCCAGTATCTCGAGGTCGGGATCGGCCCGGATGCGGAGATCTTCACCAAGGCACCCGTGCTCTCGGCCGTGGGGGCCGGCGCCAAGGTCGGTGTCCATCCGATGAGCCGCTGGTCGAACCCGGAGCCCGAGGCGGTGATGGTGGTGAACGGCCGCGGGCGGATCGTCGGCGCCACCCTCGGCAACGACGTGAACCTGCGCGACGTGGAAGGCCGCAGCGCGCTGCTGCTGGGCCGCGCCAAGGACAACAACGCGTCCTGCGCGCTCGGCCCGATGATCCGCCTGTTCGACGGCGGCTTCACGCTGGAAGATGTGCGCCGGGCGGAGCTGCGCGCGACCATCACCGGGCGCGACGGCTTCGTGCTGGACGAGCGCGGCATGGTGGGCGCGATCGCGCGCGACCCGGCCGAGGTGGTCAAGCAGATGATCGGCGCGCACCACCAGTATCCCGACGGCGCGGTGCTGTTCCTCGGCACGCCCTTCTCGCCGGTGAAGGACCGCGGCGAGGCCGGCATGGGCTTCACCCACAAGGAGGGCGACGTGGTGCGCATCGCCTCGCCGCGGTTCGGTGCGCTGGAGAACGAGGTGGACCGCACCGACGAATGCCCGCCCTGGACCTTCGGCATCGGCGCGCTGATGGCGAACCTCGCACGACGCGGGCTGCCGCGCTGACATGTAACTCCCTCCCCCGCATGCGGGGGAGGGCCGGGGTGGGGGCCAGCGGAACCGATGCAGACAGAAGAAACCGGCCGCCTGCACGACCGCCTGGCGTGGGCGCGGCTGCCCGGCGCGCAACCGGGCGTGGTCTTCCTGCCGGGCTTCCGCAGCGACATGCAGGGATCGAAGGCGCTGGCGCTGCGCGAGCACTGCGCGGCGCGCGGCCGCGCCCTGCTGCGCTTCGACTATTCAGGCCATGGCGAGAGCGCAGGCCGCTTCGAGGACGGCACCATCGGGCAGTGGGCAGCGGACGCCATCGCGGTGTTCGACGCGCTGACCGAGGGCCCGCAGGTGCTGGTCGGCTCCTCCATGGGCGGCTGGATCGCGCTGCTGCTGGCGCGGGCGCGGCCGGACCGCGTCGCCGGCCTGATCGGCATCGCGCCGGCGCCGGACTTCACCGAGACCCTGATGTGGCCGGCCTTCGACGCGGCGCAGCGCGCCGAGATCATGGAGCGCGGCGTGCTGCACCTGCCCAGCCAGTATGGCGAGCCGACGCCGATCACCCGCGCGCTGATCGAGGACGGGCCGCGGCACAACCTGCTCCACGCGCCCATCCCGCTGCGCTGCCCCGTGCGGATCCTGCACGGCATGCGCGACCCCGACGTGCCCTGGCGGCACGCGCTGCGACTGGTGGAGGCGCTGGAGGGCGACGACGTGCGCCTCCACCTGATCAAGGATGGCGACCACCGGCTGTCCCGGCCGGAGGACCTGCGCCTGCTGGCGCAGACGCTGGATCAGCTGCTGGAAAGCTGAGCCTCGGCGGCCAGTATGCGGCGCAGCCCCTCGCGATAGGTCGGGCAGCGCCAGGCGATGCCGAGCGCCCGCTTCGTCGCCGCATTCGCGACGCGGCGGTTCTCCGACCAGAAGGACAGCGCCATCGGCGACATGCGCACCCGCGCCTGCTCGAAGGGGATCTCGGGCGGCGGCGCCAGACCGAGCAGCCGCGCGGCTTCCGCCACCACGTCGCTGCTTGGCGCCGGCTCGTCGTCCACCAGGTGCAGCACGCGCTGCCCGTCCGGCCGCGCGGCGCCGGCGACCACCGCCAGCGCGATGTCGTCGCGGTGGATGCGGCTGAAGGCATGGCCGGGCTTTAGGACGCGGCGCGCGACGCCGGCGCGCAACTCGTCGAAGGCGCTGCGGCCCGGGCCGTAGATCCCGCCGACGCGGAAGATGTCGATCGCGGCGCCGCGCGCCGCAGCCATGGCGCGCCAGGCCTGTTCGGCTTCCAGCCGGCGCAGCGACCGCGGCTGGCTGGGCGCGGGCGGCGTCGCCTCCTCCACCTCGGCACCGCCGCGATCGCCATAGACGCCGGTGGTCGAGAGATAGCCGATCCAGGCGAGCGCCGGCGCCGCGGCGATGGCAGCTGCGTGCGCGGCAAGGACGGGGTCGCCTTCCTCGCCGGGCGCGGCGGTGACGACGAGGTGCGTGGCGTTCCGGATCGCCTCGCCGGCCGCCGCGAAGGCCACCACGCCGGCGCCGGCTGGCGGCTGCGCCGCGGCCGGGTCGCGCGCGGTCCCGACCACGGCGAAGCCGGCGGCCGCGGCCTCCGCCGCGATGGCCGTGCCGGCATAGCCG